>MHBF01000184.1 GCA_001803225.1 Lentisphaerae bacterium GWF2_44_16 | reverse complement strand
CCGCTTTGTTGAAGCTGGAGCAGTCCGAAAATAAGGCTCGCCGTTATAAACATCATTACCAGACCGCACATGAAAGCTATTATAAAGCCGCCCCAGCCGGAACTTCCCCAGAGAACACCGCCCCAGCCGAAAAAAGTCATGAACGCGATGATGGAACGGAAAGAGAAAAATCTGAATTCGGCAAAACCCACATCGGAATGTTCCCCGTAATCTACATGCCCGTCGGCATTTACATCGGAGTCTCCTCCAAATCCCAGGAAGGTCATTATTATCTGTATCAGAAAAATAAATGTACCCATGAGGGCGAGAAACCAATAGAGATAACGGGTTGCCGAGAAAAGCTCTCTAATATGCTCTATTACCAGTTGCATTATTTCCCCCATGTATGTTCTATTAGAAACCTGCTATACTTATACACTTGGAAACATAAATTTACAACAGGAGAAAGACATAAACTGATTTCAAAATGTTCAACTCATTTTTGCTTGAAAAAAATATGCTCCGCCAAAACGATTTTCTGCCGGTTTTACATTTAAGCATATACGGATACGGTGAGGCTATTTTTTAATAATGTGTCTGAGCAACCTGTCTAAAAGTTCCTGCATAACAGGCTCTGAAGATCTGTCAAATATGGCAAACTGGGTAAAAACCACTTTACCTTTTCCGTACTCGCATTCCGAGAGGAGAGATAATTTGCGGTCAGCGTCTGTCCACGCGCTGTAAGACCAGTGTTTATCTGAGCTTGCCGCATCAATCGGGTAGAGGCCGATAACTTTATTTTTGCTGACGAAATCATTTCCTTCAAGACCGTTTAAAATGCCTGTGTCTTTTTGAAGATGTGGCTCCGTGTCAGTACGAGCATTTGTCAGCTTGAGAGGGTAAACCAGCCATTCATCATGCCATGTTTTTTTCCCGTTCTGCTGAAAAACCAAAAGCCTTCCTCCGTCTTGAACATACTTATGAAATTTACTGCCGTTTTTTTTGAGTTCATCGTCATTTTCTGCGTCATATTTAACTGCGTTTGTCAACAGAATTATCACATCAATATTGCCTAAATCTGCTTTTGATAAATTTCCCGTCAAATCTTCTCCATCAATTCCTTTAGACTTAAAGCATTCTATACTGTCAGCACCATTTTTGCCGTAGAAAGCAAATTTGGTTTCTTTAAACGCCGACGTTATCTTCTGCAACGGAACAGACGTTGGCAGCGTTTCCACCATTAAATTAAAAGATCCTTCACCGAGATATCTCTGAATTACAACGGATAAGTTTCCATCATGATGCGCCGTAGCTGTAATTACTTGCGTGCTTCCCTGTTTCCGTTCCGTTGTCTGGGCAAGAATATATGATGGGTTAGCTGCCACCGCGACCTGTAGGTCAAGAGAAATTCCTTTGTCCTGTTCTAAAGTAAATCGGTATGAAGTGTTTTTTTTGCAGGGAAACGTAAAAAGTTCTGTCGGTTGTTCTGCTGATAAAACTTTTCCTTTTTGTTTCTTGCCAGACTCAATTGGTATTGCCGATATCAGACCTGCCTTGACAGATCCGTACCACTTTCTGTCAGCGGCTAATTCGGCATACCACTTTTCTTCTTTCTCCGGAGAAAAAAGATAACATTCAAAATTTATATTATTATTTGGTAAGGGGACACAATCCGACTGACCGGATTTAAGTTTATCTTCACCGTCATAAAGTATAAGATGCCCGGAAATAACATTGAGAAGATAAGTTTTTCCTGGTTCAGTATGCAGGGCTGTAACGACTTCTCCTTTTTTTGAAGAAACAGCAGTTTTATCTGGATATAAATCAGCTATCTTCGCTGGAATAATCGAATCGCCTGACGTGATACACCAAGGCCTGTTCAAGCTATATTTTCCAGTTTTCTCATGAGGAAAGTCAAATGCGGTAAAATATTGCGGAAGGGCATAGAAATTAATCAAAAGTCCTCTTCTTACGTAAAAAGGCGCGTAATCTGAAATACTCTTTGCCTTGTCTACGATTACCTGCCCTGCTTTTCTGAACAGGCTTGATGCTTTACGTGCCGAAAAAAATGCTCCCGGATATTTTTCTTTTTTAAACTCTTCCTGAGCTTTTTGCAATTCTTTCTGTCCACAATTGAAGGCATTTACCGCGCTGTTCCAGTCGAGCGGTCTGTTTATGCATTGAGCCAATACATTGCCGACGTCAATCTCTGTTCCTTTGGCTGATTCAAGAGCAAAGTCTGAGACTTCAGGAAGAAGAACGGCCTGTTTTTTCCTGATAGCTTCTATTTTTGCTTCATCGGATGTAAGAAGAATTAAATCACAGCCGAATAGCTTTTCAGCAGTAATAACTAAATCCTTTGCGTCTTGTTTAACCGTTAATTCATTCAGCAAAGGAAGCGAGATAAGATATGCTCTGCGGTTATCAAGGGGCGTGTTCTTTATTCTGAGAGCAACTGCTTCTGTGTCCCATTCTGGAACCCAGGTTTCATAGCCATCTTTATATTGATTGGCTATGAGCAGAATATCGTTGCCCTTATCGATTCTGGTCACTGTGATATCATCTCTGCAAGATACTGCTGTATTCTCTCTCATTTCCCCTTCTACAATTATGTCACCGGCGTATTCCATCTCACAGCAGAGAATGCCCAATTCAGCTATTTTCCTTTTAGTCTTCCAGATTTCATTGCCGGGCCAGTACATAAATCCTCTAATCCCATGGGCCAATCCAATGTACGTTTGCAATCTCATTTGAGCGGCACCGGGATATTTGGTAAAATAATATACTGGCTGTCCTGTCCGGGCAAAAGCACTGTAAGTTCCGGCCTGTGGGCAGGTCCAGTTGAATTTACGGTTGACAATCTCACGATTGTGGTCAAGATAATCAGCATACCATTTATAGGTATGTGCAGGCGCGGGATATGTATAAGGCGCGAGCAGATCAATAAATGTACTGCTCTTTTTGCGGTCAGCGTCATAACCTACAATGTCAGCCAATGTTGGGCGGTAAGTATCAAAACGCCTGATAAGTTCTATGTTTTTGATCATGGAGAGATGACCAAGAAAATCATCAGATAAAAAATAAGTAAGATTTGCCGGGTGTTTGGAGAGTTTTTCTATATGTTCTTCTAATGCCTTGCCTTCTAATTTAGGAGACTCCAAGGCGCTTACCGCCACCATTAATCCATAATCACGGGCCATGTCCAAATCTCGTGCTTGACCTAAAATGCCGGTAAGATGATACTTTTTACACAGTTCAAATTCATTTTTACTCTTTACATATCCCCAAGGCCCGATAAAAAGAAAAGGTTTACCGTCAACATAAAGTCTCTCATTTTTGTATTCCACCCTCTCTCCTTTTCCTTTTGCCATTAAATGAGCATAACGCGACAAAAGCTCTTCATACGTTATTTCCTTATCTTTTATTATTGCGCCTTCAGTTGCTTTACCCAATTCAGCAAGAATCTCTTCATTTGTCTTTGCCCTGCTTAATATCTCGACTTCGTCGATTAAGCCTTTAAAAGGATACGCAAACCCTCCTTGATATCCTCCCAGAGTGAAATACTTTCTTTTAGAATTCGGATTTATTGCGCGTTCCTGTTTTCGGCTGGCTAGCTGTCCATCCACATAGATACGGTATATGCTGTCTTTATAAGTTACGGCTATATGATACCAGCGGTTTTCTATCTTGCCTTTAGACCATTTCTGTTTCGCAAGGGTCTCATCAGGAATGGCTCCATTCTGCATACCAAGTGTAGCGATACTCCAGCAATTTTTACCGTCTCCGGAAATAAAAGAAAACTTGCCGTACGAGAGCACTAAGCGGTAACCTGGTCCACGGTCACCGCTGCCGCAGTTGAGTATTTCATAGGTTTTCGGAGACTCGTAATCCGGCTTTATCCAGGTGCTGATAGTGAATTGGTCTGCTAGAAAAACCACTGGGTCTGAAACAGATTGCGCTACAGCGCATGGGTAATATCCCTTTTCGGTTTTTTTCGCGCTGAACGACAAACATTTGCCTTTTTCCCCTTCAGTCCAAGTCACGCTTTTCAATTGAAGATCGTTATTATTACCGCTTGAGTCTTTGGCAATGTCACCTTCTCCCTCGTCAAAATGCCATAAGGCTATGACAGCTTTGTTTTCCTCACATTCCGCCTTTGAAATTAAACAAATGTCGACCAGTGCCAGGCTTAGTCCGAAAACAACATTCATTATCATCTTCATTTTTGTCCTCATGTTTTTATTTAAAGTTATGCTTTATCCTTAACCTTTGATTGGGGCGTCATCTTATAAAGCCCTGTAATAATTCAGTAGTTCCGTTATGTGTGCCAAGGGAGGTTAAATCCGCATATCTGGCGGAATAGACATGTCCGTCCGCGTACAAAACATTAGTTTTTTGAAGATGTCTGAAATCTACATTAATATCTCCTGAGCTTTCAAGAATATATGAGATGCCATATTCTCCGGTATTGCCATTATCAAAGACATACTTAGTGATGGACGGACTTGTGATTTGTGTTATTTTATGGGGTTTATAAGTACTATTGCCCACAATACCAAACAGCCATGTATTAACGGCATAATCTGTGTAAGTGAATTTTCCGCTTATTTTCTGAGAAGGACATACTATAAGCGTACCGCTACCTATACCGGATTTTGCGTTTTTGTAATAATTATTGCCTAAACTGCATATTCTCAGACCGTAATCACAGGGCGAATAAGGCCCCCAATTTCCAAGGAGGAATACCCATGCCTGATTTGACGCGAGTCCGTCGCTCGGCCTTAAAGATGGAGTGCGCGCAGGGAGTATCCATTCATTGAAATCATTGGAATATTGCAGTAATGCAACGCCTATTTGCTTGCAGTTGTTGGCACAGGAAGTGGCTTCCACGCTCATTTTTGCCTTCTGTAGCGCTGGTAACAAAACAGCGGCAAGTAAAGCTATGATAGATATTACAATCAGGAGCTCCACTAACGTGAATTTTCTGTGAAGCTGCCACTCAAGATTGCCTAATACTGAACGGTTCATTTGTTTTTCCATTAGTTATGGTTTTCCTTTATATGTCCATTTTTAATATCTGTAAATATTTTTCCCGCTGATGAACGTATTATTAAGTTTGCTTCGAGAACAGTCCTGGATGGCAGTTTTTTTCCGTTCAATATTGCCTCAAGTACTTTATTCACCATATCGCTTACAGGAACGTCAACAGTAGTCAGTGGAACATTGAAGTACGGCGAGAATTTGAGATTATCGAAGCCAACAACTGAAATATCCCGGGGGGTCTTTATTCCATTCCGGCCCAATGCGTCTATAAGCCTGGCTGCAAGAAAATCATTGCTCAAAGTTATCGCTGTAATTTGCTCCTCTTTATATAACTTGATAACTTTATCTATGAATTCTTTTTCATCATTAAATCCGCTGTCCGTATCAAGGGCTGGTGCTGGCGGTTTTATTATGTAATTGAAAGATAAAGAATGCTTTTTTCTGAACTCAGTCCAAGCCTCCAAACGGATTGGATTGAAACTGATTGCGATTTTTCTGTGACCAAGTTTATGCAAGTATTCAAAAGTTTCGAGATATGCTTTTTTACGGTCGATACCGATAAAACAAATATTTTCTCTTCTTTTTATCAAAGGGTCGGTAAAATAATAATCGACAAGAAACAATTTTGCTCCGTTTTGCAAGTAAGGTTTTACGCTTTCCAAAAAGTCATCGGAGTGTTCAATCCATCCTATAATGATGATAGTTTTAATTCCGTTGCCCAGCATTTCCTGGATACATGAAAAAATGGTATTTTCCTGAAAATGAATGACCTGATATTTTATGTCCGTTCGGGATATTGTTCCAATAAAGTGCCTTAAAGCGTCATTTGATTTTCCGCTGGTAAAGAGGTTAACAAATATTCCAACAGCCTTTTTTTTCCCACTGACTAGAGAGATAGCCGTTTGATCAGGTACAAAACCGGCTTTTGCCGCATAATCACAGACATTTTTCTCGGTTGCTTCAGCTATTTTATATTGCGCGGCTTTCCCGGAAAGGCAGAGGGATACGGTTGTCCTCGATATTCCGAAATGCCTGGCTATGTCCTTCATTGTTATCATAACGGAAAACCTTATCTTGTCATGCTTAACTAATTCGAGTTAGTTGTATTTTATACTATAAATCAGCCCCTGTCAAGACGCATTGTGCAAAAAAAACAAATTTGGGTTCGAATTCTCAAAGCTATGATGAAAAAGTGAAAAGCATGGAGACGAAGGGCAGGGAATCTGTTTTCCAGCTTTAATCTTGCGTTATTTGTGAAATTTTGCACGGAAAAATTAATATAAGATATTTCCATCGTTCATGGTTTGAAATTTCAGTCCGCTTCTGTAATCTTAATGTGTCCCGGAACTGTAGAATTGCACTTTGACGCAAATATCCGTGTCCGGTGTGTGTATTGTGAAATTATAAATTCAGCGAGGGGTTTTAAATGAATAAGTGTACCGGTGAAGTTGATATTATTCAGCGTTTCCCGGAGAAAAGGGCCGCTCTTGATGATTACCTGAGCACTCTTCCTCTCTCCGATGACGTTGAAAAAAACAGAGGCTTTTTAATTCAGTCCCTTCATAAAGCCCAGGGTATTTTCGGGTATCTTCCCGAAGAGCTTCAGGTTTTTATAGCGGACAAGCTGCGCCTTCATGTTTCCGAAGTGTATGGTGTTATAAGTTTTTATTCTTTCTTTACGACAAAACCTCTCGGACAATACAAGATATGCGTTTGTCTGGGGACAGCGTGTTTTGTTAAAGGCTCGGGCCTGATATTGGAGGAATTCAAAAGGCAGCTTGAAATAAGCGAGGGCGAAGTTACTAAAAATATGAAATTTTCGCTTGGCGGACTGCGTTGTGTAGGGGCATGCAGCCTGGCCCCGGTGGTTATGGTCAACGACAGGGTTTATGGAAATGTAACGCCTAAAATGGTCGCCGGCATTATCAAAGACTGTAAGTAAATCAGGTGATTGGAGTTAAAACAATGCGTATAGATACCAGTGAAAAATTAAAGAAAGTCGGGGCCGCAAACCCTGATGTGAAAACAAGGATACTCGTTTCCATGGGCACCTGCGGCATTGCCGCCGGGACAACGCCTGTACTGGAAGCGATAAACAAAGAAGTTGAAGCGCTCGGACTGAAACGTGAAATAGAAGTGGTTCAGTCCGGATGCATGGGCCTCTGCCATTCCGAGCCTACTATTGAAATAGTTGACGTCAAGTCTGAAAACAGCGTTATTTTCGGCAATGTCAAGCCCGAAGACGCCAATGCCATTGTTACAAAAGGCGGCGCGGCGTCTGGAATAGATATCATCGAAAAAAACTGGTATTACCCAGAGCTGGAAGACAATCCGGGGAAAGCCATTCAGTACAGAATAGTCCTGAAAAACTGCGGCAGAATTGACCCCGAAGATATAAATGAGTACATAGCCAATGACGGATATACAGCCCTTCTGAAAGTTCTCAAGGAAATGAAACCGGCTAATGTGATTGATGTCATTGATAAATCAGGACTGAGAGGACGCGGCGGCGGCGGCTTCCCGACAGGAGCAAAATGGAAATTTGCGGCCACGCAGAAATCTGATATAAAATATGTTATCTGTAATGCTGATGAAGGCGACCCTGGCGCTTTCATGGACCGCGCGGTGCTTGAGGGGGACCCTCATTCAGTTCTCGAAGCTATGATTATAGCAGGATATGCCGTTGGTGCTCATAATGGCGTCATCTATGTGCGCGCGGAATATCCTCTCGCCGTGAAACGGCTTTATCTGGCGGTTGACGAGGCAAGAAAATGCGGCTTCCTCGGAGAAAAAATTTTCAATTCCGGTTTTAATTTCGATATTGACATAAAATATGGCGCCGGTGCCTTTGTATGCGGTGAAGAAACAGCCCTGATTCATTCTATTGAGGGACATCGCGGCGAACCCACATTCAAGCCTCCCTATCCCGCCATTTCGGGTCTCTGGAAAGAACCAACCGTCGTCAATAACGTGGAAACTTATGCCAATGTTTGCGCCATCATAAGAAAAGGCCCTGACTGGTTCAAGAGCATAGGGACCGAAAAATCCCCCGGGACAAAAGTTTTCGCACTCGCCGGGAAAATCAATAAAGTCGGCCTTATTGAAGTTCCTATGGGCACTTCTCTGAATGATATTATCTACAAACTCGGGCAGGGCATAAAGGATGGCAAAGCTTTCAAGGCCGTCCAGACAGGCGGCCCCTCCGGAGGATGCATCACCAGTAAGAGCATAGACACTAAGATTGATTATGAGACATTGAAATCCCTTGGTTCCATGATGGGTTCCGGAGGCATGATTGTCCTTGACGAAGATGATTGTATGGTAAATGTCGCCAGATATTTTCTTGAGTTTACTCTCGATGAATCCTGCGGCAAATGCACTCCCTGCAGAATAGGGAACAAGCGACTCCATGAAATGCTGGTAGAAATCTGTTCAGGGAACGGCACTGAACTCACCCTCAAAAAACTGAAGGATTTGTCCCTGATTATCAAGGATACGGCCCTTTGCGGACTTGGACAGACCTCACCGAACCCTGTCCTTTCCACCATGGCAAACTTCATGGACGAATACATCGCCCATGTGAAAGATAAAAAATGTCCGGCAATGGTTTGCAGAAAGCTTATCAGATATGAAATAAGCGACAAGTGCGTAGGATGCGGCGTCTGCGCAAAAAATTGTCCGAGCAAATGCATCAGCGGTGAAAAGAAAAACAGGCATCTGATTGACCAGTCAAAGTGCATAAGATGCGGCGTCTGCCGTGATGTCTGCAAATTCAACGCGGTTGAAAAGAAATAACTGAAAAATTAGCGGAGGCTGCTTTAATTATGATTACCTTGAAAATTAATTCCAAGTCGGTTACCGTTGAGAAGGGATCGACAATTTATCAGGCGGCAAAGAAGATCGGAGTCAAAATACCGACGCTTTGCCATTACGAGCTTGAGTGTTTTAAAATAGATCACAGGGTAGGCTCATGCCGTGTATGCGTGGTCGAAATCGAGGGTCGCCCGAACCTCGCCGCGTCCTGCTGTACCCCTGTAAGCGAAGGCATGGTTGTCAAAACAAACACTATCAGGGCCATCAATGCCCGCAGGACTATGCTGGACCTCCTTCTCTCAAACCATCCCAAGGATTGTCTGACTTGCGAAAAAAACGGTTCCTGTGAACTCCAGTCCCTTGCTGCTGACATGGGCCTTCACAGGATACTTTATGAAGGTCAGGCCATGTCCCATAAAAAGGACTTCGAAAACGAATCCATCGTCCGCGACCTCAATAAATGCATAATGTGCCGCCGCTGTGAAACAGCTTGCAATACTATACAGACAGTAGGTGTTCTCTCCGCTGTTCACAGGGGTTTCAGTGTGGTAGTGGCCCCAAGTCAGGAAAAATCACTGGATAAAACCCAGTGTACTTTCTGTGGCCAATGCGTCGCGGCTTGTCCGGTAGGCGCGTTGACTGAAATGACCCATACTTACAAAGTATGGCAGGCACTGAACGATAAAAATAAGACAGTTATCGTCCAGACCGCTCCCGCCGTCAGAGTTGCCATCGGCGAAGCTTTCGGACTTCCTCCCGGTTCCGTCAGCACGGGCAAGCTTGTAACCGCTCTCAAAATGCTCGGTTTCCATAAAGTATTCGATACTGATTTTGCCGCCGACCTTACTATTATGGAAGAAACTACCGAATTGATTGAAAGGGTCAAGAAAAACGAAAACCTCCCTATACTGACATCCTGCTGTCCGGGCTGGGTCAAGTTTTTCGAGCATCAGTTTCAGGACCTTATCCACATTCCTTCCTCCGCGAAGTCCCCACAGCAGATGTTCGGCGCCATAGCCAAATCTTATTACGCCCAAAAAATCGGTGTGGCCCCCAAAGATATCGTGGTGGTTTCAGTAATGCCGTGCCTGGCCAAAAAATATGAGGCTTCAAGAGATGAATTTTCTCATGACGGCCTGCGCGATGTCGATATAGTTATTTCAACGCGCGAACTCGCCGACATGATACGTGAAGCCGGAATTATTTTTGACAAGTTGAAAAACAGCAGTTATGACAATCCCCTTGGCGAATCAACCGGGGCCGCCGTCATTTTCGGCACCAGCGGAGGCGTTCTTGAAGCCGCTCTGAGAACAGCCGCGGACTGGCTGACCGGACAGAGCCTTCAGGATATCGATTTTGAAGCCGTTCGCGGCCTTGACGGCGTTAAGGAGGCAAAAGTCAAAATAGGCGATCTCACTCTGAACGTGGCCGTCTCCTCAGGTCTCGGAAACGCCAGGAAACTCCTCGAAAAAATACGCCGCAAGGAAGTCCAGTACCATGCCATCGAAATTATGGCATGTCCCGGCGGATGCATAAACGGCGGCGGTCAGCCTTATATCCACGGCGATACCGATATACTCAAAAAACGCATGGAAGCAATTTACGAGGAAGATACCGATAAGACCATCAGAAAATCCCATGAAAACCCGTATATTATCAAGATATATGAAGAATTCCTGGGTAAACCCGGCAGTGATATGGCCCATAAGCTGCTTCACACTCACTATACGCCAAGGATTAGGTACTGATTTTTATCTTCAGGATAGGCGGCAGCAGCTTGCCGCTTTCTGTTTTTCAGTATATTGTATGGGTATTGGCCGTTGATTTTTTAATGAAAAAATGATGGAGGCTTTCCATGCTTAAAGCTCTTTGTTCGCTTATTTTCTTTTTTGCTCTGGTATTGACTCTTTCAGCACGCATAGGTGAATCATTGGAAGACGCGAACAGGAGGTATGGCACTCCGGTAGGGGAGGTTCAAACCGCGGGAGGCTATCTGAACAATTATTACTTGAAAAATAATTTCCTTATATGTGTTGTTTTCAAGGGAAACCAGGCGGTCAGCATAACTTATTCAAGGCCTGATATAAATAACAAGTTTTATCAGCAGAGCCTTCAGTCAAAACAGTGGGCTGACATTATAAATTACAGTAGATTCTGCAACGTGGAACTTACAACTTATGTCATCAAGCATCTTCTCAAAGTAAACTTGGACGGCAAAGAATGGACTGAAATACTGAAAAATGACTTCTGGCAACGCAGTGATGGAGTCGAAGCCATGTATGACAAAGATAAAAAAAACCTGACCATAAATTCTCCCGGATATATAAATCATATTAAAAGCAGTGCCGCTCAGGATCTTGTAGGTTTTTAGCTTTAATCAGGGAGGGTTTAATTCCCCGACCCTCTGGGTCGTAAAATAGTAATGATTGAG
>MHBF01000183.1 GCA_001803225.1 Lentisphaerae bacterium GWF2_44_16 | reverse complement strand
TCAAGACATCTGATGGTTTCAAGCAATTCAACGCGCTGTTCTTTAGTTTCGCCAAGGCCGAAAATACCACCGGAACAAACTGAAAGCCCGTTTTCCTTCGCCCTGTGAACGGTATCAATCTGGTCTTTGTAAGTCCTTGTACCGCAGATTTTATTAAAATAAGTTCCTGCTGTTTCAAGATTGTGATGATAACGTTTGAGTCCAGCGTCCTTCAGTTTTCCAAAAACTTCTTTTTCAAGTATTCCGAGAGACGCGCAGGGAATTACGGGGAGTTCAGCTGAAATTTTCTTTATTGCCCTGCATATCGTATTCAAATCCTTCGAAATTTTCACGGACCTGCCCGAAGTAACTATACTGAAATGGGAAACTTTATTTTTTGAGGCCACTTCGGCGGATTTGAAAATTTTCTTTTCAGAGACCAGAGGATAACTTTTAAAAACGGCTTTTGAAATTTTTGACTGCGCGCAGAAAGAACAATTCTCTGAACATCCTCCGCTTCTGGCGTTTATGATAGCGCAAGTTGTTATTCCAGCTCCGAAATATTTCCGTCTTGATTCAGAAGCCCTTTTAAAAATATCAGAAAGTTCAGATTCATTATCTGTTTTAAGTATATCAAGGGCTTCCTTATATGAAATACCATTCATTTTCATCCTTCTTTAAAAAAAAATTCCAACTGTCAAAAGGGGCTTCAGTCTTTATTAAAATTCAGCCCGAAAAGAAATATTCAAGTTTTCAAACTGCTGTGAAACGCTTTTTTAAAGGGACTCTTACTTACCTTGCAAACCTAATTGCTCACTTTTCAGGTAAGTCTATATTGCTGATTATTTCTTCCAAAATGGAGTTGTAATCGCCAAGTCTTTCTTCTTCTTTTTCGATCAGGGGGATTTTACTGGCCGTGGCTGGAGAATTCGGGGCAAAGACCGTGCAACTGTCGGGTACCTGTTCGTTTGAAATATCAGAAGTTCCCATTTTGCGGGAAAGAACAATCGCTTCGTGTTTATCCATGCCTATCAGGGGGCGCAGGATAAGCATTCTTACCGCATTATTAATGGTACTCAGGTTTGATATTGTCTGGCTGGCCACCTGACCTACTGCTTCACCTGTGGCAAGGGCTGACATTTTATTCTTCAAAGCTACTTTTTCGGCTATCCTGAACATCATCCGCCTGTAAAGTATGGTCCTGTAACGTTCCGAGCATTTATCCCTTATCAACTTTTGGATTGGCGCCAGATTGCATATAAATAAAACGCCTCCCCTCTGATATTCATTTATTACTTTTACAATTCTTTTAACCTTGTCAACCGTTTCAGGGGGGGTGTAGGGGGAACTGTGAAATGTTATGAAATTCACCGGGGAACCGCGTTTCATTGTCATATAGGAGGCAACAGGCGAATCAATGCCTCCGGAAAGCAGCACTAACACTGAATCATTGCATCCGACCGGAAGCCCTCCGGGAGCGGCACAGACTTCATAGAAAACAAAAGCAAATTCCTCTCTTACCTCGCAACAGACCGAAACAGCCGCGTTCATCAGATCAACATCAAGATTTTCTTCCCCATAAATTTCAGCGATAAGCTCGGCGAGCTTTATTTCAATTTCTTTGGAACGGAACGGAAATTTTTTATCGCTTCTTCTGGCCCTTATCCTGAAAGAAAGCGGACCTTTGCTTTTTTCCATCGCGGGCTTAAAAATATTGTCCACGCTTTTTCTGACGGCCGAACGGATTTCTTCCAGATCCGGCTTGCATAAAATACCGGGGGAAAAAGATTCCATTCCGAAAACTTTAGGCAGTTGTTTTTTGATTATATCGAGTTCATCCTGAGTGAAGTCGTTTCCATTTTTGAGTTCAATCCATATTCTGCCTCTGACCCTGGAAATTTTCAAGTTTTCTATTTTTGCCAAAGCGCCCCGCATATTTTCAACGAGGCACTTTTCAAACATCGACCTGTTGCCGCCCTTGATGGCAATTTCATTATATCTGCATAATACCGAATTGTAACAATAACTCATTTAAAAATCTTTCTAACAAAAAAAGGGGGTTCCGTCTTTCGCAAACAAAGTTGAGCGAAAACAATAAAGGGGACTTCGTCCCCCCCCTAATATGTTATTGTTTTTGGGAAATGCCATACAAAACAAGGACTTATTTTGTATTTGGGATACCTGCTCCTATACGGACGCCGTTCTCGCCGGAATTTTTCAGAGGTGAATTATCGGGCAATTCAAAGGATTTAAGTGTAAGTTTATTCTTTTTGAGGAACCCGTCAAAGAGTTTATTGAAATCGTCGCTCATATAATCAACGGGAATACCGCTTGTAAAAACGAGATTCTTGATTTCGATGGAATGTTTTTCAATGCCGAATTTGTCCTGGAGCCTCTTAACGCCCAGAGGAAGCTTGATATCCGATGGAAAATCTTCAAACCCGCAGAAATTGTAAGGGTCAGAAGGAGAAAAATACCATGCGTTGTAATCGCAGACAAACTTTATATTTTTATTCTTCGCCTCGCTGAAAAAATCCTTCCACTCGCCATTTATGCCGACCCCATGGGCCAGAACTTTCTGTTTGCTCAACCCTGCGAAAAGATTATTTTTTATTATCACCTCAGAATTTGCGGCAAATTTAAAAACATTGAAATTACTTATAAGGGTGTAAAAGAAAGTATTGCCCCTGAATTCTATATTATTGATATAATGGCCTGCAATTTGGGCTGGGGAAAACATAAAAACATTATTTATGAATTTTATATCAAAAACATCTTTAAGTACGGTACTTTGATATTGGCCATGCGCATTAAAAATACAGTTGCGGGCTGTTATGTCTCCCGATCTTATTATTTCCAACTGACCATAATCCATTCCTGCCCTGTTGCCGAAAAGCTTTGCGGAAAAATTTTCCAAAACAATTCCATCAATGACAACATGACTGCAAAGGTCCAGCAATATCCCGCAGGGCCTTGTAAAATTAGAACCGTCGATGACAGCCGAACCGCAGTTTTCCGCCTTCAGGGTTATTTTGAAATCGGGAAGGCCTGAAACCACAGGGCGGAATGTCCCTTCATAAACTCCGTCGCATAAAATCACCGTATCGCCGGGTCTCACTTCAACACTCGCTTTTTTGAGGGATTTCCACGCTGTTTCACGGCTCAAACCGTCATTGCCGTCAGAACCTTTCGGAGAAAGATATAAGGTCCTGCATGCGGGTTTTGTAAATTTTGCCGGAGTGGTAAAGCTGGCAAGTTCCGTTTCGGCGGCTTTCCATGTTTTCATAAATTTTTCCAGCATTTTAAAAGGCGGAAGATTTGTATCGGGAAGCCATACTTCAGGATTTTTCGGAACCTCTATTTTGAAGTAATATTTCTTTCCGGCTTCCAATCCGTTAATTGTAACACTGTTGAATATGTCGCCCAGAGAAACGATTTTTTTGCCGCAGTCAGGAGTTGTGCCGTATTTCAGATATGAAAGAACAGGTCTTCCATCGGACCAGCCCCCCCTTACTCTCCATAAGACACTGCTGGTATTCGGCAAAGTCCAGCTTATTGAAGCAGAAGAAGGACTGAGATAATTTACTTTTACATCCGTTATTTCCGCTACTGGAACATCATGCCAAATTTCAAAAGCGCCTATCGCCATGCCTTTTCCGTCCATACTGGAACAAATTGAAGATGGCGAAAGATAAGGCTTTCCATCAACAATCTTGAAACAATCGGGAGATGATATGCAATAACGCATCCCGTTAACATATTTTTTCATCGCATCCAGAGAATTGAGTTTGTTGTTATCTATCAACGCAAATTTATTTTCAGGGCTTATGAAGTTGTTATATTCTGAAAACAGCGCCGGACTTTCAGAAGAAACAATCAGGTATTCTTTTGCTGAACTCAATATTGAATGATGCAGCTCAACGCCGGAAGATTTTCCAATTTTTACCTCTGAAAGTATTGTGGAATATCCAAGCTGAACATTTTTGCAGGAGAGGATTTCAATATTTTTCGAACTGTAAATTCTTTCCAGTTTCACGTCCTGTGAATTTTTTATCAATGCTTCTGTTATGGATAGTTTTTCTATTTTAATATTTTCAGCATTATCAATCAGCAGGGATGATACCCGGGCACCCGGGGAATTGCCTCTGGAACGTATCGTCACGGGCTTTTCCGGAGTTCCTTTTACGCTTACAGTCAAAGGTTCTTTATAAATTCCGGGAAGAAGATAGAGAGTGACTCCGGCTTTCAATTTCTTTGAAGCTTTTTCAAGAGTTAAAAAAGCGGATTTAACGCTCAAGCCGTCATTATTGTCATTGCCGTTCGGAGAGACGAAAAACACATTTGCTTCGAATTGATATGCCCCGGCGTCTTTTCCATCAGGGCCTTTTTTTCTATAAGGACTGTCCGACTGCAATCTGTAATCCAGGCTTTCAGTATCACAGAAATTCGGATTGTCTTTAGCGGGATTGAAAATAAGGTTGCTGTTGTTGGGGTCAAAAACAAAACTTGGAGTGGCAAAGGTATTCCATAGGTCCTTTATTGGCTGCCCGCCCTGTAAATCACTATAATTACATCTCTTACATTCATCAACCACATTCCTTTCAGCAAGCCTGCTTCCGGCTGTGGCTTTATAATAGAGGCCGATACCGTCATTGACTATTATATTGCCAATTGCTCTGACATTCTTAGCGTGCCCATAAAAACGCAGGCCATGATTAATTCCGTCTGTAATAATATTATTCAAAGCTGTGCAATCCGTACTTTTCATACTGAACATTATCTGCCCCAATTCTCCGTAGCCTAGGGCCAGATTGTTTGAGAGGCGGCAATCCCGGATGGTATTTTTCAATCCGTAGGAATCTGAATATCCTCCACAATTGTAATGGAACTCACAGTTTCTTATCAGAATATTTTCACATTGATAAGTTCTTATGGCGTAACCCCATCCCGCCATGCGCGAATCCTCAGCATAGGAACCGCAGAAAGAAAGATTTTCAATGACCATATTCTTGACATTTACAGGATTTAATAAATATCCCGGAATTACGGTAACTTTAAATGAATGGGACTCTGGTGATTTTCCATCGCTTGAATGGATGTAAAGTTTCTTTGAAGCCTTGTCATAACAATATGATGACCTGAACGAATCCATGTCTTCAATGCCGGGGGCGGGATCAAGCATCTGTCCGGTGTCACTTTCAATAACATTAAACACATTATTCTCAATTTCGGCAACGTACGTAAATCTGGAGCCTGAAACGGCTTTGAAGTCTTCCCCGTTGATATCCTTCCAGCCCTTCAATATGCAGAATTTTTTATCCGTGCCCCTTATTACAATCGGTTTTTCGGGAGTCCCTGAACATTTTACAAGGGCCTGTTGAAGATATTCGCCCGGAAGTATAGTAAGGATATCTCCGGGTTTCAGGATATCAACAGCTTTTTTAACGGTTTTAAAAGCCGAATTTGCAGAAGTGCCGGGGTTTGAATCATTTCCATCAAGGCTTATGAAATATTCAACGGCCCTCAAGTTCAGCAACAGAAATAAACTCACTAAGAACAGTGTAATTTTCCTCATTTTTTATTTCTCCTTTATTCCGGCCTCTTTTGCCATTTCGTTTACATCAACCCATGTTTCAGATGCCGATGAACGGTATCCGGCATATCCCATTACCAGCGCCCAGGCGCCATCTTCAATCCTCGAAGGGCTTTCTCCTTTAGACCTGACCATGTCCGTGAATGCCTTCATTATTCTGGGGTCGGCACCGCCGTGATTACCGCTTATATTATTTGCCTTTACATTATATTCTGAAGCGTTCCATCTGGTATTCACTTTCAGTTCCTGATCGTTAAGGTTATACTGGAGACTTCCATGCGTCCCGAATATCCCGATTTCCCTGCCGGGTTTCGCGGCAAAAAGTATCTGTGCGTAGTTTAATCTCAAGCCGCCCCTGTATTCGGCTATCAGGTTGTTCATATCAGTAAGAAGCGATTCTTTATAAACGCAATTGTCGGGTACATAACCTCTTGAATTGGCGGGAGACTCTCCAATATAAAGATCATTATAATATTTCAGGTCTTCGCGCTTATTCATGACCTTTGTCATCTCATGCTCACACTCAAAAGCTCTATCACATTCATGACAATTCTTGCGGGCGTTTTCTCCGCCGAGGCCGAAAAGTACCTTTTTACAGGAAGCAAAAATTTTTTCGGGCCTGTCGTCTATCAGATAATTCACCAGGTCAAAATCATGGCATGACTTTGTTATAAACATGCCTCCCTGTTCATGCTCAAGCCTGCCGGAGAGCCTGCGGTAATAACTGGCCCCGTGCGCTTCCCTGAGCTTTTCCAAATAATGTATGAAAAGAGGCTTTCCTATATCGCCGCGCTTTATTATCTTCTTCACTTCCTCCGTCAGCGGATTATAGCGCAGATTGAAGCCCATAAACACTTTGGCATCAGCTTTGGCACGAAAGGCCGTCAGTATTTTATTGCATCCTTCAAGGCTGTTGCTCAACGCTTTTTCCATGAAGACTGGAACATTAAAAGAAAGGGCCTCTTCAAATAAATCCGTCCTTACCTTTTCCGAAGCCGTAAGAAGCAGCGCGTCTATTTCATTTCTATCGACTTCTGAAAAGGACTTTACGAAATTGACTTTCGGGTGGCAGTATTTGTTGTTTTCGTTGTCGGGATTGAAAAACCAGTGGGAAAAGAAGAATTTTGACTGTTTTATGTCCGTATCGATTATCCATTTGATTTCAACGTCAGTCCCTGAGTCAAGCAGAGGCTGCACAAGCGAAACCCCTCTTGAACCAAAACCCAGAATACCGATTTTTATTTTTGCCTTCTTCATCTTCTAATTCTCCTGTAATTGTAAATTTTTGTTAATATTCTTTCCAGAAAAAACCAGTATCATAAGAACTTCCGTATATCGGGACGTCACCCCTTTTCATACATCTGATATGTCCGTCAACAAAACCGATATTAGCGCTTTTATTGTGTCTGAAAGCCATTACATCCCTATTTTCACAATATCCTCCCCGCGCGGTATCGCTGTTCCAGTGATCTATTCCAACAGTGCAAACGAGCATTCGTCCGGAAGGGTTTACAACTCGTTTCAGACTTGCGGCATAAGCTACATTCAGCGGAATTGACGCGTTCGGACAGCATAAAAAGTAATTTATCGCATAGCTGTTGTTCATATTGCGCGTCCCTTCAGTGTACAACGTACTGAAATAAGGGTTCGTATCTCCATAGCGCGCTCCCTTGGAACACATCGAAATCGGGGGCATAATACCATATTTTGAACCTCCAATATAATAATCTTTGTTAATTCCCAGATATCCCGCAATCCCTCCTCTTATATCATTCATAAATAGAGCGTTTCCTATCATATCTCCCACCGGGCCGCATCCGTTAAAATCTGAAGCATACATCAGAGTGGCAGTTGTGATCTGCTTGACTTTACCGCCGCATTCAAGTTCTATGACTTTATCTCTGGCTTTGCTCAGGGCCGGAAGAAGCAGAGCGGCAAGTATCGCTATTATCGATATCACAATCAGGAGCTCGATTAGTGTAAACATTATATATTTCTTCATTTTATACCTGCCGATTGAAAGTTATTTTCAAAATCAACCTTGAAACATTGTGGCCTGAAATCAGGATTTGCTATCCATTCAAAAAGTCTTTTAATACCTTCCTCCGCTATTTTTTCTCTGGGCTTGATACAACCGGGAAAACTGTTCATAAGTTCTTGTTCTTCCTGTGAAAAATTATGGGAACTCCTGTCAACGCATAAAAAAGGAAGCTTGTATTCCTGCGGTACATTTTTCAGCATGAAGGCTGTTTCAGCAATCGCGCATACAGCGGAAGACATTTTATCTGTATTTCGTAAAAAGACTGAAGTCATATCTTCTGTCTTGAATGATTCATAATTTGTCATCCTGAAATCATTGAAAATAATTGTTTCATCTATGTTCAATCCAGCTTCACTGAAAGCCCTCTTGTAGCCTTCAGTTCTGCGCCGGATACCTGTATTCAGTTCAGGTTCTTTCAATAGACCTCCGACAAAGGCTATTTTGCGGTGTCCTTCTTCTATAAGCTTCTTCGTACAAATATAAGCCGCGCCTTCATCGTCTCCCATAACCGTATTCACCCCCGGGTATTGGATATGGGTTTCAAAGCATATATGAGGGAGTTTTCTGTCAGCCAGTATTTTTACGAAAGAAACCGAACGCATGGAATCTATTATCAGATAACCGTCAGCTTCAGGAATATTCATGTTTTCACTTGAAGTTGAGAACATACGGACCACTGTATTATCCCCCAACAGCTTATGAACGGCAATCGATGCTTCCATAGAACTTCTGTCATCATCAAGCCTGTTAAGAAAAAGGCTTTGGTTTTCCATCGTTCTGAAATCAGCGGCAACAACTATATTGAAATCACTTTTCAATATATCCAGAACATTCTCAGCGATATATGTACCGGCCTTTTTACGGCGCGTAATAAGATTTTCCTTTTCAAGCACTTGCAGTGTTCTGCGCAATGTATTTCTGGTAACGGAAAGCCTTTCCGCAAACTCTATTTCATTGGGCAGCATTTCCCCCGGTTTCAGAATGCCCAGCTTTATCTGTTTTTTTATTCTTTCCGCTATTTTCGAGTATAATGTCATTGCTTCTTCCTATTATGTACCCTTATAGGTACATATTATAATCTTTCAGAAGCGCAATGTCAATAGTTTTTCAGAAAGATTTGTTTATTTTTTCGATAACGCCATTGCTGACGGAGAAGAAAGAAGCGGTTTTGAAAGAGTCGTCGGAAGGGGGTTCGGTGAAGGTAAAAAAGGCCTGTTCGGCTTTGTTTATTATTTTTGTGAAGGTTTTTTTAGTGGTAGCGTCGAGTTCGCCGGTAACGTCGTCCACCAGGACTATAATGCCGTTTTTGTCGGGACTGTTTTCGGCGAGCATATTTATTTCGGCCATTTTCAGGCAGAGGGAAATAAGCCTGCACTGGCCTGTGGAAGCAAAATTTTTCATCAGTTTTCCATTATAAATAAATTCCACTTCGTCAAGCTGGGGGCCGAAGCCGGTAAAACCCCTTTCCATGTCCTTTTTGCGTTCGGTTTCAAAGTGTTTAAGGTAGGATGCTTCATCATTCGCTGAAAATTGGGTTCTATATTTTATGTCAAAAGTATAATCTTCACCGTAAAACCCATTAAGTATTTCCCTTATTTTTTCGGTAAGAGCGGCAAGATATTTTTTGCGCAGTTCTATTATGAGAAAAATATTTTTTGAGAGAATAGTCTCATAAGCTTTTAAAATTTTACTGTCAGGAATATGGCTTTTGAGGACGGCATTTCTGGATTGCAGGGCAACCATATAATTGTTAAGAGCTATCAGATATTCTGTTGACTGCACGGATATCAGCATATCCGTAAAGCGTCTTCTCAAACCGGCGTTTCCAAGTATTATATTTATGTCGTCCGGAGAAAAAACCACAGTTTTAATCTGTTTTATAAAATCACTGGCTTTAAAAACGGAATTGCCGTCAATTTTAAGTTTGCGGGAGGAAATGTATTCAATTTCAATAAACTTCGTCCAGCTGTCCTTATTTGATATTTCAAGGCCTATGTAGAAGCCGTTGCTTCCTATTTTTTTTATATCCCTTATTTGTGAAGTACGGAAAGACCGGAGCATTCCTGAAAAAAAGATTGCTTCGAGGATGTTTGTTTTGCCCTGTCCGTTTTTGCCGAAGAATACATTGAGATTTGAGTCAAAACTGATATCAATATTCTGATAATTTCTAAAATCCCTTAAAATCAGTTTTTTAATCACAACTGTTCCTATGCCTCAAACAAAATTAAGAGGCATTAATAAAAGGGACTTTGTCCCTCTTATTTATTTCTCATTGGCATCATGACGTAAAGGAAGCCGTCGCCGCCTTCTATGGCAATGGGATTGAAACCGTCATTCATTTTTATAACTACTTTATCCGCATCGGAATGTCTGAACGGATCAGCTATAAAATCGGGATTAAAAGATATGGCGAGTTTTTCATCTTTATATTCTATATCAATATAATCTTTACCTTCGCCTATTTCAGTGCTGGCTGCCTCAAAATTAAGCTTATTATTATCAAATTCAATTTTAATAAAAGCATTTGTTTCGGAAAGTGCCGTAGCTACAAGTTCCAATTTATAGATAAATTGTTGAGTAGGAACTTCTACTTTTTTGGTAAAAGCCGCCGGTATAACCTGCCGGTAATTAGGGTAATTGCCTTCAATAAGTTTTGTTGTAACAACAAGATTATTTGTACTGAAAAGTGCCTGCTTTTCGCCTATTTCAACAATAACGTCGCCGTCTTTCTCCATCAGTCTTTTTACTTCAGTAGCACTCTTCAAAGGAATAATTACATCACCTTCCGAACCGCTGAAATCATCCGGAATTCTTTCAACCAGAGCAAGTCTCTTTCCATCAGTGGCAACAGCAGTGAAAGTATTATCTTTTACGGAACAGAGAATTCCATGTAAAGCTTTTCTTGAATCATCAAGACTTACAGCATAGGATATCTGGTCAAATATTCTTGCAAATTCATTTTGTTTAAATTTACAACGTCTTACTCCACTGAAAGTTACAGGTACTGGAAAATCATCAGCCGGAAGCCCTAAAAGCGTAAAGTTTGAAGTGCCGCACTTTATTTCAGTATGATGTTTTTCATTGCAATTCATAGATATTTTATCGCCTATGAATTTGCTGACGAGGGAAAGAAGTTTTTTAGCCCTTATTGTGGTTTTACCCTCAATTTCAATTTCAGCGTCTATTTTAGTTGTTATTCTGAGCTCAAGATCGGTTGTCGTAAGAGTAAGCTTACCGGCTCCGGCTTCAAGAAGAACATTTCCCAGAACAGGCAGAGTTGACCTTGTGCCAATTATGTTAGTCACTTTCTGAAGAGCTTTTAAAAAGTTATCCTTATTTACATTCAGTTTCATATTGCAACCTTCCTTTCCGAATGATAGTTTATTTATAATATCTTAATTAATATATGTAAACTTTAATATATTTTTATTATTATAGCCTGTTAATTTTGTTAATAAAGCTGAAATCAGGCATAATATTGTTCATTTTTATTTATTAATAAATTGTTTTAAATTTATGATAAAGCTCATTTTTAAAAACTTATTAAAAGTATTAACATTTATAAATAACTTAATTTAACATATTATTAACAGGAAAATCTTATTATGTCAAATATTTTAAAAGAACTCATTCAAAGGTATCCTCAACTGTCTTCAATAGAAGAACATTTGGCAAAGGCTTATTCTATACTGGAAAATTCATTTTACAATGGCGGTACTTTATTTGTTTGTGGAAATGGCGGAAGCGCGTCCGATGCTGAACATATTGTTGGGGAATTAATGAAAGGTTTTAAGCTTAAAAGAGAAATAGACAGGGATTTTAAGCAAAAACTTGAAGAAAAATATGGAAGTTCAGGAAAAGAAATGGCCGACAAACTTCAGAAAGGGTTAAGGGCCATATCTTTAATAAGTCATCCCGCTCTTCTGACGGCTTTTTCAAATGACGTTGATGCCAGCCTGGTATATGCTCAACAGTTATATGTGCTTGGCAAAAAAGGTGATGTATTTATAGGCATATCCACAAGCGGCAATTCGGTAAATGTGAGAAGATGTTTTGAGATAGCGTCTCTGACCGGCATAAAAACAATAGCCATGACTAATTCAGACGGGGGAATATGCGCAAAAATGGCGGATTGTCCCATAAGAGTTCCGGAAAAAGAAACTTTTAAGGCACAGGAGCTTCATCTTCCCATATATCATGCTTTATGTCTTATGCTTGAGGAGCATTTTTATGGCGAAAAAAGCTGAAGGGGAGCTTAAAAAAATAGAGCATGTGGCCATTATAATGGATGGAAACGGACGCTGGGCAAAACAGAAGGGCCTCAAACATATAGAAGGACACAAAGAAGGCGCAAAAGCAGTAAGAAAAGCTATTGAAACCTCAAAAAAACTGGGTATAAAATATCTGACTTTATATGCTTTCAGTACCGAAAACTGGAAAAGGCCTCCCGATGAAGTAAGAGGGCTGATGTCGCTGCTCAGGAGCTTTCTTGATGAAAATCTGGAGAGAATACATAAAGAGGGTATAAAGCTCAGGGTCATAGGCAGAATTCAGCAGATCCCTTTTCCGACAAGAAGGAAACTTCTGAACGCCGTAAAATTGACGGAGAACAACAAATCCGGCACTCTTGTACTTGCGCTCAGTTACGGTGGCCGCGCTGAAATAGTTGACGCTGTTAAAAAAATAGCCGGAGATGTATCAGACAAAAAATTAAAGATTGAAAAACTTGATGAAGATACTTTTTCAAATTATCTTTACGCGCCGGATATTCCGGACCCTGATCTGATGATAAGGACAAGCGGGGAAATGAGAATAAGTAATTTTCTTCTCTGGCAGCTTTCATATTCGGAACTGTACATAACCGACGTGTTATGGCCGGATTTTGATGAAAACGAGTTTAAAAAGGCTATTGATAATTATTACGGGAGAAACAGACGTTTCGGGGGGAGATGACTAAGTGTTTATTTTCAGATTGTTAAGTTTCATTGTTTTCATAATACTATTTTTGAGTTCAATTTTTCTTGAATCCATTTATGGACATATACTTTTTGCCATACTTTCAATATTTATGGCTTACTTTGCCATCTATGAATTCCTGAATGTGTTATCAAAACTCAATAAATCGTCTTATATAAACATAACTCCTTTTATAGGGGTCCTTATTATAATTTCAATAATGTCATCCGGAAACAGCTTTGAACCCTTTCCCGCACTGCTTCCGGTTTTTGCGGTAATATGCTGGGTGGCCCTGCTCTTCGCTAAAGACAAAAAGGATTCCCTTGAAAAAATACTTAATTCTTCAGCCGCCCTCTTGCTGATAGTTATTCCATTATGTTTTCTGGCTGTTATTTATAACCAGAACAAATATCTTCTGCTTTTTCTTGTGCTTGTTACGAAAACCGGGGATACCGCGGCATACGTGGTAGGAATGCTTTCAAATAAAATACTGCCCGGCGGTAATCACAAAATATTTCCGTCAATCAGCCCTAAAAAATCCTGGGAAGGTACAATGGGCGGATTGTTTTTCAGTATAATTGTAAGTGTTGGGCTGGGACTTTCGCTGAATTTATTTGACAGTTCGCAGATATATATTCTGATAATTGCCGGAATTATACTTTTTATCGGGGGTTTTGCTGGAGATCTGGCGGAATCTTCTTTCAAAAGGGCTTGCGGAACCAAAGATTCGGGAAATATTATACCAGGCATGGGGGGAGCGCTGGATGTGCTGGACAGTTTAATCCTGAACGCGCCTCTCTTTTATTATTTCTGTGTTATGATAAAATAAGATACTTATAGACTGAAAGGAGTTTTTATGCAGAATGAGATTTTGCGTATGCTCAATGAAAATGCCAGGCTGACGCCGGGGCAGATTGCCGAAAGGCTGAACAAAAGCGAAAAAGAAGTCGCCGCGATGATAAAAAGGCTTGAGGAAGATAATATCATAAAAGGCTACCGGGCCATAGTTGATGAATCTGTTTTCTCGCCTAACTGCGTCAAGGCGATAATAGAGGTGAAAGTCAGGCCGGAAAGGGATGGGGGCTTCAATAATATAGCCAAAAGAGTAAGCAAATTTTCTGAAGTTTCTTCCCTGTATCTTGTTTCAGGAGGTTTTGATCTGCTGATTGAAGTTCAGGGCGGTACACTCCAGGAAGTCGCTGATTTCGTATCAAGCAAGCTTTCGACGATTGAAGGAGTTATATCGACGTCAACC
Source organism: Lentisphaerae bacterium GWF2_44_16 (assembly GCA_001803225.1). GTDB lineage: Bacteria > Verrucomicrobiota > Lentisphaeria > Victivallales > GWF2-45-14 > GWF2-44-16. The sequence continues at coordinate 17,878 of MHBF01000183.1, read as the reverse complement.
CATTTCCTGTTGAAAAAATATAAAGAATCTGGAAAAATGTTACATAATGAGGATGAATATGAAAGACTCAAAGTCTCACCATAAAAAAAGAATTGCCGAGCATATTTCCGTACTGCCGAAAAGCGGCATACGTGATTTTTTTGAACTTGTAAACACAATGGACGATGTAATATCGCTGGGAATAGGCGAACCTGATTTCGTTACGCCCTGGCATATACGTGAAAGCGCCATTTATTCCCTTGAAAAAGGCCATACCAGCTATACTTCAAATCTCGGCCTTCTCTCTCTGAGAAAAGAAATATGCGCCTATCTTGAGAAAGATTATGAACTCGATTATGACCCTGTGAGGGAATGCATAATAACAGTCGGCGTAAGCGAAGCCCTTGACCTGGCAATACGCGCCATCGTAAATCCGGGCGACGAAATCATCTATCACGAGCCGTGCTATGTCTCATACGCTCCCGAAATATCCATGGCGCATGGAGTGCCGGTGCCGGTGGTTACAAGGGAAGAAAATAATTTTGCCATCAGCCCCGATGATTTCAGAAAGGCAATTACTCCTAAAACCAAAGCTATATTGCTGAATTTCCCCTGTAATCCGACAGGCGCGACCCTTACTGTCGAACAGAAAAAGGAAATTGCTGAAATTGCCATCGAACATGATATCATAGTAATTACCGATGAAATATATTCGGAACTTACCTATGATGACAAGTCTCCTTCAATAGCGACTTTTCCGGGGATGCAGGAAAGGACAATTTTTCTCCACGGTTTCTCAAAGGCTTTTGCCATGACCGGTTCGAGAATAGGATATGCCTGCGGCCCTGCTGATTTGATTGACGCCATGATGAAAGTACATCAGTATTCCATGCTCTGTGCTTCGATTACAGCTCAGGAAGCTGCTGAGGAAGCTCTCAGGAACGGCAGAAGCGAAATGGAAAAAATGAAGCGCGAATACTGGCAGCGCCGGAATGTCATTGTGAAAAGATTTAATGACATGGGCCTGCATTGCGTAAAACCCAATGGCGCGTTTTATGCGTTTCCAAGGATAAAAGATACCGGTTTGAGCTCAAATGACTTTGCCAAGCGTCTTCTCAGCGAGAAAAAAGTCGCGGTTATTCCCGGAACAGCTTTCGGTGCCTGTGGGGAAGGCTTCGTGCGTTGTGCCTACGCCGCTTCGATGGAAGATATCGTTGAAGCCATGGAACGCGTCAAAGACTTCATTAAGAAACTTTGAATAAAAGCGGTACTGTAAAAAAAGTGACTTTGTCAGACCTAGTCGCGTCTTCCGAACAGTCTCAGGAGAAAAAGGAAAAGGTTTATGAAGTCCAGATAAAGTGCCAGCGCTCCGACTATTGCAGCTTTACCGCATGTTTCAGCGTCGGAAATATTTTCTTTCGCGCCCATTTCCTTGATTTTCTGGGTGTCATATGCGGTAAGGCCGACGAAAATAATTACTCCGGCGTAAGTCGTTATCCAGTATAAAGTGCTGTTGGCCCAGAATATATTTACAATTGAAGCTATTATCAACCCGAAAAGGCACATGAAACAAAGGTTTCCGATAGTAGTCAGATCGCGTTTTGTGAAATATCCGTAGAGACTCATCGCTCCGAATGTCCCGGCGGTAACGAGAAAGGTTGTTCCCAAAGATGCCATGGTATATGCCGTAAAAATTACAGACAGGGTCAGGCCGTTAAGCAGTGAATATACAATAAACACGGCAGTAGCTGTTGCCGCACTCATTTTGTTTATAAACCCGGCAAGAGCTATTACCAGGCCGAGTTCCGCTATTATCAGACCGAAAAATATTACCTGATTGCCTGCTATCTTCTGTGCAAGCCCCGGATTTGAGCCGACAAGCCATGCGACAAGCCCGGTAACGCAGAGAGCAAAACACATCCATCCGTACACTTTGGATATAAAGCGACTCTGTTCCCGTACTGCCTGTTCTTCGCAAACTGATATATTATTATACATGATAACCCCTTTCTGTTTATCTTATACAATAGGCTGCTTTTCGCTTTTATAAAGTACGTATTTGAATTTTATGAGAGCTTTTCTTTATACATTTCAAAAGTTCAGCGATTTGGAATTTTCTTTATTTTCGCGTGTACTTTTTATATTCAGAGGGAGAATGTCCGCAGAACTTTTTAAAAGCCCTTGAAAAGGAGTGTATATCCGGATATTTAAGAGAAAAGGCTATCATGCTTATGTTCATGTCAGAATATTTTAAAAGCTTCTGTGCTTCTTTAATCTTGAGCGAATTGAGGTAAGCCAATGGCGGCATCCCGGTTTCATCCCTGAATGTTTTAATAAAATGGCTGACGGACATGTTTATCATTGACGCCAGAGACGGCAAGTCTGTTTTTTTCGTAATGCTGTTGTGAATATATGTAAGGACAGGAAGCAGTTTCATATTTTTCAGAGATGAAATTTCTTTTTTTCTGAAGATTTCTTTAAAATTTTTCAGAAAAAATATCCATAAGGCATGCTTGATTATTTCCGTTCCGGCTTCCGCGGATAAAATGGCATCCGAAAGAAAATACTGAAGAATATCCCTGTTTCCGTCCACCGGAACAATACCGGTATCAAGCAATTTAGAAAAGCGTGGTTCCAATTCAAACTTAACGGCAAAGGAAAGACAATGTTCCGAGATGATGGTTTTATGTTCCGCGTGAGGCTTTATCAGAATGAATTCATTTGAAGATATGGAAAATTTTCTCTCGTCAACATAAACAGTCACTCCACCCTTTTTCACTCCATAATAATCAAGCTGCCAGAAGGAATGCGAATGCTGTGGGAGAATTGCAGGCTTAGTGAAAGGTTCTTTTTCTATCAGAAGTATTTTCATAATATAATAATTTATGCCAAATAATTAATAATTCCGGCTAAAGCTTTCTCCCTTATGTCTGCATATAATAATTACTGAAAAAATAAAATAAGCCAAATACTTTAAATAACAAATAAACGGAGGGAATTTGCATGAAGTCTGCATTTAAAGCGCCGGAATTTATCAGTGAAAAGGAATGTGACTGGATCATTAAAGAGGCGCGCATTTTGGCCGAAAACACAGCGCTGAACTGTGAAGGCACAGAAGAATTCAATGAATGTCTGCGCCAATATGGATGCCGGATTGAAAAAGGGGAAATAAATTTTCCATCGGCAGTTCTGGACAGTCTGTTCCAACGGATAGAAGCTCAGGCTGAAACTATAACTGAAGGAAGTTTTGCGCGCGCGGCCGACCTTCCGGCAATGGATTTCAGGGACGATGACAAATTTCACTATGGGATAAGCGGGCAGGCCGGATTAATCTGCGACGTAAGCGGTAAGCTCCGTCCATGTATGACGGAAGACTTGGAACACTTTGCCCGCATGGCGGACACATTCCCGGAACTTGAATGGCATCATCCGGCCATGATTCCGCAGGACGCGCCTGTTCGCAACAGGGAGTTGCATGCATATGCGACAATAGCCATGAATAACTCGTCCCCCCGTTTAGTTTCCGCCTATTCCAAAGAGGCAATCCGGTATTTTATGGAGATATCGGAAGTCTGTTACGGTACTCGTGAAAGGGCCAGACGTGAAGCCCCCTTCATTCATCAATTGTGGATAAATACGCCTTTTACAATAGACGGGGCAGTATTGGAAGGAGCGCTTGAGGCAAGGCGTGTGCTGGGACGTCCCGTAAAAATAGTGAACATGCCTGTAGCCGGCGCCACCGCGCCTGTAACCATTGCCGGATGCCTTGTGGTGGGTACTGCTGAAATGCTGATGGCAAACATTATCACATTGGCATTGGATAACTGCCTGAACGGTTATTTTTCCGCTCCCATAGCGATGGATGTGAGAAGGGGGATATTCACGACAGGACCGGAAACAAGCCTTTTACGGTTTGGCGCCGCCAATATTGCCCGCCGTCTGTTCCGGAACAACCGAATGGTTTTCCAGTCATTCGGCTTGGGAACAACCGCGAAAACACCGGGAGCTCAGAGCATGATGGAAAAATCTCTTGGCGGAGCATGGGCGCTCTCATGCGGCGCCCGGGTAATGGGGGCACTTTCAACGCTGGCTTTTTCAGACGTAATCAGCCCGGTACAGCTTCTTCTTGACATAGAGCTTTCGCATGAACTTGAGCGCATGGCAAAAGGCATCCGGGTAAATGAAAAGACTCTTGCCGTGGAACTGATCCGCCGCGTTGTTCCCACCGGGTCCAGATTTATGGAAGATGAACATACCCTGGAGAATTACGCCGATGAACAGTGGAACCCGATGTTTACAGACCGTTCTTCCGCGATGACATGGCAGCAGAACCCGAAAGACATGCTTGATCTCGCGACAGCCAAAGCCCATGAACTGTGGAATTCCGCCCCCAATAAAAGCCCCTTGACTGAAGCCCAGAAAAACGAAATCAGAAAAATACTTTCCATCGCCGACAAGGAAATGGCATAAATAAAATCATATCTCTTACCTTATTAATTATATCGTGTAAATTTTTCATTTCAGCTATTGACAAGCGATTTAATTTGTAATATAATTATATCGTATAAATCAGCAGGTAGAATACCTGCACTCCGTGAAAATACTGACGTATTTTCCGTACTGTCGCTCAGCTTTGCTTGCGGCAGAAAAAAGAAAAATAAAAGACATTCAGCAGCTTATGATAAAAGGTAAAAAAATAAGTCGTAAAGAAATAGCTGAAGCCGCCGGGGTCAGCGACGCGATGGTTTCTTACGCCCTTTCGGATACTTCAAAAGTCAAAATAAAAGCCGAGACCCGTGAAAGAATCCGCCGCATAGCTGAAGAAAAAGGCTACATGCCCAACTTCATAGGCAGGGCCCTGGTCAACAGGCAAAGCTATAATATCGGCCTGCTGATGCCAGCAAAATGTGTATCAGCAATTTCATTACATTATCTGTATATGTTGCATGGCCTTTCAAATGCGATCAATGATACAGAATACTGTCTCAGCACATTTTTCGGCGCCAATGACAAATATTACCATAAGATCATGGAAGGCAGAGTTGACGGTATTGTAATCATGGACAGCGGCTTTGATAAAAGTTATGTCGAGAAAACAATCAATATTGGTTTGCCGACCGTCATCATGAACCTTGATTATGATATAAAAGACTTTTCCAAAACGGCATGTATCCGCCCTGATCATGAAAAACTTATTTCTGTGGCTTTTGATTATTTTATGTCTCATAACTGTAAAAAAATCCTTTACATAAATAATCCATCTCTGTGTTCTCCTGCCATGATGCTTTATGAAGCATTTAACATGGAATGCGGAAAATATGCATCTCAAGGCGTATTAGGAACAACAATCGCTCCTGCTGAAAATTTTTCTCAGCAGATTGAAAATATATTTAAATCCGGACAGAAATGGGATGCTTTTTTGGTTAACGGCAATATTTATAATATTGAGTTATATAAGATTGCGGAAAAACTAGGATTAATCCCCGAAAAAGATTTTAAGGTTTTTACATCACATAGCTGCAAAAATGAACCATGTAAAGGCCCTTTATATGTTCATGCGTCTGAAAAAATAGGAAAAATGGCTTGGGAAATTTTATATTCTATGTTAAACGAAAAGGGAAAGGGCAAAAAAATACTTATTCCCTATGAGAAGATATAAAGAAAAATTTATTGAGGAACAGTATACAATTATGAAAAAATATACACACATACATTTTACAATCGTTGAGCTCCTGATTGTAATATCTATTATTGTTATTCTTGCCAATATGTTCCTGCCTGCATTACAGAGTGCTAAAAGGAAGGGATTGCAGATTGCGTGTACAAATAAATTTAAGCAAATAGGGTGTGTTTACAGTATGTACATGAACGATTACAATGATTTTCTGGCATCATCCTGTGATTCTGAGAGATCCAGAGTTTCTGCGAAATTAACGGATTTATATTTGAATACAAAATCTGGTAGAAGTTATTATGAAAATTATTATGCAGACCAATTCTTTTGTCCTGCTTATTCAACCCCTTATTTATACATGAAGCATACTCTTAACGCATATCCTCTAATGGCAACTAAAATAAATACAGTTAAGAAACCGTCTCAGACAGTAGCTTACTTTGATGGTGCCCAAGCTGCTGATTATCCTTTCTATATAAACAGTACTGATACCAGTCGCATTGAGGCACAGAAACGCCATAACGGCAAGGCAAACTATCTTATGATGGACACTCATATCGAACTTTTAGCTCCTAAACAGATATTGTTAGGTGATGGTAATACTGATCCATATAATAACCGTTGGCGCTGGTATCCACCTTATCAATGAAATTAATATATATTTTTAAATAAAAAGGAGTATTAAAATGTCAAAAAAGGTTATATTTGCGGTACTTTGTCTGAGTCTCTTTTCATGTCTTTATGCCGAAACATATTTTGTATCTGTCAATGGTTCGGATTCTTCCAGCGGATTAAAAGAAGAAGAAGCCTTCAAAACAATAAATTATGCCGTTAAAAAAGTAAAGCCCGGAGATATGGTAACAGTACTGCCGGGTATTTTCAGAGAGACAATTCAGATTAACACCGGAGGAGATGATGCAAAAGCTGTAATTATCAAAGCTAAGTTTAAAGATAAAACAGTACTGGATGGAGGTATCTGTTTGAAGGAGTTTAAAAAAATATCCAATCGTAAGGAAGTTTATGAATACAATTTTCCATCAGAACTTCCGCTTGAATTAAAAGAAACAGATACAAATATATATTACTCTCCACAGATTGGCATATATGAAGTTGAAAAAAATCTGAGTTCTTTTTTTTACGATAAAGATACAAATAAATTATATATCCATACCAGCGACGCAAAAGATCCGGAATATCACACTTTGCAAGCATTTTTTCACGATTACGGCATTAAAATTACGGGCGTAAACAATGTAACTATTGATGGATTTGTCCTCAAAGCATATTCTCAGAGAGGAATATTTCTATACAATACAAATAATTGTACAGTCAAGAATTGTAGGATATACGATTGTGGTAGTGGCATAATAGGTATTAATGCGAAAAATACTCTTCTCGAAGATAACAAATTGTACTATAATGGTCTTAATAAACCGTTTGGCGATGACAGTGCACATATTTCATTTTCTAAAGATAATGCCAATACCACAGTCAGAAGATGTACAGCTTTGTATGGTGGACATCACGGAATCCGTTTTTATGGCAGTATGCCTCCGCAAAAACTGGTTTTTGAAAATAATCTGCTTGATGGAAACAGACTCGGGGGAATATGGTTTAAAAGTGGATCTGCCATTCCAAACACTGTAGCAAAAAGTAATATCTGTATAGGTTTGGATGATCCTACTTCCTCTTCAACAATACTTCTTAATGGCGCGGAAAAATATTTTAACACAAAGATATGCACAAATAATACGGAATACCCTGAAGCTAAAATAAGACAAGTCTGTCTTGCCGGAACCGGAGACCTTTTCATAAAGCCGAAAACACTTAATGAGGCGAAGTTTGTAGACCCATACTATTATGATTACCGTTTGCAGTCTGACAGCCCTTACCGTAAAAAAGTCGAAGGTAAAGATGCCGGGGCATTTCAATATAATAATGATGTATTTTTTGTAAAGCAGGATGGCAGTGATGAAAACGATGGTACATGTATTGTAAAAGCGTGGAAGACAATAGCCCACGCGTGTAAAAACGCAAGAGCGGGAGATACCGTTTATATAATGGAAGGAACTTATAATGAAAGTATTATTCCTGAAAAATCCGGGCAATCAGGAAAACCTATTATATTCCGCGCCAGGAAATATAAAGAAGCAGATAATCCATTTACAGGAGATGGTAAAGGGCGTGAGATGTTTAAAATCAATGGGGAGAAAACCAAAGTTGGAGTAAAGGGGATTGTAATAAATAATTTATCTAATATGGAGTTTGAAGGTTTTGAAGTTTCCGATTTACCTCAGTCTGGATGCATGATCAATAATTCAGCAGATATAAAGGTAAAAAAATGCGTATTTGCAAAAAATAGAGCTAATGGATTGGAAATTAACGGAGGTTCCAATATTGAAATTGACAGGAATACTTTTTGGAATAATAATGGCTGGCAAATATTTGTATCCGGTTCTGCAAAGAATATTGATGTGAGAAGCAATCTTATTTGCATTAATTCTTCCTCCAAAGGCATGGTAAATATATCTTCTGAAACAGTTGTATCGGCATCATTTGACTACAATTGTTATTATCCTGCAAAAGGAATATTGAATTGCCGTTTTCAGACTGGAAATTTTATATATGATGAACTCTCATTATGGCAGCGTAAAACAGGGACTGATTTGAACAGTTTTATATGTAATGATCCTCTTCTTGTTAACCCTGTGTCTGGTGATTACCGGCCGGAATTCGGTAGTCCTCTGATAAGGCGTGGCGAGTTTTCTCTTGGGATTGGAGTTGGTGACGATTTAAACTTTGTACCAAAAGAAAAAGTAAAAGAAGTTTGCTTTATAGAAGATATCCGAGTTAATTGTCTTTCATCAACTACAGCAACAGTAACTTGGTGGACCCCTCAAATTCTCAGTGCATCATCTGTATATTGGGGCGATACTCCGGCATTGGAAAATAAAATAGACATAAAACATGATAATAGTATTTTCCACCATATTCCTATTACAGGGCTGAAACCTGGAACAAATTATTATTTCAGAGTGGAATCTTATGCCCCATATCATGAATATCATAGCAATAAGGAGCTGACGGAACAAGATTTGAAAAAAGAGAGAGAATTTTTTTCTGCGCCTGTAATGATGTTTACTACTTTTAAAAAAGCGTCTTCCCCAAGAACATTTTATGTATCGCCTACAGGAAATAATAATGCAAATGGGCTTTCAAAGAAAACTGCCTGGAAGACTCTTGGAAAAGCATCAAATAACGCAGAACCAGGCGATACTGTAATATTTATGGAAGGAGTATATTACGATAAACTGGAACCACTTTCCAGCGGAACAAAAGATATGCCTGTCACTTTCAAAGTTGAAAAACCGGGAACTGTTATTTTTAGGGGTGATTCTTCCGCCAAAGAAGCGGCTTGTGTACGGCTTGTTGGAACAGATTATATTATTTTTGACGGTATAATATTCCAAGTCGGAACGTCAATAGCTCCGCAGGTAAAATTATTGAATGCATCTGACGTTACGTTCAAGAGATGTCATTTTGACGCTTATTCATGGGGTTATATTTTAAACCTTACAGCGATTGATTGCGGCAATTTGACGTTTGAAGATTCCATAATATGCAATTCACAGGGATATCCAATGTATATTTCCAACAGTTCAAGTATGATTTTAACTTTTAAAAATTGCAATATAGGAATAGACGCACTTCCAATGTGCTTTCCGAAATGTAAAAAAATCATTATTAGAAATTGTATTATTTCCAGTATTTCAAAGCAGAAATGCGTTATATTTCCTATTTTAGCTCTGACAGATGTTTCATGCATGGATTCAGATTATAATATGTTCTGGTTTATGCCTTATGATAAAGACCATTTTATTGGCGCAATGCACCCGGCCAATAATTTTTGGCTGATACATTATGAAAAGGAAAAAAGCACTCGCTGGTATGGCTTGGAACAATGGCAGAAAACAGGAAATGACTTGCATAGTTTTTCTGTTGTTGATGTCAAACTCAACCGCTACAACCCTTCTCCTTTCAATCCGGTTTTTACATATCAGGATTTTATTCCGGCTATGGATAGCCTTGGACTTGGCAAGGGTGAAAATGGCACAGATATTGGGATTAGGCCTTATGGAGAACTTAAAAGAAATGACCATGGTGTAAATACTATGGAGAAAAAATGAACTACCCCATTGAAAACAATTTGAATTTGAGTTTTTTACAGAGTTCAGGGTAATTAGTGGGCATGGGGATTTTTTCGGCTTCGGGGTGTTTGCGGGTGAACCAGGTTATCTGGCGTTTGGCAAGGTGCCAGGTGGAGGTTATGATTTTTTCCTTCATTGTTTCATAATCTATCCTGCCTGCGAGATATTCGGAAATTATGCCGTAACCTATCGCCTGTCTGGCCGTAGGAGTGTTCAAAATGCCCTCGGAAAGAAGTTTTCCGGTTTCTTCCAGCCAGCCGTTGGAAAGCATTTCAATTGTCCGCTCCCTGATTCTCTGCTTTAATGTTTCCCTTTCCCAATCCAGATACCATACTATGGCGGGGTAACGCAATTTTTCTTTCCACGTCTTCTGGAGGGTTGTAATTGATTGTCCGGTTAATCTGAACACCTCAAGGGCCCTTATCAGTTTACGCTGGTGTTTGCGCCAGCGCTGGAAATCTTCGGGGTCTTCTTTTTCCATAAGGATTTTAAGTTTTTCAAAGCTGTCATCTCCGGCGTATTCCTTATCAAATTCCGCTCTTAAAACAGGGTCTGCCGGAAGCGGGTCGAGCCCATAGAGGAGCGCCCTTATGTACATGCCGCTGCCGCCGACTATTATGGGAAGTTTTCCGCGTTGTCTTATGTCGGAAATGGCTTTTTCGGCAAGTTCCACGTAAGTGAATACCTCGGAAGCTTCATGTATATCAAAAATGTCTATAAGATGGTGGGGGACAAGAGCGAGTTCATCTTTGCCGGGTTTGGCTGTGCCTTTGTCGAGGCCCTTGTAGAACTGCATGGAATCGGCGTTGATTATTTCGCCGGAAAAATCCAGGGCTATCTTCATCGCCAGGGAACTTTTTCCGCTTGCGGTGGGGCCTGCTATGACTAAAAAAGGCTTTTCCGGCATGGGGGGCCTGTTATTTTTGAAAAACTATTGAAGGCAGTTTTTTTTCCTGCGGCCTGAACATGGAGGAAATGATGAATATGGTTATTCCTACGGTAATGGCGCTGTCGGCGACATTGAAAGCGGGAAAATGGTAATCCTTGCCGGAAAACGAAACATAAAAATCGAGAAAATCCACAACCTGATGCCGCCATACACGATCTATGGAATTTCCTATTATTCCGCTGATTATCATAAAAATGGCTATATAACGCTCTGTCCATCCTTCCGTAAGGGCTTTCATGAAAAAGACAATTACTATAAAGACGACAATTGATATCATGAGAAGCAACCAGCCCTTGCCGGCGAGAATTCCCCATGCGGCCCCGGGATTATTTACGTAGGTCAGGTTGAAAAAACCTCTTATCAGCGGGATCACATGGTGTTCGGGAATCTGCTGGACGATTACGATTTTGCTTATCTGATCAAGTACGACAAGAAAGCCGGCCAAAAACATTGACCAGCGTATTATGCTTCTTTCCTGCCTGCTGCCTGTAGCTGTTCGTTTCAAAATTTAATCAATCCGGTGTAAAGCCTTCGTTTTTTTCGCGAAGGGATTTGCATTTGGTACAGAAACGGGCGTAAGGTTTGATTTTAAGCCTTTCATGAGGGATTTCACAGCTGCAATCAAAGCATTTGCCGTATTCTCCGCTTTCAAGCCTCTGAATAGCTTCCTCTATCAATTCCACGATATTGCCTTCTTCCGTGAGGAGGCGGAGTTCAAGGTCATGCCTTGAGTTATCGCTTCCGAGGTCAGCCATGTGGGTAGCCATCCCGGCCTTTTCTCCGGCTGAGTCTTTCTGGTAATTCAAAGCTTCATCTGTATGAAACTTAACCTGCTTCACTACCATTTCCCTGGCTTCCATCAAAACATCGAAATATTCTTTTTTCTTTCCGGTGAATGTAGGAAATTTTTTATCGTTCGACTTTTTCATAAATCATTTTTCCTTGTTACTTAACAACACACAACCTGCAAGCGCGCAAAGATACCATTCTTTATAAATTATTCAAGAACAATATTGTTAATTTCGTAATTTGATAATACATTTGTTATTGATATTGAATTTAAAAATAAATTTTACGAAAGAACACAAATGTTAAGCCTGAATGAAAAATTTACCATTCTTTTTATAGGGGACAGTATTACAGACTGCGGGCGCAGCCGTGAAAATCCCGAAATAACAGGCAGCGGCTATCCTTATCAGCTTTCCGCGCAGCTTGGTTCCGATTATGCGGAGCTTGATTTACGCTTTCTGAACCTCGGCATCAGCGGCAACAGAGCTAAAGACCTGAAGGCAAGATGGGAAAAAGACTGTCTTTCCTTTAAACCGGACATAGTTTCCATACTTATCGGAGTAAATGATGTATGGAGGCGCTATGATAAAAACGACCCGACTTCAACGGCTGATTTCAGAAGTTCATATCTTTCAATACTCCAGGCGCTTCAGCCTTTGAACTGCCAGATTGTCATGATGGAGCCTTTCCTCCTCCCCGTTCCGCAAGACAGAAAAGCCTGGCGGGAAGACCTCGACCCTAAAATCACGGCAGTAAGGGAGCTTGCCTCCGAATTTGCCGATGTATATGTGCCGCTGGACGGGATATTCGCTTCAGCCGCATGCAGGCATGAAAACAAGTACTGGGCCCCTGACGGTGTCCATCCGAGCGCCCAGGGACATGCTCTCATAGCAAGTTCATGGAGAGAGTTCGCGGGAATTTAATGACTGAAAAATATATAGACCTGCACGTGCACAGCAACGCTTCGGACGGTTCGATGAGACCGGCTGAAATACTTGAACTGGCCAATAACCTGAACCTTTCGGCAGTCGCCCTTACCGACCATGATACTGTCAGCGGAATACCTGAATTCATGGAACGCGGACGCAATCTTCCCATACATACGATTCCGGGAGTTGAAATATCGGCGGCTTTGCAGAGCAATGAAGTCCATATAGTCGGACTTTTTATAGATTACAATTCAAAGTCCCTGAACGAGCTTCTTTTCAGGATAAGAGAAGATCGCGACAGGAGAAATATTTCCATGATAAGCAAGCTTCGTTCGCTCGGATATGAAATATCCATAGATGAAGTTCTTGCCATTGCCGGAGGAGAAACCGTGGGAAGGCCCCATTTCGCGCAAATCCTCATGCAGAAAGGTTATTTCAGCGATGTAAGGGACGTATTTGATAACTGCCTTAAAAGAGGCGCTCCGGCATATTGCGTCAGAAAAATACCCAAGCCTGAAGAAGTTATTTCCGAAATCCACAAAGCCGGGGGACTGGCTATATGGGCGCATCCTGTCTATAAAAGAAGTAATCCAAGGCCTTATGTGCGCCAGACTCTCAGAAAATTAAAAGATATGGGCATTGACGGCGTGGAATGCTATTATTCCTCATATTCCCCTGAACAGCAGAAAATGATGCTTGATATTACTTCCGATTTTAATCTCCTTAAATCCGGCGGAAGCGATTTTCACGGACAGAATCAGCCATCCGTTTCGCTTGGAACGGGAACAGGCAGTCTTCAGGTCCCCGAAAGCATATATTTTGAACTCGAAGCAAAAGTAAAAGAACGGAATAAAGCAGAAGTTTAAATCCAACTGCAATTGCCTGTTTTATTCATCACATTGTTTTGAGAAGCGAGATGAAACTTGAAACCGTATCATTAAGGTTTGAAACAATACGGTTTTTAGCGCCGAGAGTCATAAAGCCTGAATATGAGGCGCACCTGAGTATGGATATCATTTCCTTTATTTCGGCGCTGCCGTTGGCAGGTGTTTCAAAAATTCCGCTGAAAAGCGCGTCTTCTATATCAAGCTGGTCTATGAACCTTTTAAGTTTCTGTTTATAACTTTTCAGAAAGGGTTTTTCACCGGAAAGCGCGAAATTCGCGGCGTTGAAAGTAAATTTTGGTTTAAGTCCTTTTTCTTTCAGTTTAAGAAGGGCTTCAGAAACCGTGATGCTGGATATATTCGTATTGAAAAGGGAAACGCTTATGCCTTTTTCCTCTGCTTCCGCGATGGCGGATTCAAAATTTCCGGCCAGCGGAATTATTATTCTGTCCACCGAATTATCCAAGGCCAGGTCAAGCATTTCAGAGAAGTTTTCAGGGATAGCTTGAAACCTGAAAGATGAAACTGAAATTTTATTTTCTTTGAATTCCATTACGGCGCGCGCGATGAAATCTTTTTTCAGCAGATTGAATGGCATTCCATTCAGGTAATCAAGTTCAACCGCATCTACGCCAGCGGCTTTCATGTTTTCAACAATCTCTGGAACGTAACGTCCGGCGAGGGCGGCTGAAACTGAAAGTTTGAAGGATTCCTCTGAAAGAATCGAGCGATTCAGATTGGCGCGTTGTTTTACGCAATCGGCGCAGTTTGGATTTGAACAGAGAGCGAAAGCCGGATTTTTCCTGCCTGTTTCCAGCATGATGTCAATCATTTCGCGGCCCTTGATCAGCCTTGTAACGGCGTTGCCGATCATGAAAGTTTTCATCTTTCCGCTTTCTCTGAGGATGCCGTCCAACTGGACAAAATCCCTGTGCGGGCCGGGAAAGAATTTCCATGATTTTGAAACAGTTTTTCCCTCAGGCGTTTCAAATGCCGCAACGGAGCTTTCCTCAAGATACGGCAGGCGCAGGAGTTCTTCCACGGTGTGGAGAGTGGTGTTTCTGTCCTGATCAACTCCCATAAGACATATATATCCGCCCATATCGGCAATGCGTGTATAAGGTGTGTTTTCAGCGTGCGCGATATCGGCCTCCCAATGTTTCGCGCAGATTTTTTCAGCGTCTTTCCCTATTGCGGCCACTCCGGCTTTAGGGTGAACACTTTTAATGGCGCCAGGGCGTTTTGAGACAAGTTCCGTCAATATGCCGAGACTGCCGAAAACAGGCACGGCAAGGGTGCCGTCTTTTCCGAGCGTTTCCAGAAAAGCGTCTATTACGCTGTCCCCGCCCCCGTCAACTTTACCTATCGCCGCATAGGAGCTGTGAAGCAAAACGATATCGCCTTTTTTCAACCCTGATTTCTTCAGAATTTTTTTAATTTCTTCTTTGTTCATATAATCCCTCTTTTAACATTCCGCAACGGCCCTGCATGGCAATTGAGTTATTCCTTTCAATGGTGGCGCGAAAACCGAAAGCATGCAGCGCGGACTGTCCAGCAGGTGAAGATTGACCGGACAGCATACCGTCGAAATTCCCGCCTTGAACAAATCATAAAAGACCCCGTGAATTTCTTTACTTTCGTATATATCCGAAACAAGAAGGTGTATGCCGCTTTCGACTATCCATCGCACTGCGTCCGATGAAAGATAAACGCTCCTCTCATCCACTTCATTAAATCGTTTTTTGCCTAGTGCGTTTATTATAAGCGCTTTTTCTGAAATTTTATTTTTTCCACAAGCGTTTTTCAAATCATCGGAGTTGACAGCCCCGGAGTTGCTTTTACGGTCAAGATGAATTACCGCGCTTTCAATTCTGTATAGTTTTTCAATGGGATAATTCAGGGCGTCAAAGCCGTCATCGGTTTCCTTTATATGTCCCGGAAAATCTATGTAAGTCCCCGCCATTGATCCCAAGACCAAATCATACATGATACCGGTATATTGTACGCCGTTTGAAAAAATTATTTTTTCCACCAGAGCAGCGGAAAAACCTTCACGGCCTTTTTTTTCCGTAACCGGCAGAGATAAATCTATTATTTTCATAAATAATGTCTTAGAGAGATAAAATTTTCAGTTTTTTATCATCTTTCAGAACAATTTTTTTCCCTTTTTTACGGCTGTTGTCAGCGTTCTTAACAGCTTTAGAGATAGCAGGTACGGCGTTTCTGAGAATTTCATCAGTAACTTTTTTGCCTGTGGCGGCATTGGATTTTTGCGGATAGCCCATAACGCCGACTTTTATTTTGCCGTGCTGTTCGGTTGAAGGTATTTCCTGTTTCATATCGGTGAAACATGAGCGCACCTGAAATGCGTCCGGATCTTCCCGCATCATTTCGGATATTTTTGTTATGTCCATTGTGATTTCAGATCTTACCACTTCAGGGGTCCAGTATTTTATGAGCGATGTTTCTATTTCTCCCGCGTGATAATCCTTGCTTTTGAAGGCCTTAAGCCATGTAGGCGAAAATTCCCAGAGCTGAATCAGCATAATCAGGGTGTCCTGAACTGATTTATTAAGCCATTTCATTACGCGGAGGGATTCTTTCAGATGTATGAGGCTTTCACTGCCGCCGTGTCCGGGGACTATGATTATATTCCTGAAACCCTGTGTAACAAGCGATTCCACTATTTCGCAAATCATGTTTGAAAATGTGTTCGGCCGCACATTGATTGTACCTTCGAGCATTCCTCCCGAAAAACAGTAATTTAAAGTCGGCGCGACTATGCAGCCGAGTTTTTCCGCAAGCATTTTTCCAAGTATTTCAGCGTTTCTTATATCCGTATCGAGCGGCAGGTGATAACCGTGCTGTTCAACTACTCCGTAGGGCAGGATTACCGTTTTATTTTTTTTGAGGTAATTCCTCACGTCCAAGACTGTCATTTCACCCATTTTTACTGTTTTCATATATTTTCCCGTTTAATACTTTTTGATTAAATATTATATCACTTTTTTGCAAATAAATGTAGGAAAAATCAAGAATTTTAT
Organism: Lentisphaerae bacterium GWF2_44_16; assembly: GCA_001803225.1. GTDB lineage: Bacteria > Verrucomicrobiota > Lentisphaeria > Victivallales > GWF2-45-14 > GWF2-44-16. The sequence goes on along the minus strand of MHBF01000183.1, from coordinate 1,422 downwards.
TGGAAAAATCGATATTATAGTACATAATTGTATTATAAACAGAGGAAATAGAGATGAATAATAAAGAAATAGTAGAAAATAAAATAATCGAACTTCTACTTGATGAGGATAATATAACCAGACCTTTTCTGAATGAATATTTTGATATAAGGCCGGCTACGCTCCTTGAGATTATAGACGGATTGAAAAATAAGGGAATAATAGCGGAGCCGGAAAGAAAAGGTAAAAAAACAGGCCGTAAGGCGTCCCCTGTATGCCTGAATGAAGAATATGCCTATATAGTCGGGCTGGATTTTCAAATCAATTCGACTTCCGGCATAGTGATGGATCTCAGAAAAAATGTAAAGGCCCGTTTTGAAATACAATCCTCAAAGGGAAAAGATATAAAAAGCGGCAGAGAGGAAATAAGGAAAGTCATCGAAAACCTTAAACAGCAGCTTGGTGATACATGGGGCAGAGTGAAGGGGATTGGTTTTGCCGATCCTGGCCTGGTAAACACTGAAAAAGGGCTTTCGATCAAAGCTGTCAATATTCCCGGCTGGAACAGCCTGAACACTTCCCAATGGCTGGAAGAGAACTTCGGTCTTGACAGCATCATATATCCTTCTTCAATGGTAAGGACTTACATTGAATATCAGAACACATATCCGAATTATCCGAAAAGTCTTTTTCACATGGAACTGAGCAGCGGCATAGGCGGCGGCTTTATCAAAGACGGAAATCTTTTCACAGGCGACAGTTACTGCGGGATGGAGATAGGTCATATAGTTGTCGATCCGAACGGCCCTCTCTGCCAGTGCGGCAATAAAGGTTGCCTGGAGGCGGTAGCCGGAAAGTCGGGAATATGGAAGAAAGTCATGGAACTGATTTCAAACGGTGTGCAGACGGAATTGAACATGGAAAATTTTTCCATACCGTTTTTTATAAAATGCGTCAAGGACAGGGATAAAGCCGCCTGCGGGCTGGCGCACGATATATGCAATAACATAGGTTTGGGCCTGGCCTCAGTAGTGGCCCTTCTCAATCCGTCCGTAATCGTTTTCAGCGGCGAACTTTCGGCCCTTGACGAGTTCCTCGTTTCAGTTGTCAAAAGAACAATTTCTCTCCATTGTTTTCCTTTAGCCGTTGAAGCCCTTGACATAAGGGTGTCAAAATGCGACCAGTATGCCAACGCCCTCGGCGGCGCCCTCCTGATGAGAAAAAAAATTCTGCTGGCATCTACTAATTCCAGTAAAAGTCCCGGCACAGCCGGTTAAGTTCTTATCAGCACAACTACAGCATTAACAAAAAGTAATACAGGTTACTTTACTCACCGAAAGTAGAAATCTGGTTTTTTTAATCAGGGAGGGTTTAATTCCCCGACCCTCTGGGTCGTAAAATAGTAATGATTGAGCTATTGTTATGGCATGAGTGAACATATAT
>MHBF01000182.1 GCA_001803225.1 Lentisphaerae bacterium GWF2_44_16 | reverse complement strand
CGCGCCCTATGCATAACTCTTGCGATGCGGCAATACTGTGCTTTGTCAGGTTTATTGCACCCCACCCTTTTTGTCAGACTAAATGCTCTTAGAGACTTGGAGGGGGGTGCGTTTACTTTTTCAATTTTCAATCTACATGATTCTTAACTTTTTTGTTTTTTTATTAAGGATATGCTATTGACAAAAGAGGGATAAAGAATATAATATATATGTTCAGAATATATGAGCATAATAATTGAAGGTTATTTTCCGATCGGAAAGGTAAAACGAATGGGGTACTCTATGAAAAATTCAGGAAGAGGCAGGGAAACGGTAAGACGGGAATTCTTTTTAAATACAATCTGGAGGGGTTTTAGCTTTAATTTTATCCTCTTCATAACTTTTATATGTACAGATATTTCTCTTTCAGGGGAAAATACAGGCGCTTCCAAAATTTTAGGGGCCCTTCAGTTGCCTGGTGAATGGGTAGTCTTTGCGCCGTTTAAAAAAGAGGATATGACACTTCCTAAAGAGTTGCTGAAAAAAGTTCCAGAAGAGCTTACTCTGGGCGCGACAAGCAGAAAGGCTGTAAAGCTCCGGCCTGGAATGAATAAAATAGATTTTACGTCTTTATTCGGCGGACAGGCGTTAGAAAATGTTGCTTATATTTACCTTGTAGTCGACAGTCCCACTGATCAGACCGTGACCCTTGGTATGGGGGCCGACTGGTGGTTTCAGGCTTGGATGGATGGCAAGCCTTTATATGACACGCTGGAAAATGGTAATGTCGAATGGCCGCCTTCAATTACCAATCATATTGTAAATGTTCATCTGACTAAGGGGAAGCATATTCTGGCTGTTCGCTTTATAAGCGGCTCTGGAAGCTCGGTTTTTGCCCTGGGCGGGCCGGAAGAACTGCGTAAAATTCCTTCCGGGCAATGGAAGAGGGTGAAGCCCGCTTCCGATAATCTTTATGGAGCCGAAACAGTGCCTAATTGCGATTTTGAAAAAGGCGGGAAAGGATCGCCGTGGATTCCCGAGGGATGGGTAAATGCCCCGGCGCCGTTTTCTTTTGAAGGCAAAGAGCTTTCCGCCTCCTCCCCTGATAAAAACGACGTGTCTTTAATGATTAATAATACAACGGGCGGAAAAGGCGTGAAGCGGAAACTTTATACCAGGCTTTCACTTATTCCCGGCAAGCAATATAAGATATCGTACCGTGCAAGGGACAGACGGGGAGGCGCTGTTTCCATTTCGCTCAGGGAAAATATAAATGCGGGGCCGGTATATTTTATCCGGGCGATAGACACGGACAAATGCACACAATATTGCTTTATTGAAAATCCAAAACCGTACCTGGTTATTGAAAGTGCCAATCCATCGCATGTTATACTTGATGAGATATCAGTAAAGCCCTGCTTTGATAAAAGCAAAGCCTTTGCCAATTGGATGGAACAGCGTTTTCCTGCTGATAATGCTTTCAATCAAGTATCCAATACTGTGACAACGGACCATATTGCCTGGGGAAAACCTTATGCGGGCGGAACGCTGAAACTCCTTACTGTAATTCCTGCCTGGGAACAGCGACTGACGGTGGAACTTTCACAAAGGCTGGACTTTCAATGTCAGCCAGTTTTTTTCGGTTCCGCAAATGGAAACGCTAAAACGGCATACTGGATCAGGGACAGCAACGGAAATCCAGTGCTTTATAATCCCGTCGCATCTGCGATTGAAAAAATGGAGCAGGGTACGGATTGCATTTTGATTGATTATGTGAATGCGTCGGGGATACCAGCCAATATGGTCGGAAAAATACTTGAGAAGGTAAAAAACGGTACGGGCCTGGTCATTGTAGGAATCAATCAGCCATATTATCCTTCGAAAGACGGCAAACGGAATGATGCTCTTGAGAAATATAAAGAGGGAGTTTGGGCAAAGGCCCTCTGTCCGGGAAATGCCGTTACAGATGATGCCGCATTTATACATCTGCAAGCGGTTACTCATGCGGAAAGTGAATTCTATAAATATGGGAAGGGCCGTATTGTCTATCTCCGAGGCGGCGATAATCTGAGTGGAAAAGACAGGACTGAATTTGAGTTGCGGATATCCACTATCGGGAAAGCTGTCCTCTGGGCAACAAATCGTGTGCCGCAAACAGCAATCACTTCAGTCAGGCTGCCGGGCGAAAATCCGAATGCGCCTGCCTTTAGCATTGAACGGAACGCGTTGCCTGCCGCCGCTGCTGTCACATTAAGCCGGGGAGCAGTAAAGGGCATGAAGCTTAAACTCTGGATTAGCGACCGCAATTTTGAAACATTATATAGTAAAACTGCCGCTCTTGCAGAAGGTGCCGGGAATGTGACTGTCGAGTTGCCCAGACTCAAAGCAGGTACGCTTTATGTGCATACGCAATTATATCAGGATGCGAATGTGTCCGATTGGCAGAGCGCGCTACTGAATGTCATTGACAAGCCTGTAATCAAGGACGTTTGGGTTGCGCACAGAAAGCGGCCTTATCATGTGAGGGGAGAAGAAATCAGCGGTAAAGTAGTCATTGAGCGCGAATTGGCAACAAATGAACATCTTGAGATAAGTCTTCTTGACGCGGATGGACGCGTATGGTACAGAGCGAATGTTCCTGCCGTCAAAGGGAAAGAAGTTCCTTTTTCTTTTGACAGCAAAAGGCTGTTGGTTATGCGTAATAGCGTCATGGCACGGGTCATTGACCAGAACGGTGTAGTCAGCGAAATGGATAAGACTGTGATTGTAGCTCTTCCAAAAGAATGGCATGCGGAGAATTTCGGTTTTGGGGGGTGGAGAATAGGCACTGGGGGATATCTGGGTTCCGTGCAAAATAGTATATTGAGAGAAAAATACGGGATAAACTTTGTACTGGTTGGAAATCAAATTAAGACGGCCGAAGCTGGAGCGAAGGCAAATATAGCGCCGGTTTTCAATGCCGCTTATGGGGCCACGACTTTTGGTATGGACAATGAAATTGTCGGCGATAAAAATGCGCCCGAACGCAAACTTTGCCTGACATCTAAAAAGTTGAAAGAAAAAATCACCCGCTCGATAGAGCAAATCATTAAGCCTGCTTCAGTTTATGCGCCTCTGGCATATTTTCTTGATCACGAAGTCGATATTCTCGGATATACCAAGAGAGCAAAACCGGGAACTGATATCTGTTTTTCAAAAAGCTGTCTTGAAGACCTGCGGACATTTTTGAAAAAGGAATACAAAGACCTTTCAGCTCTGAATAAGTCGTGGGGTACGGATTTCAAAAACTGGGACGAAGTTAAACCTATTGTTCTCTCGGAAGCGGTGGAAAAAGGTCAAATTTCGCGCTGGATTGACCATAGGAGGCACATGGACAGGGTATGGACTGATTTGTCATTGTTCAGAATGCTGGAAGTACGGAAATACGATCCGGACGGTGATGGTGTGGACCATAATATGCGTTCCGGGCCTACCGTCAATGACAGTTTCAGCGGTATAGATTACTGGCAGCTCATGCATAAGGCCATCGGAGGTTCCACCGGCTTGCCGTATCAGAACGATTTTCTCAGGCGTCGTTATCTTATCTGGAGCGCAGGGGCCCACTGGTATCCTCAGTCTGCCTCCGATAATTTTGATCTTTCCTGCATACGCATCTGCCGTCAACCTTGGTTCGAACTGATGCAGCAGTCAAGCGGATTTTCGTTGTATTCAGAAGCCTTTACTGGCCACGGTCCATTGCTGTTTAATGATATTTTCCTCCTCAATCCCGACCTGACAAGCTCACAACTGGGCAATAACTTTGCCGGGACATTGCGACAGATTCGTAGTGGCATCGACACATTTGTATTGAACAGTAAAAAAGATTGTAGCGGGATAGGCCTTTACTATTCGAGGGCGAGTGAACATGCCAGTACCGCATGGCAGAAAATCCATGAGAAAAACAAAACAGCAAAAGAGATAAATCCCCGCAGAAGCCAATTTGTTTTATGGGCGCCTTCGATAATGGCTGTCAATCGCGGTTACCGTTCAGTAGCTTATGGTGAAATCGCGGACGGCATTCTACAGAAGGGGGATATTAAACTTTTGATAATTCCATTTTCTCAGGCAATTTCCCTTAAAGAGGCGGAAGAAATCAGGAATTTTGTCAATCGCGGCGGATGCGTGGTTGCCGATATACGGCCTGCCGTAAGCGATGAGCATGGAAACTTATATGACGGAGGATTGCTTGATGCTGTTTTCGGAGTGAAACACGATCCATCATGGAAATCGTATGAACCCAAAAAGGGAAACATGGAAATTAATCTTGAGAATGACAAATTACATTTCTCCAATGTAATTCTCGGCCCGGAACTCAAACTGGCAGGCGCAAAAGTTATGGGAAAAGCAGATGTGCCTGTATATTTAGTGAATAATTACGGGAAAGGCAAGGCTGTTCTACTTAATTTCTATATGGAACCGAAGAGCGGAGCTGTTACGAAAAACTTTGACCAGTTTGTCGAAATGATTTTAACATCCTGCAATATTCCCCGCCTCTTTAATACAAAGATTTCAGATAGTTTCTGGCTTACAGAGGCTGGTGAAAAAATTTCGGTTTCCAATTCTCCTGAAAAGAAAACAACAACGTTGTCAGGTTCATCCGCCACTGAAGATCCCGGCGAAGTAGAAGGGCTTATGTTTGATGACAAAAGAGAAATACCTCAGATAGTCCGTCTGCTGAACGGCAATATTGAGTGCATAGGGCTGGGGGCTGATAAATATGAACCTCGCGGCAACGGAATACAGACAGTGCATATACGTCCGCAAAAACGGGGCCATGTATATGATCTCCGTACAAATATATATTTGGGAGAAAAGGACGCTTATGATGTAACAATGCCGCTGGAGGATGTGATGTTTCACGCGATTGTCCCGTATCGTATCCAGAAACTTCTTCTTGATATGAAAACGGAGAAAGGATCTGACGGTGCTTTATTTATAGTTTCCAATGTCGTCGTACAGCCGAAAGAGGCTTCTTCGGAAAACCATGTCATCAGATTTTCTCTTATTGCTCCCGACGGTAAAGAATGGACAGATTTTGCCGTAAATAAAATCGCGAAAAACGGCACTGTTTCCCACACCTTTGTTTTGCCTCTTAATGCGCCGGGCGGAAAATGGAAAATAACAGCGCGGGAGGCAATTAGTGGTTTGGAAGCCGTGTCGTATATGAAAAATTGAACCCAGGATGATATATTGAGGTTAAGGATTTTTAACATAAAAGGTGATTGAGATGAATGGATATACCTTTAAACGCAGATTTCACTTTACGCTTATCGAACTCCTTATTGTGGTTTCTGTAATCGTAATTTTGATTGGGATATTGCTTCCGGCGCTTCAGAAAGCGAAGCAGGAAGCGCACAAAATTGTCTGTAAAAATAATCTCAGGCAAATCGGGTTTATGGTTGTAGAGTATGTAAATGATAATAATGGTACTATGTGTCCTTATGTGGCATTATCGCCTACCAGATATTGGCCTGTGTGCTTTCAGGATTATTTGGCGGCTATTGCTCCGAAATGGCGGCTTAGTGCAATGAACGGGATTTCCACTGAAGACGGTACCGGAATATGGGACAGGAAAACATGGGGGCCTTTGTCCTGTCCTTCCGCTCCGACGTCTGGTACTTCGGAAACTAATCTGAACAATATGGATTATGGCATAAATACTTATATCGGATGGTGTGGCAGTTCGGTGCAGGATGCTTCAACTGCACAAAAATACTATCGATTTCATAACATAACGCGCTCCTCGGAAGTTTTTATTTTTGCGGATGTGGCTTGGCCTATTTACAGACTGCTTCCTGGTTCACAAACACTTCGGCACAATGGCGGTTTCAATCTGCTTTATTGTGATTCCCATGTTGGCTGGAACAAAGGGTATATAAGCGCAACCGTCAATAATATACTTCCCTGGAATTCTTACTGAAAATCAATTTTTGCAAAAAAGAACAAGAGCCGCTTGTTCGGGCGGCCCGTAGTTGTTTTTGGCTTTTTTATTCAGTTTTTACCTGAATCTTTTTGGATTTAGCTTTTGCCTTTTCCGTTTTTGGCAGGGTTGCATGGAGCATGCCTTTGTTAAACTTGGCTTTGATATTGGCCTCATCCAACGTAACCGACAATCCGTTGTGGGGTAAAAGACCTTAAAATGCAGGAGATATATTGGGGAATGTTTCCGGAATTTCCCTGAAAAGCCCTGGTGAATTATTGGTATCATTATATTGGGAAAAATTGAAAATGCAGATAAATGCGTTCTATTTTTATGTCTCCTTTTTTTAATTTAACACGAGGATAAGTTTGCAATGCTTCTGAATAATTATGATTACAGATTTTTTCACAGAGAATTGAAGACAGGGGAACTGTACAGACCATTTCCACCGGCATCGGAGAGGGCGAGCTGGGATAAACTTATTGAATCTGATTTAAACCGCGTTCGTCTCGAGCATATCACCGGAATAGCCGAAGAGATTCATCCTGAAGGCTGGAAAGTTCTTCCGGCTACGCTTTATATGGAGTTTTCCCGCAATGGAAACAGAAATAATTATGAAACGGAATTTTTCAAAAGACGCAGGGATTTGGGAATACTTGTCATTGCCGAGTGCATGGAATACAAGGGGCGCTTTCTGGATAAAATAACCGATGCCCTGTGGGCTATACTCGAGGAAAGTTCATGGTGTATTCCCGCTCATGCCGCAAGACTGGAAGCAGATCCTCTGCCCAGGCATGATGAATATGACAGAGTGGATCTCTTTGCCGCGGAAACAGCAATGGTACTGGGGGAGGCATATTATCTTCTGCGCGATGCGTTGTGGAAAATCAGCCCGTCTCTCTGTAACAGGATAAAAAGCGAAATTCGTAAAAGAGTCATACTGCCGGTTTTGAGTTACCCTGATAATTTCTGGTGGATAAGAGGAAGCGGCAATTGGAGCCCATGGTGTTCATCAAATGTTCTGGGAGCCGCCATGTATACGCAGGAGGACAAGGGGGAACTTGCGATTCTTGCCGGAAAATTAACGGCGGTTGTTGATCGTTATTTTGAGAATTATCCGAAGGATGGAGGCTGTGACGAAGGTGTTATGTATTGGGGAGTTTCCGCGGGGGCTGTGCTTGTTTTTCTGGAAGTGCTTTATTGTGCCGTTTCGGGTAAAATTGATATTTTCCATGAACCGTTTATCAGGGACATGGCGGGGTTTATCGAAAAAGCTTATATCGGCGGCGAGGGCTGGTTCTGGGGATTTGCCGACTGTATTCCGAAACTTTCGTTGCATCGCGGCAGAACGTATCGCTTTGCAGAGAGGACAGGCTCTGAAAACCTGAAAAACCTCGTGTTGCTTTCCATGCATGAATGGAATAAGGATGGGCAGATATCCGTACCGTTTGAGTATAAGTTTACCGGCGCGTCTCTGAGCCATATCTTGCAGGAACTTTTCTGGATACCGGGTGATGCCATCGCTGAAAAACAGAAAATGGCGCTTTCGACATGGTTCCCTGAACTGCAGTTATGGATGGAACGTGAAAATATTGAAGGAAGCGGTTTTACTGTTTTTGCAAAGGGCGGTCATAATGGCGAACGTCACAATCATAACGATGTGGGGCATTTTACTGTATTTTATGACAATAATCCTCTGATTGTGGATTTGGGAACAGGGGTTTATTCGCGGGATAATTTCAGTAATGAACGATATTCCCTCTGGCATATACGGGGCAGCGCCCATAACGCCCCGCTTGTTAATGGATTTGAACAGGCGCAGGGCAGGGAGTATCAGGCAGGGAATGTTATCCGAAGTTCAGCACAGGATATTGCCGTATTTGCCATGGAACTTGAAAATGTGTATCCGAAAGATGCCGGAGTAAAATACCTGAAAAGAGAAATAACGCTTGACCGTAATACCGGGAAAACTCCATTAACTCTGAAAGACAGCGTCGAAATCGAAGCCGGGAAATCTGAAATAAGCATAAATATGTATTCTCCCGCAAAGGTGACCCTGCCGGAAGACGGGCTTATTGTTTTTAATGAAAAAGCCGGAATGTTTTATGAAAAAGATAAATTCAAAGTCGAAGTATCGGATGTAAGCATAAACGATGAACGTATGAGAATTTCATGGGGCGGAAGCCTGAGAAAAATTACTTTGAGGTATCCCGCTTCATCAAAAGGCGAATACTCTCTGAAATTCAAAAGAATCTAGAAAATCACAAGGGCCGCTTGTCCGGGGCGGCCCTTGGTTGTTTCAGCCTTTTTTATTCAGTTTTCACCTGAATCTTTTTGGATTTAGCTTTTGCCTTTTCCGTTTTGGGCAGGGTTACATGGAGTATGCCTTTGTTGAATTTGGCCTTGATATTGGCCTCATCCAAGCCTTCAGGCAGTGAAAAAGACCTCTGAAATGAGCCGTAACAGCGTTCTGAAACGTGATAGTCTTTTTTCTTTTCCTCCTTTTCTTCCTTTTTTTCGCCTTTGATTGTCAGAACGTTGTTGTCGAGGCTTACATCGATGTCTTTTTCATTCATGCCCGCCAGTTCGGCGCTTACCTCAATTGAGTTTTCAGTTTCCGCCACATCGAAATGCGGCGTGAACATGAATTCCCTGCCGTGTTTTCCGCTGATGAGCGAATGCTTTCCGAAGTCATCGAAGAAGTCTTCAAAAAGTTCGTTCATCTGTTTGTTCAGTTCATCAAAATGGCCTGCATCGGCCGCTTTTGAGACCGCGTTTTCTTTTTTCCTCCATGGCATCAGTTCCCCGATCATATAGCCCACCTCCTCTTCAATTTTCTGCTTGAACTGTTATTTTTTTCGGTTTTGCTTTTTCCATTTTCGGTAAAACGATTCTCAGTATGCCGTTGGAGATTTTGGCATTTATGTTCGAACTGTCTATATCGCCTGCCATTGAGAATGAACGCTTATAGATGCCGGTATTGTAACTCCTGTGCATCAGTTCATATCCTTTGAAATCCTCCTCGTCCTGAATTCCTGTAATCGTCAGGACATTGTTTTCTACGGATATATCAATGTTCTTCTCGTTTACTCCCGGCATTTCCGCAAGCAGTATTACGGAGTCTTTCTCTTCGTATATATCAGCGAGCGGATTGAAAATCGCCTTATCGATATTTGAACTGACAATTTCACTTTTATCTGATTTATTCATGGTATGCGCCTCCTTTCATTACTGGGCCGAAACGGCTATTTTTTTTGGTTTTGAGGTTTCCGAACGCGGTAGTGTGACTGTCAGAACGCCGCTCTGATATTTCGCGGAGACTTTCTCGCTGTCAACATTGTACGGCAGCTTGAAACTTCTCGCGAATTTTCCTTCTCCGCGTTCCTTTCTGAGACAGACCGTATCATCTTTCAGAGGCTCGGCTTTTTTCTCGCCTTCCAGAGTGAGTTTGTCGTCCAGCACAGTAATATTTATATCTTTTTCTTCCAGGCCGGGAATTTCGGCGCACAAAATTATATTTTCCTCATTGCTCCAGACGTTTACCGCCGGGAAGCTCCCGCCCGTTACTGTGTTGTCAAAAAGACGGTTCATTTCACGCTGTAAACCCCTCATCTGATAAAACGGATCACTCTCAAATTGTCTTTGAATTGTCCACAACATTTTCAGTTCCTCCTTTTTTATTTTGTTTCCTGGTTTCCTTTTAGCAGAAGCCGTGCCAAAGCGGATATTTTGAGTTGTAGTATATTGATTAATAATAACTTAAATTTTAAATTTGAATTTATGGCAAAAGGGCTATATGGGACATGTTGTCATGGTTTTGGTTTGTCGTCTTGTGTGAAATAATGACTCATTGGCGGTCTGATGTCTCAAGGGACACTGGCAAAGTCCCTTGGGCTGGGCGTTTGTCCTTCACGATATTTGAATTGATAATATTACGGGAAAGCTGTATTGTATTTCCTCGGACTGTTAAAAAAATCTAAAGGTAATTTTTTATTGAGAAAGGGTAAATTTTATGCCATGTGTAGATATGCCATTGGAGAAACTGAGAGAGTATAAAGGTATAAACCCCAAGCCTGCTGATTTTGACGAATATTGGGACAGGGCAATCGCTGAAATGAAGAAACTCGACTCCCAGATTGAATTGCGGCCGCATAAGCTCAATGCGCCTTTTGCCGAATGTTTCGACCTTTATTTTACCGGTATCGGCGGAGCGAGAATACACGCGCAGTATCTGAGACCCAAAAAATCATCCGGTCCGCATCCGGCACTTATTATGTTTCACGGATATTCCGGCAACAGCGGGGATTGGTCTCCGAAGCTCAATTATGTTGCTATGGGATATTCAGTTTTTGCCATGGACTGCCGGGGGCAAGGGGGCTTATCTCAGGATGTCGGCGGTACAAGTGGAACGACTTTCAAAGGACAGATTGTAAGAGGCTTGGACGATGCGCCGGAGAAACTTCTTTTCCGCTCAATATTTCTTGACTGCGCACAGATAGCCTCAATCGCGATGAGCATGCCGGAGGTTGATGAAAAGCGCGTGGGGACGACGGGAGGTTCCCAGGGCGGGGCATTGTGTCTTGTATGTGCCGCGCTTGAGCCGAGGGTTAAAAAGGTCGCCTCGTATTATCCTTTCCTATCTGACTACAAAAGGGTATGGGAAATGGATTTGGCGATACATGCCTATGAAGAGCTGAAGACATACTTCCGCCATTATGATCCACTGCATCAGAGAGAGGAAGAGATTTTCACAAAGCTCGGATACATAGACATACAGTATCTAATGCCCAGAATCAAGGGAGAAGCGCTGATGGCTGTTACGCTGATGGACAATATCTGTCCTCCGTCAACACAGTTCGCGGCGTACAATAAGATACAGTCAAAAAAGGACATGCTTCTTTATCCTGATTTCGGACATGAACAGTTACCGCTTGCCCACGATAAAGTTTTTGATTTTATATCTGAACTGTAGAAGCCGGCATATTTTTTCACAACGGATGATACCCGATGATTATCTATATTTCAGGGTTGATTGCGATTGCTGTTTTCTTTGACCGGATTCATGAGTTCAGAGAAGAAAGACGTTGATATTTCCGAACTGGAGCTGACTTTTTTCTACGGCCCCGGATTTTTATTAAGTTCCAGCGCTTTCTTATAAAAGGCTAGAACAGCCGAGGCTTTTTTCTTTTCTTCCGGCGGGGCGGTTTTGATGAGGCCGCAGACTTTTTCCTGTGTGGAATATGCTTTTTCAAGGAGGCCTACCGAGTAGTAGGCGCGGGCAAGGGTATTATAAAACGAGGCTTCTTTCAGATTATCTTTATCCTGCATTCCGGCGAGGCCCTCAACAGCTTTTTCAGCCGCTTGAAAGGCGATAGCAGGGGAAACCGCGCCGAAGGGAACGGTATCCAGGAGGTTCCATGCGAGTTCATTCATTATATCAGGATTTTTATTGAAGCGTTTGAGCATTTCTTCTGCCAGTTTTGAGAATTCCTCCGGGGGGGCCTTTTTCCTTGTGAGCAGTTCCATTTTTATGAAATACAGGTGATGATAATCGGGGTCTTTCTTTATTCTTCTCTCAAGAAATTTGATAGGTTCGTCAATTTGTCCTTTTTTCTCATGATAGAAGAGCCTTGCCCTTAATCCGAAGCTGTTGCGCGGGTCCAGATCGAGTATTTTGTCGGAAATGTTCCATACTGACTCATCGGCCCCTGTCTGCATTGATATCTGCATTTCTTTTCTGTAGGTTGATATTTTTTTCTGTTCTTCCAGATCGAATTTGCCTTCGAATATCCTGGTGAGGGCGCTTTCCAGATCGAATATCTCGCCGTCCCAGAGTATTTTCTGTCTGCTGTCCACAATAAAAAGCTTCGGCAGCAGGGTCATTATGTCCATATAAGCCTTGGACGTTTTTGCGTTGTTGTCCAGTCCTACGCTGTAATTGAGGTTAGGGTATTTCTGAAGGAATTCAATTACTTTGTCTTCGCTTTCCTTTGTAATCGCCACTATGACGAGGCCGTTTTTCTCGAATTTTTTCTGAAGGTATTTGAGGTGCGGAATAAATTCTACGCTTTGGGGGGACCATGTGCCCCAGAATTCAATTACATAGATAATGTCATGTGCCAGTTCGGGGGGCTTTTCAAGGGAAACCGGTCCGTTCACGAGCCATTTCGCGACATCGAGTTCGGGGGCTTTATTTCCCGGCTGAAGCATTGCTCCACTGCATACGAAAGAAATGACGCAGAGCGAAATCGAAAGGCCCGTTATTATTCTGTTTTTCATTTTTATATTGCCGGTATGAATTCCTTTATTTCCCTGTCGAGTTCAAATCTCCTTGAGACCGTCAGAAGCTTTTCTTCCGCGAGGGCAGGGGCTATGAACTGCATTCCTATGGGCATGCCGCTGGCGCTGTCGATATCGGCGGGAACGCTTATGCCGCAGTTCCCGGAGAGGTTCAGCGCGATGGTGAATATGTCGGCAAGGTACATCTGGAGCGGATCGGCAGTCTTTTCTCCGAACTTGAACGCCGGTGTCGGCGTAACGGGCGTCAGAATGACATCGCACTTTTTGAACGCTTCCTCGAAGTCCCGGCGTATAAGCGTCCTGACTTTCTGCGCCCTGATGTAATAGGCGTCGTAATAACCGCTGCTGAGAACGTAAGTCCCCAGTATTATGCGTCTCCTGACTTCTTTGCCGAAGCCTTTTCCCCTGGTCTTGAAATAACAGGCGTTGAGGTCTTCCGGGTTTTCAGTTCTTGCCCCGTAGCGGATGCCGTCGAAGCGCGCGAGGTTGGCGCTGGCTTCCGCTGTGGCGATAATGTAATAAGTTGCGACTGCGTATTTTGTATGAGGCAGGGAGACTTCAACGAGTTCCGCGCCTGATTTTCTCAGGGTTTCTTTGGTTTTTCTGACTGCTTCCTTTACGGAGGGAGCGAGCCCTTCAGCCTCGGAATATTCCGCGGGAAGTCCTATTCTGACGCCCGAAAGATTTTCGGGGAGTTTTGAAAGAGCGTCGGCAAAGCCTCCGCAGGGTGAGGGCAGGGAACTTGCGTCCATCTTATCGTGTCCGCCTATTGTGTCGAGGATGATGGCGGCGTCGGTAACGTCTTTTGTGATGGGCCCTATCTGGTCGAGAGAAGAGGCAAAGGCCACCAGTCCGTAACGTGAAACGCGTCCGTAAGTGGGTTTTAGTCCCACGACCCCGCAGAAGGCGGCCGGCTGGCGTATGGAGCCCCCGGTATCGGAACCGAGCGCGGCGGGGACTTCCGAAGCGGCGACAGCCGCGGCGGAGCCTCCGCTTGAGCCTCCGGGGACTCTTTGAGTGTCCCAGGGGTTTGCGGTATTGAAATAAGCGCTGTTTTCGCATGATGAACCCATAGCGAATTCGTCCATGTTGGCACGTCCGATGAAGACGAAGCCTTTGGCGCGGAGCCTCGCGGCGGCGGTCGAATCGTAAGGGGATTTCACATTCTGTAATATCTTTGAAGCGCAACTGCAAGTCTGGCCTTCCGCCACAATGCAATCTTTCAGCGCTATGGGAACTCCGTCGTAAACGCTGAGTTTTTTTCCTGAAGCGCGGCGCTTGTCGGCTTCTTCCGCCATGCGCATTGTCGCGGTTTCATTGACGACTAGAAACGAATGCAGTTTCGGTTCAAGCTCTTTTATCCTGTCGAGGTAAAGGCGGCAGAGTTGAGAAGACGTTGTTTCTCCTTTTTCCAAAACCTGAGAGGCTGAATGAATGGTCATTTTTTTGATATCAAAACTCATTATGACATCTCCTCCCCAGGCATAACCTGCGGTACTTTTATGAGTTCGCCATCAATTGTGTCAGGGGCGTTTTCGAGCATTTTTTCGCGCGGAAAAGTTTTTCCGGCGGCGTCTTCGCGCCATACGTTGCAGAGCTGTGCCGCGTGTGCCGTCGGTTCTATGCCCGAAACGTCAAGCTCTTTGAGCTGTTCGATGTATTCGAGAATGGCCTCCAGTTCTTTCTGAAGCTGTTCTTTTGCTTTTTCGTCAAGCTCAAGACGGGCAAGTTCAGCCACGTACCCTACGTCAATGTCAACTTTAGCGCCCATAAAAAACCTCGTGTTTATTTCCCGCTCTGTTCGAGTTCCAGCGTTTTTGTAACCTGGTCGCATACTTCGCTCGGTCCGAAATACTGTATCGGGCCCGGATATACGTAATCTGTTTCCACGGCCCACCTGTTTCTGTGTTTTATGAATTCCAGGAAAGGCGCGCCGTCGAGTTTGACAAGCGCTTTCTGAATGACAGGCTTGTCTTCGCCGTGCCTTCTTTCCACGTTCATCATCATTGTTATCGGAATGCCGCCGGATGTCCACTTGTCGGCGATTTTCGTTGTGTTTTTCACGGATGCCATGAAGCCGGTTTTGCCTGCGCCGATGAGGGCGGCGGCCGTGAAGCCGAGGCTGTAACAGTAATCGGCGTCATAATTGGACGGGGCCGCGCATCTTCCTTCATAGCCCATAAAATGGGCCTGGGTCGTGAATTTGCCCTTGTACTTGCCTTCCGCCGCGAGTTCTTTCAGTTTCAGCCCGACGAGTTCCGCCAGGAACTTTTCGGTTTCGATGAGAGACACCTGAACGTTTCCGTGCGGGTCTCTGTCCATTGCCAGCTGAAGCTGTATCTGCTGGGGCAGGGAACTGAAAACATAAGACGAGTCTTTGCTCAGGTGATGATTGAGGAATACGATTTTTTCATCATTGGTGAAAAGTTTGCGGAACGCGTCTTCTTCCCTTGCTAGAATATCGTTGAGTTCGCTGATAAGTATTTTCATTTCGGGTATGAATTCTATGAGCCCTTCCGGTATCAGGACTATTCCGAAATTACTGCCTTTGTTCGCGCGTTCAACGACGGCGGAAGCGATGGAGTTGACTATTTCCTCCAATGTCTGCTTGTGTTCTGCCACTTCTTCCGAGACAATAGCCACGTTAGGGTGTGTCTGGAGGGCGCATTCGAGAGTGATATGTGAAGCGGAACGCCCCATGAGCTTTATGAAGTGCCAGTATTTCTTGGCTGAGTTCGAGTCTCTGCATATATTGCCTATGAGCTCGCTGTAAACGCGGCAGGCCGTATCAAAACCGAAAGACGCTTCTATCTGGTCGTTTTTCAGATCGCCGTCTATGGTTTTGGGGCAGCCGATGACCTGTATGGGTATGTTTCTGCTTTTATAATATTCAGCGAGGAGACAGGCGTTTGTGTTTGAGTCGTCGCCGCCTATTACCACGAGGGCTTTGATGCCGAGCTTTTCGCAATTCTCCCTGGCTTTCTCGAACTGTTCGGCTTTTTCAAGTTTAGTGCGCCCGGAGCCGATCATATCGAAACCGCCGGTATTCCTGTAAGCGTCTATTATATCGTTTGTGAGTTCGATATATTTATTGTCGGTGAGACCGCTGGGGCCGCCCTTGAAACCGTAGAGCTTGCTGTTGGGATTCAAAGACCTGATGCCGTCAAAAAGTCCGGCGATGACGTTATGTCCGCCCGGCGCCTGTCCGCCGGAAAGAATAACTCCCACGTTTATGGGGGCGTTCAGGTGTCCGCCGCTTCCTTTTTTGAATTCCACTTTGGGGCTGCCGTAACTTGACGGGAAAAGTTTCTGTATCTGTTCGCAGTCCGCGACTGATTTTGTTTTTTCCCCTTCGATGACGGAGACGGCCGCGCCGTTTCTCAACGCGGGCGGAAGTTTCGGCTCATAGGAAGCCCTGGCTTTCTGCAACGGTGAAATAATCGTACCCATTTTTTACCTCATATTTTTATTTAAATGATTTATAAATCAAGGAAAAGATACGCTACCATTTCATGACGGATAATCAAGCCGTTTTTCTCCTGCAATCACAGGAATTTAATACATTTTTTTCAACCACGGAACACACGAAAATTATACTAAGGAAAGAATTAATATACAAGAAAACTGTCATAAAAATTGCCTGAAAGCCAGAGAGAAATAGAGAATGCGAGAATTATCCAAGCAATCGTTTTAATCGACGGTTCAAGGTTTTTTTAATTAAAAAATGTATCTTAATAGCACTGAAAGATTCAGTTACTCAGAATAAAACTCATTCTGAGATCAATGGTCATAAACTATTTTAGGTTTTTCTCGCTTGTTAAGCCTGTCAAATAGGTGGGAAAGTAGACTTAAAATATCTAAACAATCTTTTTCTGAAAATAAGCCTCGTTTTTTTAATTCTTCCTCTGTTGAATGTGAAGAAACTGGATTTTTGAATCCAGTAACAAGTCCTCCTGAATAAAATTTCTGACCCTCTTCAATATCAGTTTCTATCTCATCTTTACGTTTGGTTAATGATATCGGTTTTGTCTCTTCTCTACCGAAAGCATGCATCATTATTTGATAATCTGACGACTGTCCAGTGACTTTAGAAATTTCTCTTACCTTGGAAATATATAACTTTACAGCTTCAGAAGCCGCCTGAAAATAATTACCTTGCTTATATAACCTTTCGACTACGTTGCTTTCTGTAATAGCTGTATTTAAATATCGCCAATGTAGTGTTGCATATTCAGGCACTATTTCGTGCATAGCTTGTTCGAATATGAAAATAGGATTTTCTTTTGCATCTGGTTCAGCAATAGCATCAATAGCTCTTTCAATAATATTGGCTTTGTCCGAGGGAATTGAAGATAACCATTTTTCACGATCAAAACCGATTTGCGGAGAGGTTTCCTTCCTATTTAATTCTTTACGTTTTTTTCGCCATTCTCTCTGAACAAAAATAAGCATCTCTTGGAGAAAAAACCTTAATTTTACTGTTTCATTTTTTTCCCAATCTAAAGATTGTCTGTTTGTTGAGATTAAGTCTTCATCACCTATTCCCTCATCAATAAAATCGACATTTAGCCATCCGGTTGTGTAGGAAAAAAAATGGCTGGATTCTGCCCGCCCGAAAAACTCAGGTAGGTTAACCATTCTTCCATTGGCAAAAAGAGTAATTCCTCTGAGATTTGGCTTAAGAGGTTTTTCTGATGTAATTATTTCTCCTTTAATTTTATCTTTGTTCTCATATTTACTTTCAAAGCCAGAAAAAGATTTGGGGTAATTCCAGTAAAATTGTTTATCTATTCCTTGATACTTTAATTTATTGTCAATACTGATTGGATTTTCATTATTAAGTTTTATTGTTATTTTGAAATGGGCATCAATAAAATTAAACATTTTCGAGAGGCTTGCCGCCAAATCTTCCGGTTTGAAATTTGATTTTCTCTTGAGATTGGAAATGGTTATTTTAGTAAAAGCATTTATTTCTTTTGTATCGTGTAAATCAAAGTGTGGCATATAATCAGGACTTTTTGAGCTATCCCAAGTCTTTAGCTCTTCCCAGTTAAGTGAAAACTCAGTATATTGTTTTTCATTTTTCTTGTGTGTAATAACTTTAATTTCATTTCCAATACCAAATAACGCTAATTTCCCTAATCCTTTTTTACCAGTTGCAGTACGGCCTTCTGGAGTAATTTTCATTTCCTCGCTTCTTCTATTTCTTCCAATTTTCAAAAAATATTTATTAACTTCATCAAAAGACATACCAAATCCATCATCTTTTACATCAAGGCTTTTGGTCATTCCATCATCATGAAGGATAATTTCGACATTCTCAGCGTCGGCATCGTAAGAATTTGCAACAAGCTCTGCAATCGCTGCTGGCAGGTTAGAATACATTTTTATTCCGAGATGTTGTATTGTGTTTGGATCAAATGTCATTCGCAATTTTTTGTCTTCACTGTTCATAATTTGCCATACTCCTCATTTGTATCTGGTTGTCAAAATATCCAGTTCATTTTTTATGACCGACAAAACTCTCTCTCCTAATAACACTGGAACTGCATTTCCTATTTGGCGTGAAGAAGAAATTATTCCTCCTGAAAAAATGAAGCTTTCGGGGAATGTTTGAAAACGGGCGGCATGTCTTACTGTGATCCCATGATTTTCAAAAGGGTGAAGGAATCTTCCTTTTGATGGATTAGTGCAACCTGTTGTCATCGTTGGCCCCGGCTGAATTGTACAGATTCTGCCATAAACATCATTGTGTCCTTTGTGCTTGGCGTGACATGGTAAATTACGCTTTGACTGGTTCCTGCTTCCTCCATTTTGGGGTGTGCTGGCAAATACTTCAATAAGCTCTTCTGTATGATGCATGTGAATTGCATTCGGATCGTTTTGGGCAAGTTCCTTTGTAAAGATAACATCTGCTTTTATCCACTGTGGAAGTTTTTGGAATGTAACTTCTTCTGCGTTAGGAGAAAAATTAGTCTTGGGGGGGGGCCAAGAATAACATCGACTCCAATTAATATCAGCTCTCTTTCCTAGAATGAATACTCGCTTACGATTTTGTGGAACTCCGTAGTTCTTTGCATCAAGAATTATTGGTGGTTCTACAGTATAACCGTTTTGAAAAGCCAATTTATAGAATTTAGTCAGGTATTTCTCATGGCGTTTCCATAATAATCCTGTAACATTTTCAACAATAAAGAATTTAGGACGTAATTCATGGATATATTGAAAATATCTCAATAGAAGTTCGTTTCTCGGATCATTTACGCCTGTGTCTTTGAATCTATGCTTGGAAAAACCTTGGCATGGTGGTCCACCAATAATAACATCAACTTCTTTAGTCGCGAATTTCCTTTTTATTGGATTGATGACATCAATAGGTTCCAGTTGATTAATATCATTTTCAAATAAAATGGGGGGACTTTTCTTATTCACAATAAAATTGTTTCTATAGGTTTCACAGGCATGAGCATTATTCTCAATTGCGGCTACAAGTTTAAACCCGATGTGTTGTGCTGCGCATGAAAAACCACCAGCCCCAGCAAAAAGATCAATTACCGTATGTTTTTTTATTGATTTCATTATTTCCCAATATGAATTCTTTTGTTCATTTGTCTTCTACCAGAAAGTTAGTAAATGTTTCCGAGCCAATTTCGCAGTAATTATTGTTAGATGCACAAAATTGCTGAAATGAAGAGAGTAAGAAAGAAAATAAACATTCTTTTTTTGCTTTGCTTATGCTTTTCAGAAGACACCCCCATATTACAAACACTCGCCATCCTGCGGTAATCAGTGCTTTTACTGTTACATTGTCACGCTGGACATTTCTCTGGATTTTTTTTTGCCACCAGTTGTGGCGTGTTTCTGGAATTTTGGCATTTGGGCAATTCTGATGGTAATGCCAAAAGCAACCACGGACTTCAATAACAGTTCTGTATTTGGGCAAAACAATATCTGGTTTGCCTGGAAGTTCTTTTACATGAAGGCGGAAACGGTAACCATTACGATGTAGAAGTGAACGCACAATAAGCTCCGGGAGCGTGTCTTGGGACTTGATATGACTCATGTTCCAACTGCGTTGTTCTTTACTACGCGTATCCATCAACTTCTAGCACCTTTTTTCATTCGGTAGCCCTTGATATTAGTTTGACGGCATGATGCTTTAAATTACAAGTGTTTTATATGTCGTTTTTTATGATTTTGCAAATCCCTAAAAGCGATACGCTACCATTTCATGACGGATAATCAAGCCGTTTTTCTCCTGCAATCACAGGAATTTAATACATTTTTTTCAACCACGGAATACACTGAAAACACGGAAAGAAGATTTCTAAAAAGAGGAGAGAGGAGAGTCCGGACTGGTATGCTAGCAGTCCGCAAGTAGGGGGCCCCTTCGGCTCTCCTCCTCCCCCGAGAAAGATCTGCGGAAGGATTTAAGCCATAAAAAAAAGGACGCAATCCTGTCCGCATCCCAATCAAGGTACTGGTATACCATTTTGCAAATACGGAAGAACTGCGCCCATGCATATATATGCGGGCGCAAGCCTTGAGTACGTTTTTTGCAAAATTAAAATTACCAGTTTTATGATTGAGTAAACGTATCAAAAATCACTGTTCAAAAATATCAAAGAACTTTATCTCTTTTAAATTAGCCCTTTTTTCGGCAAAGTCAAGAAAGATTTTTTAAGCTCAAAGTCAGGTGAAGAAAAATTATTTAATAGGATCGAAATCGATTCTGACCCTGAAGCCGAGAACAGCCGCGTATTTTTTCAGTGATGTCATGCTTGGAAGAGTTTTAGTGTCCCCTGATGCGAGTTTTTCGATACGGGCAACGGCGGCCTGACTGGTGTGCATTCTGCGGGCTATCTGCTGTTGGGTGATGCCTGCTTTCCTCCTTGCTTTAAGGACGGTATCAAGAGCTGAAATTTCGGGATCGGTCTCGTTCCATATTTTTGCGAAATCGGCGTTTTTCATTGCTCTTGCAAGCATGGCGTCCCTATCATGAGGGACTGCTTTGAAAGCTTCTGTTTTATTTCCACGCATTTTGAACCTCCTTCATTCGCTTTATTGCTATTTCCAAGTCATTTTTCGGAGTTTTCTGAGATTTTTTTACAAAGGCATGGAGGACTATGATTTTTTTGCCAACCACGGTACAATAAAATACCCGTCCTATGCCTTCTGCCCCTTTTGCCCTTATCTCAAAAAGCCCGGCGCCAAAGGCTTTTGTGTGAGGCTATCCAAGATTAGGGCCATATTCAAGCATTCTATCAGTAAGATTGAAATAACGCTTTTTAATCAGAGGAGGGTTTAATTCCCCGATGCTTGCATCGTAAAAAAATGGCAAGTATATTTTGCTATGATGCAAAACGAAGAT
>MHBF01000181.1 GCA_001803225.1 Lentisphaerae bacterium GWF2_44_16 | reverse complement strand
TCGACGGCAATGTCATATTCGGCATTGGAAATTATAAAGTGTCAGAACAACTTTTGCGACATTAACAATTTTTAAGCATAATTTAAAATAATGAAAATTATAAGTATTTTATAATAAATAAGTTACAATTAATAAAAGATGAATGACACCTTAAAATATACGGTAGATTGAAAGGTTATTAGGAATATGATATAGTGCGTCTGAAATGAAAAATAAATAGAGGTATTAAGACTAAAATGAATAAAGTAAGATTGAAACTTCTTCCCGGGGACGGGATAGGGCCGGAAGTCATGACGGAATGCGTTAAAGTACTCGCTGAAATTGAAAAAATTCACGGAGGACTGAAATTTGATCTCGAAGAATATGGCTGGGGCTGTCAGTATTATCTGAAAAATAAAAAAATGCTCCCGGATGACGGTTTGAAAATACTCTCTGATTGCGACGCCATTCTTTTGGGCGCGGTCGGCTATCCGGGCGTTCCCGATCATATTTCATTGAGGGGCCTGCTCTTGCCGATAAGGCAGGAATTTGAGCAATACATAAATTTCCGTCCCGTAAAGCTTCTTGAAGGACTGAATTCACCCGTGAAAGTCAATTCCCCTAAAGATATCGATTTTGTAGTCATAAGGGAAAACTCCGAAGGCGAATACTGCGGAAAAGGTTATGTCAAAAATGAAAACACCCCTGATGAAACCGTTGTTCAGGAAGCCTGGTTCACTCGCAAAGCCACGGAAAGAGTCATAAAATACGCCTTTGAATACGCCGTCAAAAACAATCTCGGTAATGTTGTCAGCGCCACCAAATCCAACGCCCTGAATTATTCAATGGTTTTCTGGGATAAGGTATTTAATGAAGTTAAAGCCTTTTACGGAAATATCGACTCCAGAAGCATACATGTGGACGCGCTCGCGGGGTTTTTCATAATGAAACCGCAAATGCTGAAAGTGGTTGTTGCCAGCAATCTTTTCGGCGATATTCTCACTGACCTTGGTTCCGCCATGCTTGGAAGCATAGGCATATCGCCTTCAGCAAACATCAATCCTGAAAAGAAATATCCCAGCATGTTTGAGCCGATCCACGGTTCCGCCCCGGATATAGCCGGCAGAGGCATAGCCAATCCTATCGGCACCCTCTGGTCGATGGTATTGATGCTCGAACATCTCGGCCTTAATGAAGTGGCGGACACCCTCTTCAAAGCCGTAACCGATATAATCAGGGACTGCAAAGTAAGAACTCCCGATATGGGCGGAAAAAGCAGTACATCAGAATTTGTCGGCGCGGTTATACAGAATCTGAAAAGAAATTAAAAGACAGAAATTTTTCAGACCGGGAAAAAGATGTTAAGACATAGATTTAAATATGACGCTCTCCCGTCCACGCAAATGAGCGGCTTTCAGCTTGAAATAAAAGAAAATATTGAAAAGAAAATCTGTGACGGCATATAAGGTTTGAAAAAGTGAATTACCTTAATGCCAAAATGAATTCAGAGAAAAATAAGGGAAATATCTGAATTGCCATAGATTGAACGATTTTCTTTCAGCAGTGCCGATATTCAAAAGTAAAAATTTTATTCTTTCCTGTTAAAATCCTTTATTATTCTGTTTTTTCCTGTATATTAACGGGTTTAATTTTAAAAATGATTGTTAAAATCAAATGGAAAGTTTGCTTAAATTAGTTAATGGCAATGGCCAGTTAGACTACTCTAGTTTTAAGAGGTTTATCTCAGAAGTGAGCCTGCAGGAATTTACCGACCAGGCCCCGCACCCGTTCCTTATCGGCAAAGACTTCTACGAAGGAGAACTTAAACCGAAACTGGGCGGCAGCCTTTCAAATACCAGCACTCTGAAATTCAGGTCCGTGGATTTGGAATTTCTCAAAGAAAAAAGAATTAAACAGATAATAGATGACTTTGACGAAGAGCTTGGACCTGAAAGAATTAACCTCATAAGGGAAAAAGTCGAAAAAAACTGGGAAAAGAAAAAGAATGTAATTAAAAAGGAAAAAGAAGCAATCCAGCAGTATATCTATTTTCTCAGGGAAAAGCCCGTCACCGGATCTGAAAAAAGAAATATTGTCAACATAGGCCGGAACGGCACAAATGACATAGTAATATCCGACAGCGTAATATCAGGCAGGCATGCGCAAATATTTATTCTGGAAGACATGTATTTCATAATGGACATGGGCTCGACCAATGGAACAAAAGTCAATAACGTAAAAGTCCACCCCTCCACTAAAGTTCAGATACCTCTGAATGCGACAATAGACTTCGGCAGGTTAAGCTTCATTTTCGCGCATCCGCTGCAGGTTTACAGATACATAAAAAAAGAAATTCTGGGCTATTGATTCAGAAAAACTATTGTTTTCTGTCTATTACAATGGCTGGTTTTTTGTTGAACCTCTGCATGCATATATAAGACAGACGGGAAGACATGGAATGAAAATTCTGAAACTCCGCCTGTCCGCTGGACGCTATTCTCTGGCGCATCGAATCATTTGACATATAGAGATGAATCTTATCAATAAGTTCTTTCGCATCAGCAAATGTCTCCAAATGATTACCTACTTTAAAAACGGAAGCTATTTCGCTGGAATGCGTTGAGAGAACAAAAGCTCCCGCCGCAAGCATATTGAATACATCTTTCGGAATCGCTCCGACATTCTGTATTTCCGTAAGAATTATATTTATTTTGGAGCTGTTGTATAACTTGTGAACCTCTTTGCATTCTTCCAATGTGTGAAATTCCGTGTCTTTATAAAGCTTAAGCATCTTTTCATAAGACCTGTCTCCGTAAAAACAGACTTTATGCCCGGTAAGACATATCTCATTTATACACAATTCTTTCTGAATGGAGGAAAGCGTTCTGATGTAATGGTCCAGAAACAAGTCCCTGTCTTCTTCATCAAAGGGGTCCATACCGCAATCATCTATGCTTTTCTGAAGAAGCTCGGGAAAAATATTTTTATCAAATATGTATTTATGCTTTTCCAGACAAGCGCTCGCGAGCGATTTTATCAGACGGTAATTTTTCAGGTGCCGTTCGTCCTTCTGCTCGGCAATTATTTTCTGAAAGGACTTTTCAGCGGCGATTTCCCGCTCATTATTTTTAACGATAATCAATATCTGGTTTTCAAAACCGCTGTAGCGCGGCGTCATTATAAAAGAGTCGGTTGTCGAAAGGGGCAGGTAAAAAATGTTGCCGTATTTCCGGGAACATTCATTATAATCGTCTTTATTATTTAAAAATATGAAGTCATTTCCCCTCATAGGCGCAGTAAAAGAACTTATCATGGCGGCCGCGTCGGGATTGAAGTTCCAGAGCATATAGGAAAGACCGTTTTTCACGCATATATCTCTGACTTCAGGATGAAAATTTATGTCCATTACAAATTCTATGACGTGCCTGGAATAAATAGCGTTGAATTCTTCGGCACTTCCGAAAAGCAGAACTTCCTTGTTCGTCTTTTTGAAGCCGTCAACTATTTCATTTATTCCGCTGTATTTATTGTATAGAGCTATAACATTCATTTCAGAGGCCCTTTGGCGCTAAAAAAATCCCAATCATAAATCCCCACATACCCCTTAAATTAATTTACTGTTGCTGATTTTCTAATACTTTAAGAAATATAAACGGTTAAAATTCTTAAACTTTGAAATTTAGGAAAACTCATTCACTTAAAACATCTAATAATAGATGTAATTATATATGTATTTCTACATATTTTGTAATAAAGTTAAATTTTTAGTATCATAACATATTGACAAATAAGGGAAAAGTGATATGATAAAAACATCGATATAATATAGGTGGTAAATGATAAATAGAGACAATGGCATCCCAAAATATCTTCAGCTTAAGGATATCCTTAAAAATAAGATTATATCTGATTATAGGCCCGGGAGTAAGTTCATGACTGAACAGGAATTGATGCATAAATACAATGTAAGTTGCGCAACTGTAGCGCATACGATGAAAGATTTGACAGAGGAAGGGTATTTTGTAAGAAAGCGCGGCAGCGGAACTTTTATACAAATTCCGGCAGCTGCACCTTCTTCGGATAATGAAAAGTTACCGGAATTATTTATTAACATTAACAAAAAAGACAAATTATCCGATCCGCTGAACTGGTTTATCAAAAATGAAATTCATCGGGGCATCATCAATAACTATAATGGAGCCGTACGGATATTGGATTATCATGAAACAATTGCAGGCATGAAAGAAGAAAAAATCAGGAATCTGATTTTACTTGACCCCGAATCTGAACTTATGGACCTCTTACAAGGATATGACAACAAATGTGTTATAATTGATCATAACCATTACTTCAAAGGCATGCCAAATACCATCAGCTACGAACAGCTTTCCGGAGTCTATGAATTAATGTCTTTGCTTATTGATTCTTTGGGTCATCGCCGTATCGGGATGATTAATGGCAACACTCGCTATCACAGCGATCGTTTTGCCGCATACCAGATTGGCTTGCGGACATATGATATCCCGTTTGAAGATGAATTAGTAGTCAAAGTTGACAAGGGTTCCGAGAATTACGGTTATGACGCGATGAAAAAACTCCTGTCATTGAAGGCGCGTCCGACAGCAGTATTTGTTGACACGGATATCAAAGCCGTCGGCGCAATTGAGGCTGCGCGCGACAGCGGGTTGCGGGTGCCGGAAGATATTTCAGTGGCTGGTTTTGACGATATTCCCGGTGCGGGAGAGTTGGAGCCTCCGCTGACGACAGTTAAGGTGCCTTGTTACGATATAGGGCGTGCTGGAGTAAAAATGCTGTTGAGGCTGGCGGAAACGAATACTGAACTGCCTCAGGAAGTTTTGCATACAAAATTGATTATAAGAAATTCATGTGGAAAGGCAGTCAAATGAAATATGAAATAATCAGGATTATCAAATTTACTTTAATCGAACTTCTGATAGTAATTTCAATTATCGCAATTCTTGCTTCAATGCTGCTTCCTGCGTTGACGCGGGCACAGCAGACGGCCAGAAAAAGTTTGTGTCTGAATAATGAAAAACAAATATTCCTGGCTGCCAGTTCCTACAGTACTGATTTTAATGATTGGCTCCCGCCGTCATACAATGTTCCTCCCTATGGTTACTGGCAGCAGGTGCTGGCGGACTTGAAATATCTGAACAATTGCTGGTATGAAGATATTACGGCAACGGTTACGATACCGATGGGAGTGTACAACTGCCCGTCTGAAAAACGCATTATTGTCCCTGACGCTACCAGCGGATGGAATACATTTAAAGGATGCCACTACGGTCTTGCAACATATTTGCGACCGCTGGACTCGGCATATTATGGAAAAATTATTCAAATACCCAAGCCTTCGCAAGTGGCTTTTATCGGGGACAAGGCGGCACTTAGAAAAGACACTTTTTCCGGTACAAATGAAATGTTAGATCAATACCGTCATTCTAGCGGAATGAACGTTTTTTTTGTTGATGGCCATGGAGAATGGCGGTCTCAGAAAAATGTCCCGCATGCGGAAAATGATGCAGAGTGGTTCCAAAAAGTTTTTTGGGGACGCAAGTCTTTTCATGAAGATGGTTATTGGTAATAACACAAAATATATAAACAATGGAGGCTAGCTATGTTTAAGAGTTTCAGTCGTTTGAAAAGATGTGTTTTTATCTCTATGTCTGTATTCATTTTCGAAGGGTGTAAGTCTGAAAATGTTTTCGGAAACGATGTATTGGCGCCTCAAACAAAAACTGTGTCAGTAATGACAAAACAGCTTTCAGACAATTGGGAGCAATTGAAAAAACGGAAATTACGCTTGATACCAGTGCCCAAACAAATTGAGTTTACGGGTAAAACTGTAGAACTGCCTGAAAATGCAGTTGTTGTTCTTGGCAATGACAGCAAAGAGGGGCAGATCTCTGCCGAGGAGATTGTTTCCAGAATTAAAGAATTGACCGGGAAAGAAATTCCGGTATTGAAGGAAATCCAAAAGGGCACTTATAACATTGTCATTGAAAACCATTGGCCAAACTTTTTCAATTCCATGAATAGTAAAGTTGAAACACAAAATCCGTTCTGCCGGAAACAGGCCTACGGAATTCAACCGTTTGCAGATGGTATCCGTTTGGCCGGCAACAGCCCATTGGGAATGATGTATGCCGCAGTCACTCTGCGTTATCTGATAGACCGTGATGGTGACAAGGTGATATTGTATCCTGCTGAGGTTATAGACTGGCCAGATTTTCCGCGCAGGATGCTGACCGAATTTACGGCCTCTTATCATTACGACGACAAAAAGAATCCGGAAAAGCATATGGAAAATATGAAAAAATTCATTGATTGGGCATTCCGGCTTAAATGCAATATGGTTTCCGGACATACCTTTATTCCTTATTATACCACGCACTCACCTTTTTATGACAAACCACTTGTTGAAGATGACAAGATTTTTGCTTCTGCCTCACTTGTTTCGGATTACATGCATGCGCGGGACATGCTTTCTTACAGCGGAACAAATGTAGCTTTAGGGTATATTCAGGATAAGGACCAACCGGAAGTAAAGGAAATGCTTTATAACCCGGTGCATAAAAGATATTATTCCTGGGCCCGTCATGATTTACACAGGAAAAAGGCTGAAAAAATGGCAGAACTTTACAGTAAATTAGGTTATGATGTAATTTTCATCCATTCTATTGATGGCGGCGGTTTTCGTGATCCGGAACTGTGGAGTGAACGGGATAAGTTGACCCGGGAAAAATACGGGAATGACCGGGTACAGGCGGATGCGGATATGTTCAATGTCTATATAAATATATTCAAAAAGAAAGGGCTGGAGCCAAGCCTGGTGATTTATCCTTATTCCGGTATGTATCTTGAACCTGATTTCGGCCTGAAAAAACTCGGTTTGCCGGATACCCCGGAAAATCGCAATGAAGCAGTTTGCAAAACTGAAGAAATTAAAAATTTCATGCAGCGGATTAATAAAAAACTCCCGGCGGATGTTTCTGTGTGTATACGTGAGGGTCTTTCCAGTGAGATGTATAACTTTTACCGGCAATATTCTGAACGGCCAATGCAGATTTATTTTGAAGTTTTAGGTTCACATAGGGATATACTGTCACTGTTGCCGGCGGAAATCAGCAATTTTATCAGTGCTTATGATCCCTCCCGAAATACCAATGATATTTTATGGCTCAATATGCCGAGAAAATTTTGGGAGCAGGCATCCGTCTGCGGTGCGGAATACGCCTGGAATACGGCATTTCCCGGCAACAGTGAGCTTGACCGCAAAAGAAATCCGGTTAACTATGATCCTGAAACCTTGGAAATCATGGCAGAGCGTACCGCTGTCGGGCTTTGGGGATATGAAGCCGGGATAAAGCTGAAAGATATTTTCAGCGATCAGTTCAGTTTTTTTCTTGCGTATGATCCCAAGCGTACAGTTGCAGCGCTGAATTTGAAAAATATGCTGGAACTTGAAGAAAAAAATTACCATGCGGCATTGAAAGCGGAAAAAGCCATGGATCAAGTTTGGAAAGACCTGAAAAAATATGAAAAGAAGCCGGGAAAGATAATGGATACGTTTTCTTATCCGATATTCGTGACTTATTACAAAATGATGAAAGCCGCAGTTGCATATGCCACCGTAAATTATTATGAAGGAAAAGGGATTGGATGTGCGAAAAAAGGAGACATGGCGGGCGTAGTGTCCGCGGTAGCTGAAGGACGGGGAAAACTTGCCGGCATGATGACGGAATATGACAGGATAATAAAGGAATTGCAGGGGGAACCGGCGCTGGTTGAATATTCACAATTACAAGGCTGGTGGCGAAACAGCGACGCTAATTCTGACAGCAACCTGCTTCAGCCGGAATTTAATGATTTGAAAAAGAAACTGGATAATTTGAATTCCCGGAAGGAGGCTATTTTTGAGCAGTACAATGTTCCCTCCTGGTTTAAAAAGTTCATTTGCTCGCGCAAACTGGCGGCAATAAAAATTTCGACTCCAGTTGAAATTGACGGTAAACTGACAGAAAAATGTTGGAACATCGCACAACCAATAGAACATTATATTGCTACAAAGAACATGAAAATGCCATCACATCCCATAAAAATGATGATGCTTCACGATGATAAAAATATCTATATTGCCGGAAAAATAGACCAGCCATTGCTGCCGCAAATAATGGAACCGAAACGTTCGGGTAACGAATATGCGTTTACCGAAAGTATTGAAGTCTTTTTAATGCCTGACCGGGAAAGCGGTAATTACTTTCAGTTTATAGTTGATACCGCAGGCAACCTTTTTGCACAGAAAAAGAATGTTGACGGCAACAAAAAAGCGCAACCTGTATCTGGACTAAAAGTCGCGTCTTCCAGAGAGAGTGGAAAATGGTTTTTTGAACTGGCAGTGCCATTTACTGAACTGGGCCGGAAGCCGGATAACGATTGGGCCGCCATGCTTTGTTATAATTCAATTCAAAAATCAGCGCCGCAAAAGCTGATTGAAAGTTTTTCTTCCACCGATGTTGAAGGAAAAGGTTTCCATTGCCCGGAAAAATATCAGCCTCTCCAATTTTGCAAACAGGCAATTGCAAATGACGCTAAAGTTACCATTGCCGTTTTTGATGGCGGCATGGCCGGCAAAACTCATGCGACAGGCACAGGCAGTCAGCTCACGTTCGGAGTAAAACTGGAAAGCGAACGTCCTCTTTACGGTGTGGAGCTTAAGGCGCGTTTTCTGGATAAGGACCGTAACCCGGTTGGAGAAAATATGACGCTTTTGCAGAAAAAATATTTACCGCTTTCATGGGAATCTACTGTTCCTTTCAAAAAACAGCTTGAGGAAACTCACCGTGGCGTAATTCTGGAACTTGTTCTGACCTGTCGCACTTCTGACGGGGCGGAACATCGTATCGTCAAGGAGGAAATGTTTGGAGACCGTAATTTTCTTTTAAGTAAAAAAAAAGCCTTCATTGAAGGGACTGACAGCGGGGGACATGCTTTTGACGGACCATTTTTCTTTGATGTTGCCGGATCTGAAGTCTTAGTCCCCGATTTATCCCGCGGAACAATATCATTCCTGGTAAAACCGCATTGGGACGCAATTAATAAAGAATTGCCACAGAAAGAATACCGGACTTTCTTACATTACGGCCCATTGCCGGAAAACGAGAAACTCATTGCCAGAAATCGGAAACACCTGTCCATCTTTATGGACAGGAAAAATGGCATAATTTATTTTTATATTGCCAATAACAAATATTCATCGCGAAGTGTCTATGCAAGTTTGAAAAATTGGAAAAAGGAACAATGGCACCATCTTGTTTTCGTATGGGATTTAACAGGAGAAAACGCTGTGATGGAAATATACGCTGATGGCATTTCAGTTTCCGGAAAAGTTTCAGACGAAAGTGGAAATCCGGGTAAGGTAATGCAGACAATGCCAATGAAATTTTCCGTACAGCTTGGAGCTATGAATTCCGGTTTACAACCGGCGGATGCGGCGTTTGATGATTTAATGATTTTAAAAGGATCGATTGATGAGCAAATTTTGTCTTCCAGTAATCAAAAAGCTATAATTCAGATGCTGGAAAAAACTGATGGCATATTCTTTGATTTTAATAACGATATTCTTTGTGGCCTTGTTTATCAGAAGGGCCTTAAGAAACAAAAAGTAATTGCATATCCTGGAGTTGTTTCTGGAAATAAATATAAATAACTTTATAAACGAATTGAAGAAAGTATATTAAATAAACAGACAACACAAATTTAAATTACAGGGAAACAACTATGACGCTTAAAATCAAAAGCGGACAAACGGTTCTTTTTATCGGCGACAGTATAACCGACTGCGGACGCAGGGCCGCCGAAAGGCCTCTCGGAAACGGATATGCCAAACTCTTTCACGACCTCTTGACTGTCAGGGAACCTGAGAAAAAAGTCAATATCATCAACAAAGGCATAGGCGGTGATACCGTTATCGGCCTGCAAAGGCGCTGGACGGATGATGTGCTTTTCCATAAGCCGGACTGGCTCTCAATCAAAATCGGCATCAACGACCTCCATATGACCCTCAGGCAAAACGCCGATCCCATACCGCCGGAACTTTTCCGCGAAGCTTACAATGATATCCTGTCCAGAACAAAATCAGCCCTGCCCAAGTGTGAAATACTCCTGATTGAGCCTTTTTATATAAGTCTGGAAAAAAATGCCCATTCTTTCCGCAAATCGGTATTAGACCTTCTCCCCGAATATATTGCGGTCATCCGCGAAATGAACAGAAAATATAAAACCCGCCTCCTGAAAACTCATGAAATGTTTCAGAAACTTCTGAAATACCATGACGCGGACACTTTCTGCCCGGAACCGGTGCACCCTTATCTTTCAGGACATCTGGCAATAGCGGAAGCTGTTTATTCAGCATTAAGTAAATGAGCGTAATTAATGGGAATGCTCTTTTGCGCCTGAAAGAGTGGTTTTTTCAGTATTCAGGGTCTTTCTGCCATGAAGACCCTCTAAGAAAAGAATGCATTGACCTGAAGATATCCCATACTTTAAAAGTCTGTGCTCTCATAAAAGATCTAGCGGAAAATTTGAAACTCTCTGAAGAGGAAACAAACCTTGCTGAGGTCATAGCGCTCTTCCATGACGTCGGCAGGTTTGAACAGCTTATGCGCTATGGGACCTTCCTTGACGCAAAATCTATCAATCATGCCGAACTCGGAGTGGAAATACTGAAAGAAAAAAAAGTGTTCAATGGTATTGACGAAAAAATACAGGACATAATATTTTTTTCGGTGTCTCACCACAACCGCCTGGAACTGCCGGAAAAAGAGGACGCTCAGAGACTTTTTTTCGGCAGGATGATACGCGACGCTGACAAACTTGATATATACGCATTTTCAACAAACCGTTTTTTTCAGAAGGATATTCCTCCGAATGACCCCATTCTGCTGGAAGTGCCGGACATCCCTGGTATTTCCGAAGAAATCTGCCGGGACATTCTCTCCGGGACTATTGTGAAACAGAAAAATCTTAAAAGCCTCAACGACCTGAAATTGCTGATAGCGAGCTGGGTCTATGACATAAATTACGAACGCTCTTTCCAGATAATACATGAAAAAGGATATATAGAAAAAATTTTCAGCATCCTCCCCGAAACAGAAAACACCCGCAAAATATATTCAAATATCCAGAAACACTTGAATGAAAAGTGTTCCATTGCGTCAAAATAAATATTATAAAAATACATTTTATTAAAATAACTTAAACTCATTTTACTTATTTTATATGCTTTTTATCTTTATTTTTTGCATTTTATTATTGCCTTTAACGTAAATCTGCTTTATAATGGTCTGCGGAGACCTTTCAATGAAAACGGAAAATGATAAAATGAGAGAAAAAATCAAAGCTTGGTTAATGTCGCAAAAGTTGTTCTGAGACTTTATAATTTCCAATGTCGAATATGACATTGCCGTCGATTCTCAT
>MHBF01000180.1 GCA_001803225.1 Lentisphaerae bacterium GWF2_44_16 | reverse complement strand
AAGTCTGCCAGTATTATATTTTCTACTTCAATGTCGCGTCTCCTGAAACCCACTCGAAACTGTGGGATACCCTGAAAGACGATTTCGGCCCTTTCAGAACAGATAAATTCCCCGATGTGCACAAGGCGAACGCCTTTATCGGCAATTATCTGAGGCTTGAACTTCTTTCCAGATACGGCCTCGCCGGACAGATAATAGATGAAAGCAGAGGATACCTGCTGAAGATGGCGGACAGGACGGGGACGCTCTGGGAAATGGACAATACGATAGCCAGTTGCAATCACGGTTTCGCCTCGCATATAAACCATGTTTTTTACAGGGACATACTCGGGCTTTACGACATTGATGAAAAAAATAAAGTAATCACCCTGCGCTTTTCCGATATCCCGATGGAATATTGCGAAGGCCGAATTCCTCACGGCGCCGACAACATATATTTAAAATGGCAGAACAATAACGGCACTTTAAATTATCAGCTGAAAGCCCCCGAAAGCTTTTCCGTAAAAATAATAAACAACGGACTGAAAGAGATTGTCAATAAGGCATAAAAAGTTCATTTTTTGCCGAACCCGGCAAAAAGTCTATACTTCTGCACTTTAAAAAGTTCAATTTATTTTTGGGAAGCTATTGACTTTTAAAATGAAACGGTTTACAATATAATGAAACGGTTTCAGAGAGAGTGTTATGAGATCAGATATAAATTTAATTGCTGAAAAGTGTGGTGTTTCCAAAGCCACCGTTTCCCGCGTTTTTACCGGAAAAGCCGGGGTTCGCGATGAAATAAAGAAAAAAGTGCTTGAAGCGGCCAGAAATCTGAATTACATGCCGAAACAGGTTGCCGCACAGGAAAATATCGCCATTATAGTCAGTGATCTTGCCAATTTGAATTTCTTTTCTGGTTTTTATTCTATGATCGCCATGGGGATAATTACTGAGTTTACGCGTTCCGGCTATCAGATAAAGATAATCGGGATAAGTGAGGCCGATACGCTTGGTGGTTATACCAAAGCCGCAATTCTGCTGACAGATGAAAAGACTATGGAAGAAAATATGGGGAAACTGAAAAATCTTTCCATACCCATGGTGACGATAAATAAGACTTGTTCCCTTGCTCACTCAATATGCTCAGATCATGCGCAGGGGATAGAACTTGCAATAGCCCATATGGTTCAGAACGGACATGAAAAAATCGCGATAGTTCTGGACAACGCAAAGAACTGGGCCGGGAAAGAACGTGTCAGTGGATATCGTAAAACAATGGAGAAATATAAACTTAAGCCTATGTCTGAGTATGATGCGTCTTTTCATAACCGTTCGATGACTGAAACTATGGCGATTTTGATGAAGTCTAAACCCAGTGCCGTGATTGTATGCGGAGAAGGTTTGACCGCAAGATTTTCCTATGCCGTAAATTTGCTGAACATAAGGATTCCAGATGATATTTCCGTAATCAGTTGCGAGAGGTATGACCTCTCACAGTGGCTGTCTCCGCCGCATACTACTATTTCTCAAAACGTATCCGAATTATCCACAACGGCTTTGGAACTGATACGCGATACAATAGCCGGAAAATCTGAAATTCCTCATATGACCTTATTGCCCAATCAACTTATAATACGTGAATCAGTCAAAAAAATATAAGGAGTTTACAAAAATGGACGCATTGAAAGAACTTTTAGATGTTACAAGGACAATGAAAATCGTAAAATATAAAGAAAATCCTATCCTTTCCGCCGCGGATGTCCCGTATGAATCCGTTCAGACATACAATGCCGGGATAACGAAGTACCGGGGGCGTTACGTGATGGCTTTCAGGAATGACTACAACAGAAAAAAAGAGGATTTTGAGAAGGGGTACAAACCTGCAAAAATCAACATAGGCCTGGCGTTCAGCGACGACGGAATAAAGTGGCATGTCGAGAGGAAACCCTGTTTCGAGCTTAAGACTGATGACATTCTCTATGCCTATGATCCGAGGCTCACGGTGATAGACGACCGATGCTATATGTGCTTTGCCGTGGGTACTCTTCATGGCGTAAGAGCTGGAATTGCCGTGACAGACGATTTCAGTAAATTTGAAATACTCTCAATGAGCGTTCCTGACAACAGAAACATGGTGCTTTTTCCTGAAAAAATCAATGGTAAATTCATAAGGCTTGAAAGGCCGTTCCCAGTATATGGCAGACGTGAAAAAGAGGCTTTTGACATTTGGATTTCAGATTCTCCCGATGCCGCTTACTGGGGAAATCACAAATTGCTTCTGGGAGCTGAAAGCGTAGCCTTCTCAAACAGCAAAATAGGGCCCGCCGCGCCGCCGGTGAAAACGGCAAAAGGCTGGCTCACCACATTTCATGCGGTTTACAAAGTCGAACGGGAACTTTATGCTTGGCATAAAGACTGGCATAAGGTTTATTTCGGGGGGCTGATGCTTCTGGATCTTGAGGATCCGTCAAAAATTATAGGCATCTGTAAATATCCTATCCTTGCTCCTGAATTGCCGTATGAATTGGTCGGCATGAGGGGTGAAGTG
The DNA here is from genome assembly GCA_001803225.1 of Lentisphaerae bacterium GWF2_44_16. GTDB lineage: Bacteria > Verrucomicrobiota > Lentisphaeria > Victivallales > GWF2-45-14 > GWF2-44-16. The sequence goes on along the minus strand of MHBF01000180.1, from coordinate 27,141 downwards.
ATATTTCCCGGCGGCATGATACTGGAAGATTCGGGAGAAGTCAAGATTTATTACGGGTCCGCCGATACTGTCGAATGTTTGGCTACGGCAGATGTTGACGATTTGATTAAAGCTTGTTTAGAGTAATATTTTATGCCGGAGGAATTTCAAATATTAGAAGGATTATTCATTCTTAGTCCCAAGCATTACAAGGAATCAAAAATGAATGATGTAAATATTGACAATAAAACGTCAATGCTTTTCAAATAGGCTCAGTTAACAAGAGGTATTTATATGAAAATAACTTACATAAAGGCAAAGGAGTCTGATATGCGTCGTTTCTTCACATTAGTCGAGCTCTTAATTGTTGTCAGCGTTATAATCATTTTGATTGGAATGCTGCTCCCTGCGCTTGGAAAGGCCCGGCATACAGTCAATGGCATCGCCTGTATGAACAATATCAAACAGCTTATGTTCGGATATGTATCGTACAGCGACAGCTATGACGGTTGGCTTTTGCCCGGTAATATCACGGGCCTTCCCACTTCCGCATGGTTTCTGTATGTATATCAGACTATCAATGACAGAATTCCGTCTTCTGTTTATGCAAAAGAATCGGTTGAGTATAAGCTTTTCAAATGCCCCTCCGAGATTGGATTGCTGGGTCAGGATTACGCGACAAAGCCAGTCTTCCGGTACACACATTATATTCTGAACGCAAAGCTTGCGGGGAGTAGTTTTGGAGAAAATTCCGGTACTACTTTTCCTACACGAAGAGCACCGAGTGTAGTCTTTCCGTCAAAGGCATTCATCCTTACAGATAATGGAATGCGAAATGGTTACCGTTTTTATTTAGCGCCCAACGATAGCGTGGCTTTCAGGCATGGCAGCAACAAAGCCTACTATGATGACGGATACATGCGTATATACTTGGGCGAACGTACCAATGTCGGCTATTTTGACGGACATGTATCGCCCCTTATTCGCCAGTCCTTCGTTCGTGAAGTGCTTTTTGCCGGACTGAATGCCGAACCGGCCGAGTTATAGCTTCAAAATATATTTTTACAGGCAAGATCAATAAAAATTGAATTTTTCTAATTTGGACAGGAGGGAAATTATGAATGGATTGTGCAAAATTTTGTTTACCGGATTATTTTTGACCGCCTCATCTCTTCATTCAGCGGAATTCACTGCAACACGTTGTGAAAATCCGCCAAAGCTTGACGGACGGCTTGATGATGCCATTTGGCAGAAAGCCACCAAAATCGAAGGGTTTGTTCGCCAAAATACCGGGGAACCTGCCGAAATCAAAACGACGGCATATGTTCTTTATGACGATGATGCCATCTATTTGGGCGTACATTGTGTTGTTCCTGAAGGAGAAAAAATCCGTTCAGGCAAACGCCCGGGGGGAATTGGCATGGGAAAAGATGATATTGTGATTTTCATGCTTGATCCAGGAGGAAAAAAAACAGAATATTTTGCGTTTTATGTTAATGCTGACGGGAGTGTTTATAATGAATTGCGCGCTCAGGGGGGCTTCATGTCAAATTCTGAGTGGCATAGTGATGCACGCGCTAGCGGATACAAGGGAGAAGGCTTCTGGAGTTGCGAGTTCCGTATTCCATATTCTACATTGGATTTTACGACTGTCCCGGGAACAAGCTGGGGCTTGAATATCGCACGCATTTCGCGTTACACCAAAGAAATATCTTCTATCGCAGTCAAAGGTGCACAACACAATTCCAATGAGTTTGCCGTTTTGAAAGGGCTGGAAACAGATTTTGCACGGTATGCGCTGGCACTTTCCGAAACCGTTCCCAAATTCGACCGTTCCGGCTGTATCGGGGTTGAAACGCAAATCACGAATCTTGACGGTGTTGAACGAAAATTAATTGTTCGCGGCGATTATCATAAGGAAAACTCTCCGCCAATCACCATGCAGCGTATTACCCTGGCCCCGCGTGAAACTAAAAACGTTTTACTACGCTCCTCAGGTTCGGTAATGAATGATGACTATCTGTTCAGGGTTGTTATCTCTGATCCATTGACACATGCAATACTAAAGGCGCGCAGTGTGCCAATCAAGATTGATTACACTCCGCTCGGAATAACCATGATTGAGCCGATATATCGAAATATGATTTTTGCATCACAGAAACTTGCAGAAGTTAGATACAATGTAGTATGCTATTTAGACAGTGCGACCGTAACAACCGGAATTCGTAATAAATCAGGAGATGTTATTGCAAAAAAAGAACTCAAAGGTTCTGGAGAGATTATCTTTCCTGTTGAACCGCTGCCCTTTGAGAGTATGACTGTTTTTGCCGAAGCTCGTGATTCGTCCGGCAAACTGCTACTTGATGTGAAGCAACCACTCCGGAGACTCCCGTACCGCAAAGGCGAAGTCTGGCGTGACAAGACAGGCGTCTGGTATCGCGACGGCAAAAAGATTTTCATCATTTCCGAATGGAGCGATCTTCCTCTTGAATATACTAATGCCTCACCGGTATGGGGAGATCGAAAGCCATACGAAGGAAAATTTGCTATCAGTTTTCATGTTTCTGCACGCCGTTTTTCCCGTCCCATGTTTTCAGAAAAAACCAGCCTGTCCGAGGCTGATGAAAAGGCCCTTCGCGAGAGGATGGCTTATGATAAAACACGTGACGAACTCCTGTTCTATTTTCTTAGCGATGAACCCGAGGGCGCTACTACCCGTAAATCTCCTGAAGTCCTTGAACAGGCTACTGAAATAATGAGAAATGAAGATCCGTATCATCCCATCATGATCACAAATTTTACCATGAAAGCCTATAAATCCTATATTCGAGTGGGAGAGATGAACGGTCTTCATCCCTATCCGGACCCGTCTCCTGAAAATCCCAAGAATAACTTCGGCATGATATGCAGCTTCATGGAGCAGGCAATGGCATTAAACAGCACACGTCAATCACCGCCCTCTATTATATATCTGCAACAGGGATTTAACTACGGAGACCTCCTTGGCGGACAGTGCATTCCGAGTTATGATGAAATACGCACACAGATGCTTATGTCCCTGATAATGGGCGGTTCTGGAGTAATGTTCTATAATCGAAATTCCAAAAACTATCCCGAACTTTATATCGGGACTCATGAAACAGCACGCGAGCTGGCTTTCTACGGACCAATCCTGACCGATGAAAATGCTCTCTCCCCCATGATGAAGTATGACAGCACGGCATTCCGCTGGGCCATACGCAGGCATCAGGGAAAACTGTGGATATTTAGCACATCGACCAATGCGGAAAAACAAAATATCACCATGACAGTTCCAGAGCTTGGAGATACGGAACTTCAGGTTGTCGGTGAAGAACGAAGCATCAAGGTGAGAAATGGCATTTTTACCGATGTTTTCAATAATTTTCAAATTCATATCTATACAACGGAAACTGGAACGCCTCCAATCAAACCTTTTCAGAAGGTTGAAGAAGAAATTGAAGCTGTATATGCTGCACGCCGGAAGCCGGGAAATCTGGCATATCAGCGTTATGAGGGTACGAAGATGATAGTATCGGGATCGTCAAATCATTATTATACAGGGCCGCGCCGCCATCCCAACGCCGCGCTTTGGCATGTAACAGACGGTTCAATGGAATCTGGCTCACACACGTGGATTGATACCACACCGGACACGGCACCGGATTGGCTCGAACTCAAATTCCATAAACCGCTCAAGATTGGACGTGTTGTCGTCTATCCGCTCGAGAATTCACTCAGGGACTACGAAATTCAAATCTCCCGTAACGGCACATGGAAAACAGTCGCCAAAATTCAGAATGCCTCAGGTGAAGCGCAGACCTATTCTTTCCCTCCTGTGGAAACCGATTCGCTGCGGGTATGGGTTACCGCAACGAATGGAAAACATGTAAATATTGCAGAAATAGAAGTTTACGAATAAGGGTACTTCTAACACCAATACTGTTCACTTAAGATTTTTTGCAAAAAACTTCCAGCCCTTGAAGGGTTGCGCTTCGTCGCAACCGTCTTCAATCTCGGCGGTGACGAAGCACTGCCCTCCACTTAAGTGAACAGTATTGGGGTTAGTTTTTTCCTGTCAAAAAGCCGATTTTGACTTTTCCCCCACTGTATTCTGCGATTTCAGGCGACCACCTCGTATTTACGCGGGGCCTGGCCGCACTGGCCTCCAGCAGGCAGGATGGATTTTCCTTTTGTCATTGCCCTTGTCGATTATATTCGGAGCAATCCCCATAAACCGGGAGCGGAACAATGGATATAGCATGCGGTGCCTTTTATTATGGCTTGTGGACAAATAGATAAAACACATGCATATTTTGAAAAGAAGCTGAAAAAGTAGAATTTTAAAGCATTATAAGGAATTCCATGAAGAAGAAAGAGTGTTTGAAGATATTTCATTTTGACATGAATTTTGTCTGCCTGCCGGAGGAATATATACGGAAATGGCTACGCAAGCTTGCGGAAATGGGTTACAATGCCATACTCTGGGAACTTGAAAACAAAATTGAATGGAAAACTTGTCCCGAATGCGTATGGCCCGAGGCTTTGAGTAAAAAAGCGTTTAAAGGGATACTCGATTATTCCAGAAAGCTGGGGCTTGAACCGATACCGCTTTTTCAGACCATAGGGCATGGCGAATATGTGCTTCTGCATAAGAAATATCACAGCTTCAGGGAAAACCCGAAACGCCATGATTGTTACTGCACTTCAAAGCCCGAAGTCCGCAAGTTCCTGAAAAAATGGATTAAGGAATATCTTGAGCTTTTCGGTAAAATCAGGTTTTTTCATCTCGGCGGGGACGAGGCGTATGAATTCGGTTCATGTCCTGTCTGTAAAAAGTATTGCGACAAAAAAGGCCGCAATAAACTCTATGCCGAGCACATAAAAGATATTTCAAAACCGATATTTGACGCGGGCGTCAGGCCGGGCGTATGGGGCGATATGATACTGCATCATCCCGAAGAAATGGATTTCATATCCAGAGATTTCCTGATATGGGACTGGAATTACTGGGCTTCATCCGGCAGCGATATGGCCCGTATATGGGGAGACGGGGCTGTTTCTAAAAAAGACATAACTGCAAGTATCCTGAAAAAATTTCCCCAGATAATAAATAAGGGAACCGGAAAAATCAATCCTTTTTATACCAGTGATTTTCTGAAAGATTCGGGTTATGATGTAGTGTTGTGCAGTTCATCGCGTTCAGCCGGGGACAGCAATTACTGCGGACGGCACGAAGTTCACGCGGACAACATTATAGGGTGCGCCGCCAAAGCAGCGTCTTCCAGACTTGCAGGGACCTGTGTTACCAGTTGGGCGATAAGGCTGCATAGTTTGGAAACACAGGAACAGTGGCTGGCCCTCGCGTCTCCCTCCGTCGCCAATCCCGGAAAATCAGCGGACGATATCATGAAAAATGCCGGAAAGCTTATTTTCGGAACAGAGTCCGAAGAATTTTTCAAGGCGATTAAGCTTATAGGAACACCGTTCCTCTTTACCACTTCGCAGCAGGTCGGGATACAGTGGACAAGTCTTAAAGACTCTCTTCCAGCTCCAAAGAAATACATAAAAGACCTCATAGAAAAAATGAAAAGCTCAAAAGATGAGCGCTGGAAAAAACGTCATGAAAATATAGAGACAGCTGAGAAGAATATCGTTAAAGGTATAGATATGCTCAACAGCTTTGCGTCACGAGCTCCACGGAGAAGCGATATCCTTTTAAACTGGAGCATAGCCGGACAGATGCAGTTGTGGCATTTGCAGGCGGCAAAAGCGGTTATAGCGAAAGCCGAAAAGAAAAATATCGACAAAGACGCGATATGCGAAATGTTCAGAAAACTGCAAAGCCTTTATGAGGCTGCGAATGCCGACAATCAAACCCTGAAATCCCTGAAGTTGAACTCGTCTCTGATTTATGACGCGTTATTTGAGTATCTGAACAGTTAGACTGGCTGGGGGTCAATTTTTCTTTTTATGTGAAGCGAGTAAGGCCGCAAAGAGCACTATGAATGATGTGATGAGGCATGAGAGAGCTATGATTGCTGATTTTATCCCATCCAAATCCGATGAAAGCATGGATAGTAAATAGTTGCGTCCCCGCTTATTTGTAACGTCTATTTTTTCTATTTCAGGCTTTGAATTTTTACCTGTTTTACAGAGCAGATACCCGTATTTCAAAGTGTGTCCGCGCATTTTCTGACCTGAAGGCGGCACGATGTAAAGTGGAATTTTAGCGAAAACACCTTCATTATATTCGTGTATATGGCCCGCGATGATGCAGTTGATGTTGTATTTAGAGAGAATATTTTTCAATTCATCAGCATCACTGTACATCGCGTAATTTTCATTTGGCCTGGGATCTACCGGGGGCACATGCATCAGGACAATACAGTTTTTGAAACTCTTTCTTAACAGTGACAGCGTATTTTCAAGCCATATCTGCCGTTTTTTCCCAAAACGGCTGTCCGCGGTATTAAGTATCACGAAGAGAGTGTCGCCGTAGCTGAAATAGTAGTTCATCTGTCCGAAGGCGCGTTTGTAAGAACGGGTGTTCGTAGTGCCGCTTTTTGTTATATCGTGATTGCCCGGCACCGCGTAAAAGGGGATTTCTCCAAGCCGGGCGTCAAGGAACTGGAGCAGGTATTCAAAATGGTTGATTGTCAGGCTTCTTGCCTGGTCGCCCAGATGGAAAATAAACTTGACGTTTTTTGTTTTTATATCCTTTAAAATCAAATCAAGCGGTTCATCCCTCATGCCTGAGTCGGATATCACCGCAAATGAGAAGTTATCGGGGCCGTTGATGAATTCACCTGCCGGGGGAAGACGGTTTTCGTTCTGCGCGGTGAAAAATATGTACAAGCCGAATATCGCCAATGCTGAAAATAAAAGGCCTGCAGTGAATAGAATAATCGCAAACAGTTTAAGTATTTTTATCATTTTTTACCTTTCTTTTACCGTTTGTTTTATGGAATATGGAAAGCGATTTGAGATTTTGTTCATCGTTATTCATACGGGAAAACAATACAGTTACACGCAGAAAAGCCAAGGCATTTCCTGTGATTTTTTTTAAATAAGCCTCATATTTTTGTATATTTCGTGGTTTTAAAAATGGATTTGAAACATCCGGAGTTGCAATTATTGGACAAGACATTATTTTAAAGGCTCTTGAAAAGGAAATACATCGGTAAAATCTTCATAGGGGATATGATACCATGAATGCAGTTTTCGTATTTTCGGGCCAGGGAGCCCAGTTCGTGGGAATGGGGAAGGACCTTTTTGAAAAAAGCCCGGCGGCGGCTGAAATATTCGCGGAAGCGGATAAGGCCCTTGGGGGGTCTATAAGCGAGATTTGTTTTAACGGGCCTGAAGAAAAACTTACGGAAAGCCGTTACTGTCAGCCTGCGATATATACCACAAGCGTAGCGTGTCTCGCCGCGTTTAAGGAAAAATACCCGGATATCAAGGAGAGCGGAAACGGCGGTTTAAGCCTTGGAGAATTCGCGGCGCTTTATTCTTCGGGGGTTTTCAGTTTTGTGGACGGCCTCCGCTTAGTGGCGCGCAGGGCGGAACTTATGGACGAGGCCTGCAAGGAAAACGACGGGGCCATGGCAAGCGTTCTGGGCGGAGAACCTGAAATCATAAAGTCGGTATGCGCGGAATGCGGCATTGACGTAGCGAATTACAATTGTCCCGGGCAGATTGTCATAAGCGGTGTCCGGCAGGGCGTTGAAAAAGCCATGGGCATGCTCAAGGAAAAAGGTTTCCGCAAAATAATACCTTTGAAAGTAGCCGGGGCTTATCACTCAAGGCTTATGAAAAGCGCAGGGGACAGGCTTGGAAAAGTTCTGGATTCCGTGCCTATGAATGCCCCGCTTTCGCCGGTGGCGCAGAATTTCACGGGCACTCTTGTAAACGATACGGCTGAAATAATAAAAAATCTTATAGAACAGGTTGCCGGAAGCGTCCGCTGGGAAGATTGCGTCAAGTCTCTGACGGCATCGGGAGCGGATACCGTGATAGAATTTGGTCCGGGAGCTGTTCTTACAGGTCTGGTTAGAAGGATTAATAAGGATATTAAGACATATAATATAGGCAATATGGAAAACATATTGAATTTTGCTAACTCATAACAATATAATGAAGGATGCGAATTATGAGCTGTTGTGAAGGAAGACTTAAAGGTCGCGTGGCATTGGTTACCGGCGGCGCCAGAGGAATTGGAAAAGCGATATCGGAGAGGCTCGCCGCGGAAGGCGCTTCAATAGCTGTTGTCGATATTCTGCTGGAAACCGCTCAGGCGACAGTCAGCGAATTTGAGAAAAAAGGTTACACGGCGGCGGCATTCAGCGCGAACGTAGTTAAGTTTGACGAAGCGGAGAACACAGTCAAGGCTGTAATTGAGAAATTCGGGAAACTCGATATTCTTGTAAATAACGCTGGAATAACGAAAGATACCCTCATAATGAGAATGTCTGAAAGCGACTGGGACGCGGTCATAAACGTGAACCTTAAAGGTACGTTCAATTTTACAAAGGCCGTCGCAAGGCCGATGATAAAGGCGCGCTGCGGTAAAATTGTCAATATCGCGTCGGTTGTCGGACGTATGGGGAATGCGGGACAGGCAAATTATTCCGCGTCAAAAGCGGGTGTAATCGGCCTTACTAAAACATCGGCAAAGGAATTCGCGTCAAGAAGCATCAATGTGAATGCGGTAGCGCCCGGCTATATTCTCACGGATATGACAAAACAGATTTCAAAGGAAGCCACAGACGCTTTTATGACAGTAATTCCATTGCAGAGAGCGGGAACGCCGGAAGATGTAGCCAACGTGGTTTACTTTTTGTGTTCCCCTGATTCGGATTATGTAACGGGACAGGTAATAAACATTGATGGAGGGCTTTTGATGTAATTATTTTTTTTTAGCGGCAATAATAAAAAACAATTTGATTTTTAGAAAAAGTGCCGCATTGTAATGCAGTCTTAGTGACAAAGTGGAAGTGTAAAACTTAAGTTATTATCTATTAAAAACAAACAAAACAGGAGGCAATCCTAAAATGTCTTCAATCAGAGAAAAAGTTAAAAAAATTGTGGTTGAACAGCTTGGTGTATCAGAAGATCAGGTAACCGATGATGCGAAATTCATCGAGGACCTCGGAGCTGACTCTCTCGATCAGGTCGAACTGGTTATGGCTTTGGAAGAAGAGTTCGGGGCAGATATCCCGGATGAAGACGCCGAAAAAATGACTACAGTAGGCGAAGCTATCAAGTATATTGAAGAAAAGCAAAAAGCTTGAGTTGCTTTTCAGTTTACAGCTGCGGGTCATTTCATTTCTTTGGAGTGACCCTTTTTTTGTGTTAAAGCAAAGAGGTGATTGATGAATGAGAGGCGGGTAGTTGTTACAGGCACTGGAGTTATATCCTGCGTCGGCAACAATGTAGTTGACTTTTGGAGTTCTCTTATCAACGGTAAATGTGGAATAGGGCCTGTTACAAGGTTCGATGCCGCCGAATTCCGTACACAGATAAGCGGGGAAGTCAAGGGCTTTAATGTTGAAAACTACATGACCGTCAAAGACGCCAAGAGGCTGGACCTTTTCTGCCAGTATGCCGTAGGCGCGGCGGATGAGGCTATGAAACAGGCGGGCCTGCCTCAGGAACTTCGTGGAAGCGCCATTGACGCCCCTCGCGTCGGCGTTCTGGTCGGAAGCGGTATAGGCGGACTTAAGACTCTCGAGGAACAATGCCGCATTCTCCATGAGAGAGGGCCTTCCAGAACATCGCCTCTTCTCATACCTATGATGATTATTGATATGGCCTCCGGGTCTCTGTCGATGCGTTACGGCGCTCAGGGCCCCAATATGGCCGCTGTAACAGCGTGCGGCACGGCATGCCACTCCATAGGCGAGGCTTTCTGGATCATCAAGAGGGATGACGCTGACATAATGATTACCGGCGGGGCGGAAGCTACAATCATACCTCTCGGTTTTGCCGGTTTCTGTTCCATGAAGGCTATGAGCCAGAGAAACAGCGATCCTCTGCATGCGAGCAGGCCCTTTGACAGGGACAGGGACGGCTTTGTAATGGCTGAAGGTTCCGGTGTGCTTATACTCGAAGAGCTTGAACACGCGAAAAAGAGAGGCGCCAATATACTTGCCGAAGTAATAGGCTACGGCGCTACAGGCGATGCATATCATATAACATCTCCTTCTCCCGGAGGCGATGGCGCGGCAAGAGCTATAAAAATGGCAATGAAGCATGCCGGTATCAATCCTGAAGAAATCGGCTATATAAACGCGCACGGCACAAGCACTGAGCTCAACGATAAATTTGAAACTCAAGCCATAAAGGCCGCACTGGGCGATTACGCCCATAAAGTGGCGATAAGCAGTACAAAAGGGACCACGGGACACGGCTTGGGATGCGCGGGGGCCATTGAAACAATCGCCTGCATAAAGGCGCTGGAGACAGGGGTCATACCGCCAACCATAAATTACGAAAATCCCGATCCTGAATGCGACTTGAATTATACTCCGAACACCGCAAAGGAAATTAAAATCAAAGCGGCTGTAAATATAAATCTCGGTTTTGGCGGACATAACGGAGTAGTGATAGTCAAAAAATTCGAATAACCTGTGAAGGCAAACGATAATGAGATATCTTTTGTTCTCGATTTCGCTTTTCCTTACAGTAACTCTCGTTTGTTTCATGAACGGTTGTAAAACCGGAAGCGATGTTTCATCCGGCCCTGTCAGCAGTCAGGCTGAATGGGAAAAGCGCGTCAAAGAGAATTACAGCGACTGGAAACCAGGTATGTCAGCGCCGGAATCCGAAAATGTGAAATTTTCAAAAGCCCCGGCATCCGTTCCAGTTTCTCCAACTGTTTATAAAGCGGCAAAGGGTGATACATTGTTCAGCATATCCAAAAAATTCTATAAAGACAGCGCGAAGTGGAAGCTTATATATGAGGCCAATAAAAATATTCTCCCTACGCCTGCAAGTATTAAACCCGGGATGGAACTCCGTATCCCTCCCCTTAAATGATAACCTGTTTCTGAAATGCCTGAAGAAGAGGAAAAATATTATTTTGAAAGCTGGGACGTTCTGAATGCTGTTTTTGCGGGAAATCTGAAGAAGAACCTCAAAGAAGCTGAAAAGAGAATGTCGGTACGGCTTGTAGCCCGGGATTCATGGATAAAGGTTATTTCAGACAACAAAGCCGCCGCCGGACAGACGGCGAAATTCCTGGATGAGCTTCTTCGTGTTCACCGCCTGAACCCACGCAGTATTGACCAGAGGGATTTTGAACACATTCTTTCAGCTTTTGAAAACAGAAAAGAAAATGAGCTGGAGCTTTTTTTCGCGGAGAGAATAAAGGTCAGCCCGAGAAAGAAAGACATTACCGCGAGAACGAAGATGCAGCTTGAATATATCAGGAGCATAAGAGACAAAGACCTTGTTTTCGGTATAGGCCCGGCAGGTACCGGCAAGACATATCTTGCGATGGCAATGGCGGTTTCAGAGTTGCTTGAGGGCAAGTTCAACAGGATTATTCTCACAAGGCCAGCCAAGGAGGCCGGGGAAAGCCTGGGCTTTCTGCCGGGTACCCTTGAAGAGAAAATACTCCCCTATCTCAGGCCTCTTTATGACGCGCTTTATGACATGCTGGAGTTCGAGGAAGCCGCTTCGCTGATACAGAAAAATATCATAGAAGTCGCGCCTCTCGCCTTTATGAGAGGGCGTACCCTGAACAACGCCTTCATTATTCTTGACGAGGCTCAGAATACTACCGCGGACCAGATGATGATGTTTCTGACGAGGCTTGGTTTCAATTCGCATTGTGTCATTACGGGCGACCCTTCGCAGACGGACCTTTCCGAGAAGCAGATTTCGGGACTTTTGCATTCAACTCGCATTCTAGGCGATATACCTGAAATAGGAATATGCAAATTTACGACAAAAGACGTGGTGAGAAGTCCTCTCGTGGAAAAAATAGTAAACGCTTATCACAACATGAAAGACGGGCTGTAAAAAATGTTTTCATCAATACGTTCATTTATCTCAAAAAAATGGAAACAGCGCGAAATGGGCAGAAAAGGTCTGATCGGCTCGCGCAGGAGGCTGAAGTCCAATGAAACTTTCAGCTCACTGGCGGAACGTTCCAGGCTTCTCGGTATTTTCATACTTGCCGTTGTATGGTGTGTCTGCGTACTTGTGCTTGTAATACCAAACCCGAAAATCATATCCATTTCCCTCGTTCCGCTTCAAAGGTCCCCTGTTTCAATCTTTGCCGATTTTCAGTTCGAATATGAGGATGTCGAACAGACAAAGGAAAAGCGCGATGCCGCGAAAGCTTCTATTCCACTCTTTTATAAAACGAATCCGGAAAGCATAAAAGAGGCTTCAGTCATATCCAAAGACCTTTTCGATGAAATACAGAAAAGGGCCATTCTCGAAAAAGGCGGCCAGGCGTATATTCCCAAAGACGACAGTAAAATTTCAAAATTTATCGGCAGTTTTGACAAAAACCATATATCGGAACTTGTACAGCTGGCGCAGAGCCCTGAACAGCAGCGTAACTATATGGGGCAGCTGACGGATGTACTGGAAGCCGGCATCATAAGTCAGAAGGAAAAAGACAGTCAGCCTTATGGACGGAAAATCAGGATCATCGATACCAAGGACAGAATAATAAAGGAAGTTTTCATTCTCGCCAATACCCCGACTCCTTCCGAGTCCGCGGAAAAAGTTGCCGAGGAAACAATAAAATATTTTTCCCCCGGCAGCAAGGAGGCTTTAAGAAAAGCCCTTGTGAAAATCACTTCTTTTATTATCGGGGAAAAGGGTAATCTTGTTTATAATGAGGCAATCACTGCGGAAAACAGAAAAGCCGCCGAGGCAAGCGCACCCCCTGTAATGCTCGTCATAAAAAAAGGCCAGCCCGTAATTACAAGAGACCAGATTGTTGAAAAGGAAGACATCAGGAGGCTTAAACTTTACGAAGAAGATTTGAAATCAAGGACTGCCTCAGTGAATTTCTGGCGACAGCTTTTGAGAAGCTCTCTTATCTCGCTTTTCATGATGGTGATAACGGGTATTTACCTCTACCATGTACATCCTGAGGTGATAAAAAGCAACCAGAAAATATGGCTCATTGCCTTTGCCGCCATATTATGCATACTGATCAACTACTCAGTTGTAAAATTTTTCAATGTTTTCAGTTCCGATTTCGATATACCTCCGATAATAGTAATGAAACTCGTTCCTATCGCTCTGCTTTCCGTACTTATTTCCGCCCTTATCGGTCTGAGGGCCGCTGTTTATGGGGGGCTTTTCGTATCAATAATTACGGCAATAATGCTGGATAACTCTTTTAACCTTCTCATGGACGGGCTTTTTATAAGCTGTATATCCGGTTTTTTTGTAAGGCACTCTTCCAATTACAGGTCTTTTTTCATAAGGGCCCTGATGTCGGTAACTCTGACCCTTATAATCATGGATATATCCTTTTTCTGGGAAGTGAGGGAAACTCCCAAAATCATATATTGGACTGCCGGAATTTCCGTACTTAACGGTTTCCTTACGGCGGTACTGGCGCTGATACTGCTTTTCATTTTTGAATCACTTTTTCAGGTAAGCACCAATATGACACTGCTTACTCTTTGCGATTACAACCATCCGCTTCTAAAAAGACTTCAGCTTGAAGCCCCCGGCACCTATCATCACAGCATTATGGTTTCCACTCTGGCTGAACAGGCCGCTCAGGAAATCGGGGCCAACCCCATAAAAGCCAGGGTTTGCGCTCTTTTTCATGACATAGGAAAGCTCTCCAAACCCGAATATTTCACGGAAAATAATATTGCCGGCGAAAGCAAGCATAAGGAACTGCATCCGCGCATGAGCAGCCTTATCATACTCAATCACGTCAAGGAAGGCGTTGATATGGCCCTTAAAAACAAGCTCCGCAAAGTAATCAGGGAAGCCATCGAACAGCATCACGGTACAGATTTGGTTTATTATTTCTTCAAAAGAGCTGTAGATGAAAACCCGGATAAAAACATACCGATAGAAGAACAGGAGTACAGATATCCCGGTCCTCTGCCCAGAGAAAAGGAAGTTGTGCTGGTAAGTCTGGCTGACGCCTGCGAAGCCGCTTCCAGGACCTTGCAGAAACCGACCCCGAATAAAATTGACGCGCTTGTCTGGGAAATATTCAGAAAAAGAATCAGGGACGGGCAGCTGGACGACGCTGAATTGACTTTCGGCGAACTGGCAAAGGTCAGAGAGAGTTTTGTAAAAACGCTTTCCACCATGCTTCACGGACGCATAGCATATCCTAAGGACGAAAACAATGAGGAAGATGAAGACGACTTATTCATGGCAGCAAAAAAAGTATCCGCCACCGAACAGGAATCTACTTAAAGGCCTTCTCTCGGAAATAATAGAACTGAGCGGACTTAATGAAGTTTCAGACGGACAGTCAATGTCTTTTTCTTTTGTCGATATCGCGACTATATCACGGATTAATTCAGATTTTGTTGGACATCAGGGCGTAACAGATGTAATTTCCTTTGACTATAGGTCGACTGATTCTTACGGAGATACTGCGGCGGATATAATAATATGCGTTGAAAAGGCCGCTGAGGAAGCGCGCAGGAGAAAAACAAGTTCTTTCGCGGATGAGCTTGTCCTTTATGTTGTTCATGGCGCCCTTCACATAGCCGGCGAAGATGACCTGGAGGAATCAAAAAGAAAAAATATGAGAAAAGAGGAGAAAAGAATTATCGGAAAGCTGAAGGAAAAATTCCGCTTTGACGATATCTTCGGGGATGGAAAGACTTGTTTATAGTTGCTCTTTTCTGCCTGTGGATTATATTCGGAATATCGAAGCCGAAGCATTTGCCTGATGAAAAATAAAGGAAACAGGCATAGAGATAAGCATCGGCAAAAACTGAGGAAAGATAATGGCGAAAGAAATTGCGAAGCCGGAGGGAGGGCACGTCTCGCCTGTTTCAACAGTGGACATCGTATTGAAGACCATTTTGCTGACATCAGCAAAATGGTCGAAATAGGAAGCGGCGCAACCCGGGAAATTGAGGCTACATTGCTCTCTCGTTATGCGTGCTACCTCGTTATTCAGAACGCAGATCCGAAAAAGGAGATTGTTGCGCGGGGCCAAACCTATTTTGCCGTTCAGACGCGACGACAGGAATTGGCGGACGAGCGTATTGAAGAGGAAAGACGACTGCTTCTTCGTGACGATATGGGATTATATTTGTTTTGTTGACTAGAAAGGGATTGAGAAATATATACAGACATGCTAACAAGTTTTAAGAAGTATAAAAGCAGATGAGTGAAGAGTTACAGATATTTTGTGTGGTGTTCGTTATTTTCCTGTGGTTTATGTCCGCATGGGAGGCGCTTTTTCAGTTAAGCGGCGGCAGAGTAAGACGGGTTGTGGCGAAAAACAGACAGCTTGCCGAAAAACTTGACGAATGGATAGAACACCGCAAGGAATATGATATTGTTTTTAAGATCCTCATCCTCTTTTTCATAGCCTTGATGGCGACATTCGCTTTCGCTCTTTTTTCCATCGGGCCCAATGACATATCTCCGGTGCTGATGGCGTTTTTTGTCGCTTTCAAAATTTTCATCCTGATAATTGTTGCCGAAACCATAACACGATTCCTCCTTTTTCGTTTCGATATACTTATTCTCAGAATTACACTGCCGCTTATCAACATCATGAGATATACTGTTTTTTTCCCTGTTATTTTTCTTATGGAAAAAGTCGATGATAAAATCGAAAGGTGGCAGACAAACCCCGATAATAATGATGTCGCCACAGCTGAAGATGAAATCATGTCCCTTATCGACAGCATCAGTAATGAGGATGAGGTGAAAGCCATTGAAGAGGATGAGAAGCGCATGATAAGGGGCATCTTCAATCTCGATGACGTGCCGGTAAAAGAAATAATGACCCCCAGAATCGATATAGTCGCTCTGCCTGATACCGTATCCATCGAAGAGACAAAAGATAAATTCGTGGAGAGCGGTTATAGCCGCATACCGGTATATTCAGAAAGTATCGATGAAATAAAAGGTATTATCTATGCCAAAGACTTTATTGATGTCAGAAATAAAAAACTCAGCGAACTTTCCCATAAGCCTATATTCATTCCAGGCTCCAAGGCGGTAGGTGATCTCCTCAATGAATTCAAGAAAACAGGAAAACATTTTGCCGTAATCATTGATGAATTCGGCGGAACATCCGGTATCGTAACTCTTGAGGATATCATTGAAAACATAGTCGGTGAAATAAAGGATGAATACGATACAGAGGAGGATGTCGATCCAGAACCAGTTTTCCTGCCCGACGGTTCCCTCTCAATGGGCGCCAGGACACCCATCGAAAAAGTAAATGAACTTCTTGACGCGGAAATTCCCGAAGGCGATGATATCGCCACTATCGGCGGTTATATATGTTCTGTCACTGGCAGAATCCCCAATGCCGGAGAGGAAATAAAAATAGAAAAAGATATTATCGCCATCGTCCAGAAAGCTGATAAAAGAAAAATTATTTCCGTCATCCTCAAGCATACTGAAAATATGGACAGCTGAAGAAACTCACACGCAGAAAACGGAATCCATTCTTTCTACTGTTTCCCGGTCCGGTCTGTCATAAAAAATGCCACTTTCTTTCAGCCGCGGGTCCATGCCGCGGACGTAAAGATAGAACACGCCTCCGAAATCCCGCGTGTAATCATAGCCTGTTATTCTTGAATTCAGATATTTATGAACAGCCAGCGTGTAAATGTAATACTGAAGGATGTAACAGGAGGCTTCCATGTTTTTTCTAATATTTTTTGAGGAATAATAATTGCGGCTTTTTCCGAGGTGATTTGTTTTCCAATCGACAATATAATATTTACCTGCATGGCTGAAAAGCATGTCGATGAAGCCGTGCATGTAGCCTTGTACCGGCGAGAAGTCCAGTTCCTCAATTCTGGAGGGGAATTCAGAATTTTCAAAGGCTGGTATTTCGCGGAAAAGAGATGAAAGCGTTTCAGAGCTTATTTTTCTGATGGGATAATAAAACTCCAGTTCATTGAGGCGGTTTTCGTTCTTAATATCCCTCAATGTGAACCCGTCAAGCTCTGAGTCCAGCACCTTGTCCAGCATCTCATGAACGTATTCTTCATACAAAATGTTTTCAGTGGAAGAAGCGCCCATCCCGTGAAGGGCAAGGGTTTCCGCGACAAGCTTTGATTCGAGAGCTTTGTCCTTTATAAAAAAATCCATTTTTTCAAAAATAGAGTGTACGCATCTTCCGGCGGCAGGGCCTTTCGGGAAAAGTAAAAAACCGCTCTGAATTTCTTCAGTATCCATCTCATCCGGTATTGTAGCGTCTGCCTCGTCTCCTGCGTCTTTTCCGTTTTCGTCAAAGTGTCCGGCGTGTTCTCCTGCGCTCAGAAAACTGAAACTGGCTATCCCGTTGTCCGAGGCTATGCCTCCATGAAACTCCCTCATAAATAAATCGGGCGGAAGCTCAGTAACAGGAATATAAGGTGTTGTTTCAATATCGGGCGCGTCAAATATTTTCAGGCATTGTCCGGTATCTTTCGCCAATTTCTCTATTCTCGAAAGTATTTCATTTTCCTGAAGCCCGTCCATGCTGTCAAGCAATTCATCCGCGTCTGTTTCCCCTTCAATTCCGGAGTATAAATAATCCAGGGAACTTAAAGATTTTCTCCCTATTTTTCCGCAGACGAGATAAACCCTGTTTCTGGCGCGTGTGAGCGCGACATAGAGCAGTCTCATGTATTCGGAAAGCCTTTCCTTCAATGAAAGTCTAAGGAGGTGGCTGTCTCCTTCAGAGGGCATGATATTCATGAAAGTTTCGTTGTTCTCATGAAAGACATAGTCGCCGTTTACTTTGCCGTCTATGCTTTTCCGCCACATGAAAGGACAGAAGACAATCGGATATTCAAGGCCTTTGCTCTTGAAAACCGTTATTATCCGGACTGCTTTTTCGTCCCTTTCGAGCCGCAGTTCATTTTCCTCCGGGGTGCTGGTATCGTTCATTTTCTTATTCAGCCAGTCAAGTAAGCCGTTTACTCCTAAAGAATTATTAACCGCTGCCTGATGTATCAGTTCCGCCAGATGAAGTGTGTTGGTGAGCTTTCGTTCTCCTTCGGGAAGAGAAAGCAGTTTTGCCCGTATCCCGTATTTGCGCATGAAATGCCTGAACATACTGATGAAGCCTTTGGAATTCCATATCTCGCTGTATTCGGCAAAATTCCGGATTAAATCTTCATACTGCTCATGTTTTGCGTCATTTTCAAGAAGTTCCGACAACGCTTCCGCGTCAATTCCGAAAAACGGACCGGAAAGGGCGGTATTGAGATATATGATATTTCCCGGACACGAGACGGAGAGAAGAAATCTTCTTATTTCAGAGGCTTCAGGGCTGTGAAACACATTTCCGACTTTCTGAAGGGTCGAAGGAATATTGATTTTGTCCAGGGCCTTTTTCATGGCGCGCGCCTCATCATGCTGCGTACTGAGTATGGCTATGTCCGATAGCGCAAGGGGTTTGCCGCCTATCATGGCCCTGCCGTTGTCAGAGAGTTCCAGAAGCCGTGAAATTTCATAAGCGACAGCTTTTACCGCTCTTTCTCCGGCTTCTTCCTTGCCTGTATATTTTCTTTTTCCGTCCCTGTTTTCCAGAAACCACATTACCATATTTTCATTGCCGGTCCCATCCGTCATAAAAGGGGCTTTGCTTCCCTTGCTTTCAGAGGAGGCTGAGACGGGATTATAGGATATGGAATGTCCGAGAACAAAGGGATTGGCCAGAGAGCCGAATGCTGAATTCACCGCTTTTACCAGGCCTTCTTCGGAACGCCAGTTTGTGGATAATGTATATCTGTTTGCCTCCGCTATATTTTCCGAGACATTCATGTAGGAGAAAATATCGGCGCCGCGGAATTCATATATCGATTGTTTCGGGTCGCCTATGAAAAACAACGGGGCCCCGCCATCTCCGAAAATAGAATTGAAAATACTGTACTGCATGGGATCAGTGTCCTGAAATTCGTCAATGAGCACAGCCGCATACTTTTTTCTTACAGCCCCGGCAAGTCCCGTGCCGCTGACGGATTTCAGAGCTTTATAAAGGTTCAGTTGAAGGTCATCGAAAGACTGGACATTGCTGTCTGTTTTCTTCCTGTAAAATTCCTCCATTATGAACTTATGGAATTGAATTTTGACATGGACGATATATTCCTTTTCAGCTCTGATGAACTTTTCGCAGAGTTCAAAGAAGGAATGTTCGGGCGGTAAAATTTTTTCCTTTGAGCGCCCCTGCAGAATAGCTCCGGCAATGGTTGACGACGCGAACATCCTGATGGAATTAATGGCCTCATAAGAAGGAGTGGAAGCAGCGCAGAGGTCCATGTGTGCGAGATATATTTCACGCGCTGTGTCCTTATATAAATCTTTGTTCTGGCTCATCTTCAGTTTTGCGGAGTTATCGAAAATTTCCTTTACCGCGTTCCGGCATTTTTTCCATTCACTGCGGATATCCTCAAAAATACCTGTAAGAACATTTTCATCGATGGCGGATTTGCCGGGAAGCAATTTGATGAGGGGTTTTGAAATT
Organism: Lentisphaerae bacterium GWF2_44_16; assembly: GCA_001803225.1. Classification (GTDB taxonomy): domain Bacteria; phylum Verrucomicrobiota; class Lentisphaeria; order Victivallales; family GWF2-45-14; genus GWF2-44-16. The sequence continues at coordinate 7,484 of MHBF01000180.1, read as the reverse complement.
AAAGTTTCAGCAAAGCGGAGAAGAGCGGCCCTGTCCAGATTATGTTTTTTCATTTCCGCCGGGAGCAGAGGATGAGAGGCGGTGAAATTCATTCTCCAGAAATCATCCACGGTTTCCTTTATTATGTCCTCCTGGTCAGCGACCAGTTCGGTATCGAAAGTTATCGAGGATTCAAATGAATTTTCACTGAGCACTTTTTTGAAAAACCCGTGAATTGTGAAAATGGCCGCTTCATCGAAATTGACGATGGCGCGTCTCAGGAGGGCGGCGGTTTTTCCTTCTCCGTGAACGCTCCTGGATTTTTCGATAATACCATTAAGCAAAGTGTCTCCAGTGCCTGCCGGTTCCGAGGCTTTTATCAGGTTTTCCCTTATCCTGTTTTTCAATTCGTCGGTGGCGGCTTCGGTATAGGTTACTACGAGTATTTTCCCGACTTCCATTTCTTTTTCCAGAGCAAGGCGCAGAAACAGATTCGCGATGTTGTAAGTTTTGCCTGTTCCGGCGCTCGCCTCTATCAGGAATGCGCCTCCTTCCAGAGGGACTTTTGTCAAATCGAATATCCTGAAATCATTCATCCGCGTTCCCTCCCGCCGTCTTGGCGCGATTGACAAGTTCCCCCAGTATTTCACGGCTTACATGAAGAAATTCTCCATCGATAGGAACAGTTTCATCCCCGAAGCATAAGACGATATATTCATCTTCAGATTCCAGACTGTAGGAAAATCTGGGATTTGCGTTCCATTTTTTCATGGCCTTTTCCAGAGCGGAGACATCATCGTTTGAAGAAAGCGCTTCCCATGATATCTCAGGGAAAAATTTCAGTGGGAAACTCATGCCGTTCCTGTAAAACACGATAAGTTTTTTTAATTCGCTTTCAGCCTCTGAGGCTTTTATTCCGGGATATTCGAGAGTTTCATTTTGGGATACACAGTAAGTTTTTTCTTCTTTGCTTTTCATGCATGACAAGGCCAGATGATGTATCCAGGCGTGAAGCCTGTCAGCCGTTTTCATGCGCGATGATTTGAAAAAAATCTGTCCCTTCGCAAAAATATTTTCAAGCCTGCCATAGAGACGTATTCCCTCATGCTGAAATTCAAATTCACGTATCGGCATTTTTCCGCCGTCAATAAAGCCCTTCAGATTTTCGTGAAAGCCTGTTATTTCATTTTCCAGCGCGATATATTCGGCCTCTCCGCTTTGCCCGTGGGGAAGAACTCCCTCCGCCATAATCATTCTGCGGCATTCATCCGGGCCCTTTCCTGAAAGCAGGGCCTGAAGAATATTTTCTCTGATAAGATATTTGTCCAGGCCGTCCAGAGCAAAAGGTTCAGTATCACCGATTTCAATCATGTCCCTGTCTTCCAGATAAATCCTCAACCTGTTTTTGAGAAAATATTCGGATGGGCTTTTGAAAAATCTGCTTAAATTCCGAAGGCTGACGTTGGAATGTTTTTCAGGAAGAGGGCCGGATATGGGAGAGGATATGAAAAACTTTTTAACGCGTTTTTTTTCTATTGTTTTGCGAGCGGCGTCAAAATTTCCGCGCGAATAACTGAAGAGTCCCGTATCTTTCTCGAAATACGTCGGACTAAAAGGTTGCAGGGGATGTTTAATTAAAATATCTTCGCCTTCCGAAATGAAAGATTCCCTGATATAATCGCGCAGTTCTTCGACAAGCGATGAAGGCGGTATTTCGGAATTGTCCCTGATATTCTGTCCGATATAACTTATCACCAATTTTTTTTCAGCGGCAAGTATTGCTTCCAGAAAAAGGTATTTATCGGAAAGCCTTCTGGAATGATCGCAGGGCCTTCTCTTTTTTTCCATCATGTCAAATCCGGTTTTCAGCGAATTCCCGGGATAGTCCCTGCAATTCATGCCGAGCAGATATATTACTTTGAAAGGTATATTCCGCATGGGCAGCATGGTGCAGAAGACAACGCCTCCTCTGATGAAGGCGCGTCCCTGCGGGATTTTCCCGAAGGCGTTTCTTATATATGTGATTACGACATCTATCGAAATTTCATCTTTAAAATTCGATATTTCGGAAAATTTCAAAAGGCCCTCTGAAGAAAAAATCTTTCTGATCTGAACGGCTTCTTCATCGGCCCGGTCGCTGATGTCATCCACTATGCGGCAAAGCAGCTGTGCCCAGTCCTTCAGTGAATTCCGCCCTTTAACGGCGCGCGAATGATGAAAAAGCATATCAAGAAATTTTGCGAGTGAGCCGAGCGTCTTGGAAGAATCGCCTTCTATTCTGTCGTAAGGACTGATGCTCTGAAATAGAAATTTATTTTCCTGCCCGGCGGCGGCGTAGCCTAAAAGCATTCTGTCCAGTCCGTGCCTCCAGGTGTTTTCGCTGAACCCCGGAAAGCCGAGTTCCACTCTGAAATCAGCATCGGCACCCCATCTTATCCGCGTTTCGGAAATCCATGTCCTTATTCTGTCCATGTCGTCGCTGGAGAAGTCGAATTTAGAGCGGATAATTTCAGAGGAAAGCAGGTCCAGCACGTCAGAGGCGCAGAAACGGCCCTGAACAGTTTCAAGGAATTGCAGAAGCGTTTCCGCAAGCCTGCCTGTTTCGATTATGTTCCTGTCGGCGATGCTCCATGGTATCCTGAGTTTTTCATTTTCAGGATTGTCAAAAACAGCTTCTATCAGAGGAGCGTATTTTGAAATGTCCGGCATCATGACGGCAATCTCGGAAGGGAGAATGCCTGGGGAATTTTCAAATGTATCAAGCAGATTGTCATAAAGAATTTCGAGTTCCCTCAGAGGGCTGTGGCATGAATGTACCTGAATGCTTCTGTCCCCTGGCGTCAGTACGGCTTTTTCACCGCTTTTTCTGTTTCTGAGATTCAGAATATCGGATTGTATGCATGAGAGCATCCTGTCCGTGCCGGGGCCCGTGAATTCCTCCCATACGTTTTCGGCAGCTCCGTTAAGAAGGGAGTTGAAAAACTCCATGCCGCTTTTACCCATGGATGAGAGCAACGGATTGCCGGTTTCAAGATGGAGGTCCTCATCAGGAGCGCCGAGGGTTTTCAGGTATTCGATTCCCTTGGCGGAAAGCCCGTCACCCCAGAATTCCATGCATGGATTGAGATAGAAAAAATTAATTTCAGTTTGAGATGAAAGAGCTTCGAATATTTCAATGTAATAAGGCGGCAGGGTTGAGATGCCGAAAATTGAAATGCGCGGCGCTAAGGTTTTCAGTAAAAAGCCGTCATTAAGTTTTATTATGAGATTGTTTTTAAGGGATGCCTGATCAACGGGGCTGTTTTCCGAAGATATCTGACGCCAGAGCTCCGACTGCCAGATGGCGTGTTGAAAATCCTCCGGCATTATTCCGCCTGAATTCCAGATCATTATTATATCCGGACGGTATATCTGGTACTGGTCAAAAAGTCCGGCTATTCTCGAACAAAGCTGATAGGATTTAATTCCGTTCCTGTCGCCGTCAAGATAATTTTTAAGAATTTCAAAACCTCTGTTTTCCAGATGTTCAGGCAGTATCTTCATTAAAGTCCATGTCATGGCCTCCGGAGAAAATGGCGATATTTCGGGGAGGTCCTCAATCTCCTTAAAAATCCCGTATATGAAAGCTTTCGGGAAAGGAAAATCAATGTTGGCGGATATCCCGTTTGCCGCCGCAATTCTCAGCCTCAGCCAGTGTTCCATGCCCTGGCTCTGAACAATTACGGTTTCCTTCTCTAGGGGCGAAAGAGGATTTTCCCTGAGAGTTTCAGAGAGTTTTTCCGCAAGAATATCAGCCTTGTTGCTTGTGTATATTTTAAATCCGGGCATAGCAAAGTTCCGTAATTTTTCTTTATGATAGTGTAATATACATAAAAAAATGGAATATTTTATATCTCATGCGGATAAAGAGGAAAAAAGATGATATTCAGTTAAGCCTTGAAGAGGAGTTTTATGGTAGTCCCGTGGTCTTTCGGGCTTGTTTTTTCGTCTTTGGAAAAGACTTCAATGCTACCGCCGTATGTTTCCATAAATTTTTTGATAAGCGGCATTCCAAAGCCGGTCCCTGTCTCGCCGGAAGTGCCTTCCCTGCTGGTTGCCTTGTTGATATTGAAAATATCCTGCAAAAGGCGGTGAGACATGCCTATGCCAGTATCCTTTATTAAAACGGCAATGAAATTATTTTCCTTTCTGTCGGCGCGTACAGTTATTTTTGAACCGGGATATGAAAATTTCACGGCATTTGTAAGAATATTATTGAATACGGAATTTATAAGCGAAGTAGTCTCGGCCATGACCGAAACAGTGCTGTCAAAGTCGAGTTCAAATATTATCTTTTTATCCGTAAATTTTTTTCTCAGCATCATATAAGATTCATCCAGAGCGTCCTTGAGATTTACCGGAAGCAGATGCCATTTCAGTTTTTTTTCCTCAACGGCCCTCATTTTCCTTACCATGTCTATTATCTCAAGGCCGTTCTCCGCGGATTTTACGATTTGTTCTTTAAGGATATCCTGTTCATCCGGAAAAGTGTCGAAAATCTCCGTGATTCCCAGAATGGAACCAAAAGGGTTCACAAGGTCATGACAGAGGACATGGAGAAGCTCCTTCTGTTCATTATGTATTCCTTCTATTTTTTCTTTGCTTTCCAGAATTTCCTTATTTCTTTCTTTAAGCTCAAGCACGCTTTTCTTTAGACTTTTGTTGAAGAGTGCCCTTTCAAGATGCACGGTTATACGTGAGAGCAGTTCTTCCTTGATGAAAGGCTTATTGATATAATCTGTCGCGCCTCCTTTAAAGATGTCTATCTGGTTTACCTCATCGTAAGCCCCGGAAAGAACTATTATGGGTATTTCATTCAGGCCGAGTTCCTTGCGGATTTTCAGAATAAATTCCATGCCATTCATTTCAGGCATCAGAAAGTCGGTGATTATCATGTCGAATTTATGAGGATTTGCCTTGATTATCTCATAAGCGACCATGCCGTTGGGGGCCAGTTCTGTTATAACCCCCTGCTGTTTGAGTACGTCACTGATCATTCTGAGGCAAAGCTCGCTGTCTTCAGCAATGAGGGCATGCAGATTTTCCAGCTTTCTGCTGGGCTTGAGTATATTATTGACGGCGGCAAGCAGTTCGGTTTCGATAAAGTCTTTGCCGATAAAATCAGTAGCGCCCAACTCAAAGCCTTTTTGCCTGTCTTCAAGAGAATCATTGGCGGTTATGAAAAGTATTGGAAGGCTTTTTCCTGAATGACTTGAGAAGATGCCCTGATATTTTTCTTTTTTAAGTTCTTCGCATGTTCTGAAGCCGTCCATTCCGGGCATCTGGATATCAAGGGTTACCAAATCTATGTCTCTGTTTGAAACAACCAGGCGCAATGCTTCGGAACCGTCAACTGCCTCTATTACATCATAGGAACCTTTTTCCAGTTCCTTTCTTATTATTTTACGCATAGAGAGACTGTCGTCAACTACAAGTATCTTCATATATAATCAGGGCCCTGTTTTATATCGGAGACTTTATAGCGGCCATAATCTGGAACTTGTCTTTAATTTATTATTTCGCAGATTTCATTTTTTGTAAATGCTCATTGATTTTTTTTGATGCCTCGGTACCGCTTTCCTTAGAAACCGCATGCGCGCAAAGAGGATTGTTTACAATCGTTTTGAGGCTTTTGATGTTATTGTAAGCGGCATAAACAGATGTCGGGGCGCATGTGGTATCGATAAATCCCACTGTTACCAGTGTCTCTGCTTTAATCCTGGACGCGAAATTGGCGGCATCGAAATAAGGAACGGTCTTCAATATATTTTCATTTTCCGGTTTTCCGTCTTTCATTTTTATGAAACGCGGCCAGCCGCTTGACTGATTGGCCAGAATACCGGTATGGTCGCACATTGCCGGAACATGCGCGATGCACAGTGTTACCTGAGGGTCTATCCCCGCCGCTACCAGTGATTGAGCGCCGCCCTGGCTGCTTCCTGTAACTATCAATATTTTTCCGTCCCATTCCGGCTGTGATTTTATGAACTCAAGAGACCTTATCAGCCTCAAAAACATGCCCTTGAAATATATTTTATCCTTGTCATCGCTGTTGAAGAAAGGATATCCCTTCAATTTTCCTCCTCTCAATTCCTGATAGAAACTTGCGGGTTTGCCATTTTCAATTCCGTGCGCGTTGATGTCCAGTGCGAGCATACCCTGAGAAGCATAGCCGAAGTGTTTATTGGAACTCCTGACACCGGCCCCGTGATACGACACCAGTGCCGGCAGACTGCCTTTTGCCGCATTTACAGGTTTGCAGAAATAACCGGAAACAGGCATTCCTCCGGCGCAGTCTATTTTAATGTCAAAGCATTCGACTTTGCCTTTCATATCCGCGGGGACTTCGACGGGTTCCATAGTTACTTTCATCGGGACTTTGGCGAGTTCTTCTTTGCGTTCCTGCCAGAATTTGTCAAAGTCCTCAGGGGCAGGGCGGCTTACTTTTATGTTCGAAGGGTCAACGGCGGCCCCTGCGGAGCCTCTTATAACTTTTCCTTTTTCGATTTCGCAAGAAAATGTGCAGAGGGCAAAGCCGGGTTCTTTCAATTCCGTCTCAATAACGACGGGTTCGGCTTTTGAAACTACAGTACCGCTTTGAGCTTCGTCCTTATCTCTTTTGATAGTGTAATTGAGTTTTTTCCCTTCAAGAGGCTTATTGTCGTCCATAAGCAGGACATTGAACTTTATCTTTTCGCCCTTCTGATAAATCGCTTCCGGCTTATCAGTCCCGGCTTTTATCAATGTCTTTTCCACCTTGTTTTCCGCGAAAAGACACAACGACGCCAGAAAGCCGATTGAGAAGATTGACGCGACTTTAAAATATCCGACCTTTGGGAGCATGTTCATTTTGATTACCTCATTTTTAGTGAAAGGACAGTATAAAATAATGGTTTAAAATCATTTTTCGAGGAAGTTTATTATACATTTGGGATTAATGACAGTTTTTCTTTCATAAATGAGTTGAATTTTTTTTTCATAATGATTTAGTTTGATATGGGTGGATTATGTCCGCCGGGTACAATAATTATATGAAACAGAGAGAAAGGTTTGCTTTATGAAAAGCATGGGAAAAATATTGGGAGCTATTGCTATTATCGGAACTTTCGCTTTTTGCGGTTTGGCGGAAGACAGTGCTGCCGTAAAAAATCTTTTAAAAACATGGAAGCCTTACGGTACCAAGGACGCGACCGTCATAGGGACTGACGGCGTAATTGCCTGTGAAAATAAGACGGAACAGGACGCGAGCGGCGTTGTTCAGACGCTTGTTCTTGATCAGAAGGAAGCAAAACCCATATCATTTTCGGCTGAAAACAAGGCTGAAAATGTTTCCGGCAAAACGGACGCGGCGAACTATTCCATATATCTGGATATAATATACGCTGACAACACAAAGAAATACGGAGTGACAGCCGCATTCAAAACAGGCACTCATGACTGGGAAAAGGCTTCTTTTTCTTTTACTC
>MHBF01000179.1 GCA_001803225.1 Lentisphaerae bacterium GWF2_44_16 | reverse complement strand
TTTGTGATGATTGAAGTCAAAATGAACTTTCCTACGCATTTTTCAAGCTTTAATTCAAACTTTTGAAATTACCTCAGAGTAGTTAAAAATAAGCGTCCTGGAATTAGAAAATTAAGACGATAACGGGACATTCATTGTATTTTTCACCAGAGAATGGCCATTCCTGAATTCTCTGGCTGTAACGCCCGTAAATTTTTTAAAGACTTTTGAGAAATAATAAGGATCATCTATAGATATTTTTGTTCCTATTTCCCCTATTCGAAGATTAGTTTTGCAAAGCAGTTCTTCCGCGCGGTGTACTTTCCGTTTCAATATCCAGTTTACCGGTGTACAGTTCAGATGTTTTTTGAAAAGCCTGAATATTGTCGAACGCGAAGAATTTAACAGCCTGGAAAGATCAGATATTTGAAGTTTTTTTTCAATGTTTTTTTCCATATATAAGAGGAGTTTTTGCAGTTCCTGGGGTTTCTTATCGGAAAAAGCGGATTGGTTCTCTTTTGCTTTCATCAGCTCATATATGAGAAGATGAGCGAGATTGCGAGCTATGAATTCTTCTCTTGGTTCCTTCTGAAACCATGCGATTATATATTCCGCAAGGATTTCAAGCGTATGGCTCATGAAAAGATTTCCTGAAAAAACAGAAGAAAAGTCTGGAATTCCGGTGTTTTTCCTTTTCTTATATTCTTTTAAATCATTTATTTCCCCGTGAAAAATTTTGTAATGGATATTTCCTCTCTTTTTCAGTTCGGGAACAATATGAATGCCTGCTAGAAGAAAAGGGTCTTTTTCATCTGCTTTGTAATAAATCATATGGTTCCACGGAATGAATAAAAAACGGCCAGCTGAAAATGGAAAAGTTTCACCATTTACTGTTATAATGCCCTTCCCGTTTTTACACCAGAGCAGCATACGGCTTTGAACCTTCCCGGAATGAGTGATCGTCTTTCCCGGAGAAAATACCGCATAGTTTGCATATAGCACTATAGCGTCAGGAGCTGGCTTATTGTTGATACTCATAATAGTATATAAATACACTATATGTGCTTTTTTTGCAACTATATTACAAAAAGAAGAATTTTTATCCATTGTTTTCTTTCATAAAATTAATTATAATCGTTACCAATATAATTGGGAGATAAATTATGATTTTGATAAAAAGTAATGGCGGGTTTTCTTCAAAGGAAAGGGTTTTGATAACACTTAACAAAGGTATCCCTGACAGGGTTCCGGTAAATTATAAGTCAAACCCAGGGATAGGTCGACGTTTTAAAGAACTGCTGGGTATTAAGATTGATGACAATGAAAAGTTTAAAAAGGCTGTCGGTATTGATTTTGCGGGAGTTTCAGCTAAATATACAGGTACACGCCTTCATAAAGAAATTCCAGGACTGAATGTCAACCCTCAAAATGGAATTAGAACAAAGTGGATTGAGCATGAAAGTGGCGGTTATTGGGATTACTGTGATTTTCCTTTGAGAGATGCAGATTGTGAAGCCATTGTAAGATGGCCGTTTCCGTCTCCGGATGATTATGAATACGACAGTGTTCCTGAAGAATGTAAAAAGCAATCGGAATACGCACTGTATGTTGGCGGAGCTGGACTGGCAGATGTAATAAACAGCACCGGTATGTTAAGAAGCATGGAACAGGTGTTGATAGACCTGATAACGGATGATCCTGCAGGATTGTGCTTAATAGATAAAAAAATTAATCTGCAACTTGAAATTACTTCAAGAACACTGGAAAAAGCAGGTGGCTTGATAGATTTTTTGTGGATGGGGGAAGATCTCGGTACTCAAATCGCACCATTAATAAGTCTTGAGCTTTACCGTAAACACATAAAGCCGCGCCATCAGAAGTTTATTGATCTCGCAAAATCTTACAATCTTCCGGTAATGATACACACATGCGGATCAAGCAGTTGGGCATATGAAGATTTTATAGGAATGGGAATTGATGCAGTAGACACCTTGCAACCTGAGGCTAAAGACATGTCTCCGGAATATCTCAAAAAAAGATTTGACGGACGTCTTGCCTTTCACGGCTGTATTTCTACTGCCGGCCCGGTCGCTTATGGAACCCCGGCTGAGGTTGACGAATATTGCCGCAAAACCCTTGAGATAATGATGCCCAGAGGCGGCTATTGCTTTGCGCCTACTCATCAGTTGCAGGACAATTCCCCGGCTGAAAACGTGCTGGCGATGTATCAGGCAGTTCACAAATACGGCTGGTATTAATTCAGGTATTATTTTTGAGTTTTTAAATCCTTTTTAACTATAAATTTTAACAAACATACTTTCTTAGCATTCCCGGCCGGGTATATTATAAAATATCATGTTCAAGTTAAATATACAGTTTAAAAGCGAATTTTAAAATGGCGACGAAAAAGACAAAAGCGGCGGGAAAAGAAAAAGGGAAAAAGAATTCCTTTCTGCCGCTTATTATAAAATATAGCGTCATATCGGCTGTGGTAACTTTTTTTGCCTTTGCGATTTATCTTGTCGCGGCGGCACTTTCGGTTGCCGCCTACAAACCTTTTCCCGGCACAAATATAAGCTCTGACAGGATACCTGTTAATGAGGACCAGATAAAGATACTGGTATCGAACAGCGAAAAAGGCAATATAGAAAAAGAGCTGACAAGACTCTTCAGAAACGCTGAAACTTTTCTGCTGATAGATATTTCCGATTTTCCCGCACTGTTCAGTAAGGATGAAAAGAAAAAAGAAAATTTCTTTTATCGCGCGCTCATAGACGCGAAAAAGGCTAAACCCGGGCTTTATACTCTGATAATAACGGATTCAAAGGAATTGTATTCCACTGAAAAGTACAGAAAACTGTATTCAGAATTGCTGAAATTGGGGATTGATATTGTTTTTACGGAAAGGGACGCGCAGAGGGATTACCGCTGGATTTATGGGCCTGCGGGCCGTTTCGCGGTGAAGCTTATAGACCTGCTGCCGGAACACAACTGGTTTACGGCCCCGCGTTTCAGCAAAAGTATGTCGGACGGTACAAAGGTCAGGATCTCATGCAGGGAGCAATTAAAAGTATGGCAGGGCAAAAAATCAGCAAGAAATATAATAATAGCAAAAACTTCTTCAGGCTTTGAGTCCATAACGGGAACTCTCAATCCGAACACCCAGCCCGATGACTTGCAGATAGCGACCCTTGTAAAAGGCGGACCCGTCATGCCCCTTCTGAAAAGTGAACTTTTTATTGCAAGAGAATTCCTTTCAAAAAAAGGAAACGGGCTTTCTAGTGACGGTGAGACTTCAATCCTCCGGCATGTGGAACTGGTGATGAAAGATATTCATGAGGGACAGGCATCCGGGGGCAGCAGATTATGGATGGAATTTCTCACGGAAGAAGCCGTTGGGATAAAAATGGAATGGATGCTTGCAGGTATTTCAGGAGGCGACACCATAGATATAATCGCCGGGGCTTTAAATGACCATGAAATAATAAAGCTCATAAACGCCGCAAATTCTAAAAAATGCGGGATAAGGATAATCTTCGGCAAAAACCGGAATTTATTTTCACAGCCTGAAGATCCTAATTTTCTGTCTGCCGAAGAGTTGTATCTGGATAACAAAAACACCAACAAGGACATGGAAATACGCTGGTTGGAAGGATGTTCCACAAAAGTCTCGCTTCTTCATATTTTCAATAATGAAACAGGCAGCAGCAAAATACTCTTGTGTTCATCCGGGACGAATTTCAAATCACTCAGAGGATATAATCTGATATCGGCGATATACGTTGAAGGTGATTTTTCAGGGTCAAAGAAACTTGAGGATGTTTTCAATTTTTACTGGAAAAGCCAGGATAAGAATTTTTATACTTCGGATTATACAAAATACGCTCCGGGCTATTTCCGTTCCCTTTACCATAAGATAATATTTGCGCTCAAAACATGGTCCGGTTACTCCCATGAAGTTGAAAATTAGTTTCAGAACCTTATCTTAATAGAATTTTTTAATTAAAAAAACAGATGGAATTGCTATGTTTTTTCCGATACAGGCATTGATATTCTGCGGGATTGTCCTTGTCCTATGGGCATTGTACTTTACTGTCCTGCAAGCCAAAATAAATATACTGAGGAGAAAAATTGAGGATGCTCTGCACAAGAAAGCGGAGATAACAAATTTTCTGAGCCTTTTCTCACAGAATTTGAGAACTGTTCAGGAAATAGACAGTTCCATGAATATGACAGCCCGTTATGTGGCCGACTTGATTGAAGCCCAGTCAATATGCATTTTTTTCTTAGAGGGGGAATATCTGAAAGCCGCAGGTGTTTCAGGCGCGTTTCCGCCGCTTCACAAATCGACACAATATGTCATGACCAAACCCCGTTACATACTTGAGTCCCTCAAAAGGGAAAAAATAAAAATCGGTGAAGGCATAATAGGAGAAATAGCGGCGAAAAAAGATTATCTGTACCTTGAAGACGCTTCCAAGGACCCCAGAATTTCCGGTACGGATACGGTAGTGCCTATCAGGACCATGATGGCTGTGCCGCTCATAAGCGACGCGAATGTGACCGGGGTAATATGCGCGGTTAATAACAGAAGGAATGACAGGGCTTTTTCCGCCGAGCAGTTCAGCAACTTTAAGTTCATCGCCTCTCAGGTGGTGCTTGCGCAAAATATCGTGCAGGTTTACTCAAACCTGAGCAGACAGCAGCGCATAAGCCAGGAACTTGAGTTTGCCAGACAGCTTCAGGCGTCACTCCTTCCGAAGACATTTCCGTCCTGGGACCAGTTTGTCGTTCAGTCATTCACCCGTTCATCGAAGGAAGTAAACGGGGATTTTTACGATTTCGTTCAGATTGATGAAAACAGGCTCCTGATAGTAATAGGTGACGCGTGCGGAAAAGGCATACCGGCATGTATGATAATGGCCATGACGAGAAGCTTCATACGTTCATGCGTTGACCGTTTCACAAACCTCAAGGAACTTCTCAGGGACCTTAACTATAATCTTTTCAGGGATACCGATGAGGAGCGTTTCATCACGCTGGCGTGCTGTCTTCTGAATAAGAAGGATTCGACTCTTGAATACGCGAGGGCCGGGCATACCGGTCTTTTTCTTTATGTGAGAGATCATATAAGGAGAATATTCCCTTCAGGTTCAGCTCTGGGGATACTTCCGAATGAACTTTCAAATTTTGACACTATATCGCTTGAGTTTACGCCTGACATGTCGATACTTCTTTTTACGGACGGTCTTTGTGAGGCCATAAACGAAAAGGGTGAAGAATACGGTAACGACAGACTTGAAAAAGAATACCTCAACTCATGCATGACCAATGATAAACCTGAAGAAACAATCAACCGGATAATTGAATCCGTAGATGACTTCACGGGCAATCAGGAAAACCAGCTCGATGACCAGACAATGGTTATAATAAAGCACCTTTAGTTTAGACAGGTAAAAGCAGTAGCTTATTTTTTATTTTCAGCCTTCGCGTCTTCCAGAGCTTTGGAATATTCAGGGAGACTTTCATATTTTTCCTTGATTTCCTCAAGCCTTTTCGCAGATGCTTTGCGGTCTATTTTGTATTCGCTGTATTCTTTTCTTATACAGAATTTGATATAGCTGTAGGCGGTCTCGGAAATTTCCTTCTTCTGATCTTCGTTTGAAGCCAGCTTATTAGCGGCGGCGAATTCTCCGGAGGATGTAAGAATGTCAATCAGAAGCTTGTCTTTTCCAGCCTCATCAAGCGCCTTTTTCAGGATCGGGAAAATAAATCTTGTCTCGACATTTTCAAACGCGGTTTTGCTTACTATGGCTTTTTTCCCGTCTATCTTTATGGAGACTGGGGCTTTAAAGAAAATTTCGCTTTTTTCTATTTTCAGAATTTCAGCGTCCTGGTCCTCTATTTTTATTTTAGTTCCCGCAAAATGTTTACTACTGTTGGAGATGGAATCCCATATTTTTTCAATGGCGTTTATTTTGGCTACCACATCTGAAATCCAGCCGTTGAACGCGTCGGTGTCACCCTTCAAATATGCTTTGCCGGGGGCGTCTTCCGGGGCAATCAGACGTTTCAGACCGGAAAATTTTCTTTCCCTGCCATAGACTACAAAATTTGTTCTTATTCTGTCTTTCTTGAGTTCCAGTGATTTTCTTAATACACTCAAGTCTTCCTGCTGCTGTTGAAGTTCTTTCTGCTGCTCTTCCTTTTTTTTATTTTCTTCCATGGAAACGGCGTTACTTTTTGCTGTTTCTGCGGCGACGGCGGCGGCATTGCGGGCGGCTTCGGCCCTTTTGCGTTCCTCTTCTTTTCTTTTTTCTTCCGTGCGTCTGAATTCTATGGATTTTTCAAGTTTGGAGATGCGGTCGGCGAAAGCAATTATCTGTCCCTGAATATTAGGGGAATCAGAAGATACCGGAGAAAGTATTGCCGATGCTTCCTTGCACTTTTTCAAAGCTTTTTCATATTTGGAATGGTCAGGTTTTTTAGCGTTATACAGGGTTACGCCTTCCTTGTAAAGATTATTTGCCTCCCCGTAAGTTTCAGCCGCCTTTTTCAATGCCGTATTAAGGATTTCCTTTTCCTTAATTTTCTTTTCCTGAATTTGTTTGCATTTTTCGTATCCGGCGTTTGTTTTCCGACGGGTTTCCTCTTCTACCAGGATTTTATCGGAACGGAGTTTGGCCTCGCTGAAAAGGTCAAGGGCCCTTGAATAGTCGCATTCGGGATTTTCAATAAAAAGCTCCGCTCTTTTCAGGGCGTCTTCCGCCTGTTTATTGTTAAGGAATTTGATGAAAAAGAAAGCTCCCGCCGACAGGGATATAATAAAAAGTCCGATGGAAAGAAAGGACATGAAGGAGCTTTTTTTCTTGTAGTCGAATTTTACGCCTGAATACCCGCCGCTTGGCAATTGGGGCGACTTTTTCAGTTTGCTTGTAATGCTCTTCTGTCCCTTTGTTTCGGTTTTCAGAAGGTTATTGACTTCTTTCTGGAAATTCTTCCATGAGCTGAAACGTTCGTCGGGTGTTTTCGCCATCATTTTTTGTAAAAGAGCAGTAGTTCTTTTTGATACTTCTATGTCAGGGTTTCTGCTTTTCGGTTCAGGAAAAGGAGAATCTGTATGCATTTCCACAATGCGCATAATATCCGGCGCGTCGTAGGGCGGCTTTCCGACTATCAGATGATAAAGGGATGCTCCGAGCGAATAGAGGTCGCTGCGCCAGTCAAGGGGTTCGCCTCTTGACTGTTCGGGACTCATATAAAATGGGGAGCCCTCTACATGGTCTTGATTTTTTGAGGCGTCGCCTATGTTAAGAGCGATTCCCATATCAAGAAGGTAAGCGCCTCCGTCTTCGTTGACCATTACATTTCCCGGCTTTATGTCTCTGTGAAGGAGCTTATGTTTTTCCCAGGCATAATTAAGGGCATCTGCTATCTGAAGAGTATATTTCAGTGCTGTTTTTTCTGGAAGGGGGCCTATCCTGTTAATTCTGCTTTCCAGATCTTCACCCTTCACATAAGTCATTGCCAGAAAGTAAACTCCATCTGCTTCTCCGGCGTCAATAGCTGTTACGATATTCGGGTGTTCCATGCGCCCTGAAGTTTTGACTTCGTTAAGAAACTGGTCAACGGCGGTTTTATCCTGTGTGAATATTTTAGGGAGGACTTTCAACGCGACTTCTCTGTGCATGGATATCTGCTTTGCCAGATAAACACAACCCATGCCGCCTTTGCCGACCAGGCTCAGGATTTCAAATCCGCCCAATTTGCTTCCAGCTGATAATTCTTCTTCATCCGGTAACGCGACAGCCTCATTGCAATGAGGACAAAACAATATTTCTTCTTTGCTCACTACTGCGTCAAATTCAGCTTCGCAGTGCGGGCAGGAATAATTAGTCATTTTAATAAAACCTTATTTATTAACAATACGCATGATAAAACGATATGGGCCACTCCTCCTGAAACGGGGTAGAAATATATTCCATGAATAAGATTTTTGCAAGAGATATTTTTATTTCCCTGGGTTGGAGAAAAAACACGCGCTGAAATGTTGATTTTCAGATATTTTTTCAAGCGGAGGAACTTGAGTCCTGCATTTTTCAACGGCAATGGGGCATCTCGGATTGAACGGACATCCCTTAGGCGGATTTACGGGGGAGGGCATATCGCCGGGAAGTATTATTCTTTTGCGGCGGGTGATGGCGTCTATGGTTGGTATTGCTGAAAGAAGGGCTTTAGTGTAGGGATGCGCCGGATTTGCGCAAATATCACGGCTGAAACCGCTTTCAACAATTTTACCCAAGTACATGACCATTATTTTGCGGCTGATATGCTCTACTACCGCCAGGTCATGCGCTATAAAAATATACGCGACTCCTGTTTTTTCCTGAATAGATTTAAGCAGGTTTATTATCTGTGCCTGAACGCTTACGTCAAGGGCTGAGACCGGTTCATCGGCTATTATCATTTTCGGGGCCACAGCCAGCGCTCTGGCTATACCGATACGCTGTCTCTGTCCGCCGCTGAACTGATGGGGATATCTGTACATGCATTCGGCGTTAAGGCCCACAAGATTAAGAAGTTCGGCTATGCGTTCTGTCCGTCCGTGTTTATTTAAATCCGTATGGAAGGACAGTACTTCGTCAAGGGCTGAAAAGATTGTCATTCTGGGATTGAGGGAACCGTAGGGGTCTTGGAATATCATCTGGAATTTGCGGCGCATTTTCCGTAATTCGCGGCCTCTGAGTTTTGCCATCTCCACATCTTCAATCCTGAAGCTTCCAGAACTTGGGTTTTCCAGGCGGACAAGGGTTTTTCCAAGTGTGCTTTTTCCGCATCCGCTCTCTCCCACAAGCCCTATGGTTTCACCCTCTTCCAGACTGAAAGAAACCCCGTCAACAGCCTTAACATAAGCGCGCGGTCCGAACCAGCCGCCCCGGAGGGGATACCATGTCTTCAGATCTTTTACTTCAAGCAGGGGCATTTTTACTGTTCTTTGCCTTTTTCTTCATATACATGATGCTTTACCGTGCGCATTCTGGTGCCTTGAGTAACGGACATCAGTATTTCCTCAGGCATGATGTTTTCAGGAAAGTACGCGCCGCTGATTTTCGCGCTTTTGATGCTTGCGCCCTCAAGATTTGAAAACCTCAGGTCCAGGCCTCTGAGGTCTGTATAGCTCATATAAGCGCCTTTAAGACTTACCCCTTTGAGGTTGCAGCCTCTGAGGTCAACGCCTCTCAAGTCAGCGTTTTCGAGATCGACAGCGGTCCCGCGCTGGAGCTCTCTGTTGAAATCCTCAATCTTTCCGTCCCTGAGAAAATGGAACATCTTTGACTGTTTCATTTCAGGCATTCCGCACCTCCATATTTTTATAAAAGGACTTAAATACTATAATTCAAAATAAGAGATCTGAAAAGATTAAACGCCATGGATACGGTTCTTTGCCTTATCATTTCCCTGTTTCCCAAAAAATTATATTCCCTGACGATTTTCCTGTCTTTGAATCTCACGGCTATATAAACCAGTCCCACTGGTTTCTGTCCTCCTCCTCCGGGCCCGGCTATGCCTGTAACTGCGATGCCTGTTTCAGTGTTGGATTTATCACACACATTATCAAGCATTTCCGAAGCGCATTCGGAGCTTACAGCGCCGTACTTTTCCAGAGTTTCATGCCTGACGCCGAGTATATTTTCCTTGACTTCGTTGCTGTACGCGACAATCGAACCTTTGAAAATATCCGAGGAACCGGGGAGTTCCGTTATTGCCGCGGCTATCATTCCGCCGGTGCATGATTCCGCCGTCGCTGCCGTCAACTTATTTTTTCTGAGCAACTGTGATATTTCCTCAACAAGTGAATTATGAGCGGACAGAAGAATATTCTCGGGGAAAATTCTCTTCATTTCGGCGGACATTTTTTCAATCGTGTCTTTATTCAGGCTTGTGAGAAAAACCCTGACTTCACCGGGGGAGGCGCAGTAAGCCACGGACAAATCCTTCATTTCAGAAATGACTGGCAGCATTTTTCCTTCCACAAGTGATTCGGGCAGTCCGACCACATGAAAGAGTTCAGTATGGAGTTTGACCTTAAGTTTTTCCTTCAGGCGCGGGACCACAAAATCTGAAACCATAGGTTTTAGTTCAACCGGAGGACCGGGAAGCATTATCAGGAGTTTATCTTTTTCCGTTTCCATCCATATGCCCGGGGCGGTGCCGACCTTGTTGTAAATGACTTCCGCGCCTTCAGGTACGAGGGCTTGGGACATTAGGGTTTCAGAGGCGACTCTGCGGCCGAACCTGTTCCATCTGTCGATGATATTTTCCGCGGCCTTTTCATCTTTCCTGAAACAGCGTTTGAAATATCCGGCGATTACGTTTTTTGTGATATCGTCCGCTGTCGGGCCGAGTCCTCCGACGGTAATAATCACGTCGGAAAGGGGCGTAAGATAATCAAGCGCTCCTGTCAGGGCGTTTTTTTCGTCTGGCACTGTCATTGAGTTGAAGGGAATTATGCCTATGGAAAGCAGTTCATTGCCTATAAAGGCCAGGTTTGTATTTACAGTAGCTCCCTTGAGCAGTTCATCTCCAATACATATTACCGATATATTCATAAATCTAGTCTTATTCCTGATTGTTTCTTGATTTTAATTTACTATTGTCTAAATTGAAATACAGCTTTTCTTTATATGAATTACGTTATTTTTTAAGGTACAACCTTTTTGAGTCATATTTTTGAAAATTACATCTCTCTTATTGTGAGCGCCTTTCTTGGATTTGGTGTTGGCATACTGACGAGTATTTTCGGGGCCGGAGGCGGCTTCATAATAACTCCTGCTCTGAACATATTCATGAGACTGCCCATGCAGATTGCCGTAGGCACAAGTTCCCTCCAGATTGCCGGGGCTTCCTTTTTTGCCCTTTGCCGGCAGATGGACAGGGAATTCATAGGTATGAGGGTTGGTTTGCTGATGGCGGCCGGAATTTTTCCGGGAACGTTTTTAGGCACATATTGCGTAAGGCTTACAAAAAAAATGGGCATGATTGCAGTCTTTTCGAGAAGCATTCCGGCTTCAGAGATCATACTCCTTTCGATATTTGCCGTCTTTATAACTTTTGTCTCGGCATGGCTGATCATAGACAACTTTTTTCTCAAAAAAGTAAGCCGGAGGGAGGATGAAGAGGACCATACAGGTTTTTTATCCTTTCTTCAAATACCTCCTGTTATGAAGTTCCGTTCCATTCCTTCAGGCGCTTTCAGCATTACCGTGCTGGTGATTCTCGGGGTTTTCACAGGTTTTATAAGCGGGCTTCTGGGTATCGGCGGAGGCGTGATAATGATGCCTATACTCTATTATCTGGTGGGCCAGAAGACAAAATACGCTGTACGTACAAGCCTGATAACAGTATTCGCGGCGGGTGTTTTTTCATCTCTGGGACATGGAATTGACAAGAATATAGACTATGGAATAGCGTTGCCTTTGATTTTCGGTTCCTTTTTCGGGACGTCTGTCGGTACGAACATAGCTAGAAAACTTTCCGGCAGGTCTGTGAGAAAATATTTCTCGTTTATACTTCTCACAGTGCTGATAATGGTACTCGTAAAACTCTATTTCATAGTATTCGGATAAAAGGAACTGGATTTTTTCCGTTGGCAAACTAATTTTACGTTCTTTTGATTTGTAGAAAGGAAGTTCCCGATTTGAAAAAATTTTTATTTACCGCGATAATCCTGTTTATCGTTATATATGTTCTGCCGCTCGGCTACAGGCCCGCTATAATACCTGATGAAACCCGTTATGCTGAAATTCCCAGGGAAATACTCCAGTCCGGTGATTGGACAGTTCCTCATTTCAACGGGCTCAGATATTTTGAGAAACCCGTATTGGCTTACTGGGCTAATGCCGTATCCATGAAGATATTCGGGCAGAACGAATTTGCCATGCGTTTTCCTTCCGCTCTTTCCGTAGGTATTTCGGCGCTTCTGATATTTTTTGCCGCCGCCAAGTTCAGGAAGTCTCAGACTCAGGGAGTTCTTGCCGCCGCCATTTTTCTGACCTGTCAGGAAGTCTTTTTTGTAGGCACTTTTAATGTCATGGACAGTATGCTTACAATGTTTTTGAATGCCGCGCTTTTCTCATTTTACTATGCTTATTCTGAGGTCAGATACAAAAGATTTGTATTTCTATGCCTTTTCGGGATATTCTGCGGCCTGGCTTTCCTGACGAAAGGTTTTCTGGCGTTTGTCCTGCCGGTGGCGACCATTGTTCCGTTTCTTTTATGGGAGAAACGCTGGAAACTGCTTTTCCGTCTTCCCTGGCTGCCTCTGATAATGGTGCTTGTGGTTTCTCTGCCATGGTGCATCAGCGTGCATTTCAGGGAAAGCGATTTTTGGAATTACTTTGTATGGGTCGAACATATAAAGCGTTTTATCGACAGCAGCAATGAATTTCAACATCCTGAGCCTTTCTGGTTTTTTGTTCCTGTGCTTCTGCTCGGGGCGCTTCCGTGGACATTTCTTTTACCTGCCGCCTTCATGGGGTTCCGCAAAAGTGATTTAAAGGATGCTTTTACCCGTTATCTTCTATGCTGGTTTATTTTAGGCTTCCTCTTTTTTTCTGCGTCAAACGGCAAGCTGGCTACATACATACTGCCATGTTTCGCGCCGCTCTCAATACTGTTTTCAGGCTGGCTTGTAAGATATTTCGAGGGTGGTTTCAGAAAGACTTTTGACGTCACGGCTATTATAATGGCATCAATTTTCGGCATAGGCGGTCTGCTTTTCCTGATAAACCAGTCAACGGGTTTTCCCGTAACCGCTTTCAGCAAGGCCGAAACATGGAAATGGATTGTCGGCGTTATTGCTTTCTGGTCATGGGGTTCCCTGCTTTTTCTTTCATTCAAGGCATCTGATTACAGGAAAAAGCTCGCTCTTTTCTGTGCCGCGCCTTTTGTGCTGATGTTTGTTTCCCATTTCATTCTTCCTGATCAGGTAAAGGAAAGAAAAGCTCCCGGTGATTTCCTTATGCGCCATGCTCCGATGATAAACAAAGATACCATTATAGTCTCCTACAAAAGCATTATCGGCGCCGTAAATTGGTATTACAAACGTGATGATGTTTATCTGGTGATGGAAAAGGGCGAACTCGAGTATGGTTTCAGCTACAAGGATTCCAAGCACCGCTTTATTTCGGTTGAGGAACTGAACAAGCTGATACGTGAAAATTCAGGCAAAAAGCCTGTAGCCCTGATAATAAGGTCAAAAATCTACAACGAGGACTGCAAAAACAATCTCCCTAAACCCGCATACGAAAAAATAGAACTCGAATTCACATTCGCCGAGTATAAATAAAAACTCTACTGTTCTAAAAAACCTTAATTTTTTGGATACTTTTTGTACCCATTATCAAAATATTCTTAAAATACCTGCTATATATATTATATTCTGAAAACTTTTTTGTCGAAAATAACTGATTTTTTTTTTGTTTTCATTTTATTTAAGTGGTATAATATTATCAGGGATTGGACAGGTAATTTGCTTATAGAAAACAACTTTAAAAAGAGAGCGATGAAATGAAACTTTCAAAAATAGTTTTTATTAAAAACCGTTATAACAGAATATATACTGTCCCGGCAAACGCGACTGTTCTTGATACAGCCAAAAAGCTGGTGGAATGCAATGCCGGCGCACTCCTGATACATGAACCCGGCTGCAACCCCATGAAATATATCGGTATTGTTTCCGAACGTGATATAGTCAGGCGTCTCTGTACGGACAACGGCGATACCAGAAATCTCAAAGTCAGTGAAATAATGACAAAAGACCTTATTGTGGCTGATATAAACGATGACGTCGATTATGTGATGAGAGTTATGACCAACAAGAAAATAAGGCATATTCCCGTACTCGAAAATTCAAAAGTCGTGGCGCTTCTTTCCAACCGCCATATTATTGAAGCACTTCATGAGGAAGATGAGATAAAAATCAGACACCTCAGCGATTATGTGTCTGGCAACAGAGGCAATCAGGTCTTCTGACAAAGCCAAGAGACTCTGTTAAGAGTCGCCACCCTTTTTCCTATAGAATTTCTCGTTAGGAATGCTGGCGTAATAGGGGTATTTTTTGATTAAATCCTCTGAAGCATCCATTGGAATATGCTGGAAACGTTTATAAAACCACAGATACTGTTCCGGATATTTTCTTATGTAGGATTCTGTAATTTTCAGCAAATCCTGAATTAATTCGGTATCATCTTTATAATCTTCTATTTTTTTGTGAACAAACTCGAAAATGACTTCATATTTAAGCCCATGCCTGACACATCCCCCTACACCTACGGGAACATTCATCTTTCTGGCAAACATCGCCGGGGCCCTGCTGCTCGGCACCGGAAGGCCCAGAAAGTTTACAAAAATACCTCCATCCCTCACACGGGTATTCTGATCTATCAGGGTGGCCATGAAATATCCTTCTTTCAGCGCCTGCACCATTCCCTTTATAGCGCCTTTGGCAGAAATAACCTTGTTCCCGTGAGAAAGCCTTCCCAGGTCAAGTATCTTGTTCAAGTAAGGATTTGGAAAAACCCTTGCAACTACCGCAAAAGGTATATTTGAAAAAAAATTGGCAAACATCATTCCGGCTATTTCCCAGTTACCCAGGTGAGGGGTCACAAAAATAAATCCTTTTCCCTGTTTATGGAAATCGTTTATTTCTTTGTTGATTCTATCGGGAAGGTAAACGTATTTTTTGACTGTTTCAGGACGCCCTGTAAAATACGCGAGCTCGAGGAAGGACAAAATCAGGTTTGTAAAACTTTTTCTGGCAATCAGCCCTATCTCACGTTCAGTTTTTTCAGGAAAAACAATTTTCAGGTTTGCTTTGACAAGCTTCCTGAAAAAAGGATTTGAATACATGAGAAAGCCGCAAAAGGAGGCAATGGAAAAATTAACTCGACGCGGAAGCGCCCTTATCAGACGGTAGCAGACATATACAGACGCGGCCTCCAGTATGTATCTTATGGATCTCTGCGCTTTTTTGACAAGCTTATTTCTCAATCCTTATCACCCCTCTGCGTTTTCTCGGGATGGGAGTAAAGAATACGGAACCGTTCGCGTCTTCCCTGATACCGTTGGCAAAAAGAACACATTTACTGGAAGATATCGCTATATTCTGGATAAGATGAAGCTTATTTTCTTCCGGACAAGTCCATCTGTCAGGCCCCTTTACGAGTTTTACGCTCATATCTTTTTCGATGTAAAGAAGCCCCCAGCCGTCCGCGAGTTCATGCTGATGCACTGCTCCGGAAGGCACGGCAAGATAAAGGTAATCGGCCGTATTAGCTCTGCGTATCTGTTCAAACCTGCTGCCGTTATACAAAGCATGTTCTGTTTCATCTATCTGGCGGCAACATTTATGGTAGTCTTTGTTTTTCGAGTTCGTAAAATCCCAGCTTTCATATTCGTCAAAAAGGTTGTCAGTATCTTTAAGGTGAGGCTCTTCCCTGCATATTTTTTCTTCCAGAGACTTTTTAAATTCTTTCATTTCCTTAAGCTTGGGAAGCAATTCCTCTTTGTGGGAACATTCAGGCCAACAGTTTTCCCGATCATGGCGTACTTCAATAATAACAGTTTTTTCAGGCTTCATTAAATTTCTTTTCGGAATAGACCAGAACGCGGCTATATCAGCCTTGAATTTGGATATTCTGGTAGGAACACCGACGGCAAGGCCGGAAGGAGACTGGGGAATGAGCCATCCCATAACTGCCCTTTTAAGCTCAAAGCTTTTTATAGCGTCTTTGCTTTCAGTAGTTTTATTTCCTGAAAAATCGAAAAACAACTGTTCATTATCTTTGTTGATGTCCATAACTGCTGTTCTCAATTTGGTTTCTGTTTAATTGACTGACCCTGCTAATCTAGCACAAAAAAATAAAATTACGATAAAAAAAATGCCGGGCAATGCCGGCATTTTTCTGAAACGTATTTATTCGTTTTTGTTCTGCATTACATCAAGGCTTTCAAGGGAAGAACCGATGACTTCGCCCATGTCCACCATGGCTTCGCCGGGACGCAGAGCGGCAGTTACTTCCTCGCCTGCGGCCTTGAGGTCGGCTTCCGAGAAGTCTTCCTTAAGCGCCTTTATGCTGAGGCCTATTCTGCGTTCTTCCTTATCAATCTTGATTACTCTGGCCTCGATTTCATCCCCGAGAGTAAGGACGTCTTTGACTTTTTCGACGTGATCCTTGCTTATCTGGGAAATGTGGATAAGGCCGTCAATTTTATGTGAAAGTTCGATGAAAGCGCCGAAAGCGGTAATTTTGGTAACCTTACCTTTGACGACATCGCCGATTTTGTACAGCTCATCGATTTTTGCCCATGGGTCATCTTCAATCTGTTTGAGACCGAGGGATATGCGCTGCTGCTGAGGATCGATATCCAGTATGACCGCTTCGACTTCTTCGCCGACTTTGAGCAGTTCATTGGGATTGTTGATTTTGCGTGTCCATGACATATCAGACACATGGATCATGCCGTCTATGTCGTTTTCGATCTCGACAAAGGCGCCATAGCTGGTCATGTTTCTGACTTTACCCTTGATCTTGCTTCCGGGCGGATATTTTTCAGCGAGCACTTCCCACGGATTGCGTGTTTTCTGACGGAGGCCGAGAGAAATTTTCTTGCTGTCTTTTTCGATATCCAAAACAACGGCTTCGACTTCTTCGCCTACGCTGAGAATTTCGCCTGCTTTTGTGATGCGCTTAGTCCATGACATTTCAGAGACATGGATAAGGCCTTCGACACCGTTTTCGATTTCGATAAACGCACCGTAAGGCATGATATTAACTACGCGGCCCTTGACGGTTGTGCCGACGGGATATTTGCCTTCGACATCCTGCCACGGATTTTCGGATTTCTGTTTGAGTCCGAGGGAGACGCGTTCTTTTTCATAATCGATATCAAGTATCATCACATCGATTTCCTGGCCTATTTCAAGCATTTCGGAAGGATGAGATATCCTGCCCCAGGACATATCGGTGATATGAAGGAGGCCGTCAACGCCGCCGAGGTCAATAAACGCGCCGAAGTCGGTGATATTTTTGACCAGGCCCTTGCGTACCTGTTCAACCTGCATGTCATTGAGCAATGTGGCGCGCTTGTCCTTACGGGATTCTTCGAGAAGTTCACGGCGCGAAACCACTATATTTCTGCGTTCCTGATTTATTTTAAGTATTTTAAGATCATATTCTTTGCCGAGGAATTCATCCATATTTTTTACGGGGCCTATATCGAGCTGGGAACCCGGCAGGAATGCTTCAATGCCGTTAAGATCGACTATAATTCCGCCTTTGACGCGGTGTTTCATGAAGCCTTTAATGATGCTGCCTTCACCGTATTCGGATGTTATTTTGCCCCATGACTTCAGGAAGTGAGCTTTCTGAAGGCTTATTTCAGGCATGCTGTTTTCGTTTTCAATCTGGTCAAGGAAAACATCAATAGGGTCATTTACTTTTATATCATCCCAATCCTTGAATTCCGAAGCCGCTACGAAGCCTTCCGCCTTGTAACCTATATCCACAAGCGCTCCGTCACTTCTTTTCTCGACTACGATGCCCTTGATGATGGAGCCTTCCACAAAGCTGTTTTTTGTTTCCTTTTTGAGGAGCTCTTCCATTGAAGGAAGGTTGCTGAGGTCCACATAGCTTTCGAATTTGGGGGCTTCCTGATTGTTTGTCTGTTCTGATGCCATAATAAAATCTTCTGTTGTTTTGTTTGTTCTGTTAATTCAGTTTCTTTTTTAAGGGCTTTCCACCTTCCGGAAAACCCGAAACGGATTGCTAAAATAATACCTTATCGCATAAATGCAAGGCATTAAGCTTCTTCATCCTGATTCTGCTTGAAATTGGCAATGATGCCGTTCGCCACATTTACGGGTACTATTTCATGGCGTGTGAATTCCATCTCAAAAGAGCCTCTTCCCTGCGTCATGCTTCTCAATTCCGTGGCATAACGGGCCATTTCAGAGAGAGGTACTTCCGCTGTAACCACCTGGAGGCCTTCTTCGGCGCTCATGCCGAGAATGCGTCCGCGCTTGTGATTTAAGTCGCCTGTTATATCGCCCATATATTCATCGGGTACCATTATTTTCACTGTCATTATAGGTTCTAGAAGGACGGGTTTCGCTTTGCTCATGGCATCGCGGAACGCCATTCTGGCGGCTATCTTAAATGACATTTCCGAAGAGTCGACGGGATGGTGTTTTCCGTCATATACGGAAACTTTGATTCTTTCCACGGTACATCCGGCGAGCGGTCCGTTAATCATTGCCTCCACGACGCCTTTTTCGACAGCCGGTATAAAGTTCCTTGGTATGCTCCCCCCTACTACGTCGTTGGAAAATTCATAACCTGGTTCATTCGGGAAAATTCTGATGTAAACTTCACCGAACTGCCCATGTCCCCCGGACTGCTTTTTGTGCCTGTAATGACCTTCACCGCTGGCGGTAATGGTTTCTCTGTAAGGAATTTTCGGACTGGCAAGGTTTACTTCGACTTTGCCTGTTTCCTTGAGTTTTTTAACGACAATATTCAGGTGCTGGTCGCCCATACCTGAAAGCAGAAGCTCATGGGTTTCCGGATGACGTTCTGTTTTAACTGTCGGATCGCTTTCGGCGATTTTATGAAGGCCGGAAGATATTTTTTCTTCCTCCCCGCTCTTTACCGCGGTAACCGCG
Source organism: Lentisphaerae bacterium GWF2_44_16 (assembly GCA_001803225.1). GTDB lineage: Bacteria > Verrucomicrobiota > Lentisphaeria > Victivallales > GWF2-45-14 > GWF2-44-16. Next base: position 13,773 of record MHBF01000179.1, on the reverse strand, counting down.
TAAGACATTACGGTATTGGGAAATTTAATCGGCGGAAGCTGTATCGCTGAGTGCGATGTGCACAATGTATTGCTGACCTTGGTGCTTTTGAGTTTGGCAATTGCCGCTATGCAGCCGGCGCAGACTTCTTCCGCGGCCACTTCGTTTTTCCCGTTTACAATCATTATCGGGCCAAAACGTTCCTTTGTATTGGTAGTAACGTTATAAACTTCCGAATCGGATTTGAAAGTACCGCTGATGACATGGAAAAACGTCATCTGTCCGATAAAGGGATCTATCACGGATTTAAAGACAAGGGCCACGCCGTCGCCATCTGCTTTAGGTTCAAACTCTTTATCGTCTTTGAGCTTGATTTTGCCTGAAGACATCGGCTGCAGGAAAAGACCTGACACGCTGTCCATCAACTCAGTTATCCCGATATCTTTTTCAACTGAACCGGCAAATACAGGCACGAGGCTTCCCGTACGTATGGCCTTATGGAGTCCAGCGGATATTTCCTCATCGCTGAATTTCTGCCCGTCAAGATAACGCATCATGAGTTCTTCATCTGATTCCGCTATGGCATCCATCAGCTTTTCGCGGTAGTTTTTTGCTTCTTCCGAAGCGCCGTCTTTTATGACATTTATTACGCCTTTCAGGTCTTTGCCCTGGCCTACTGGTATCGTAAGAGGGACACATGCCGTCTTTCCAAACGCGTCCTGAACCTGAGTCAATATCTTATTGAAATCGGCCATTTCTCCGTCAAGTTTGTTGATGAAAATGAAACGCGGGAGATTTAATTCCCTGGAAAGCTTCCATGCCCTTGTGCTGCCGATGGCCAATCCATTGGCGCCATCCACTACTATGAGCGTGTTTTCAGCGGCGTTCAGAGCGGAAATAGTTTCCCCTATAAATTCGCCATATCCCGGAGTATCGATGAAAAAGAAATCTGTTCCTTTCCATTTACAGTTGAGTGCCGTAGCGTGTATGCTGCTCTGCTTTTCCTGTTCGTCAACGGTGTAGTCCGAAACGCTTGTTTTCTGCATGACGCTTCCAAGTCTTTCAACAGCGCCTGACTTGAACAGCATAAGGTCACAAAGTGAGGTTTTTCCGCTGCCGCTGTGTCCGGCAACGGCAAAATTTCTGATTTTGCCAATTTCAAATTTCATCTTTATCTCCGTGTTTCTTAAAACTTTTAATTTTTTAACAAAACTTAAACAAAGAGCGCAAAAGATTAAAACTATAGCTGATTGTTTCAAGATTTCAAAAGCATTTCCGTGAGGGCTTGATTTTTTTTCATTTAAGTTGTAAGTGTATTGCCGTGAGTTTCGGTATTCTTGTACCGGTTTTATTTTAAATCATTGAAGAATAAACGTAATTTAATGCAGCAAAACCCTGAAAATACCAGCATTATGTCCAGGATAGATCCGGATAAGATAGCCGCGGATTCCCATGTCGGCCTTGTCAGGATGCTCAATGAAGACTGTTTCGCCTACTATACAGGAAATGACTGTCCGGCCTCTTTCGCCCTGCTGGCCGACGGCATAGGAGGACATGAAAGCGGAAACATCGCCAGCACTCTCTGCACAAGAATAGTTCTCAACTCCTGGAGGAACTCTCAGTTCAGTGAAAATTCCACTGAAAAGGAACTGAGTGATTTTCTATCCTCTGAAATAATCAAGGCCAACAGCATCATTTACAATCTTAATAATATGTATCAGATACAGCATCCCATGGGGACTACAGTCGTCGCCAGCATCTTTTTCAAAGATAAAGTTATAGTGGCACATGCCGGAGACAGCCGTTTCTACAGACTGAGGAGCGGCAAACTTGAACAGCTTACAGACGACCACAGCTTCGTCGCCGAACTCGTAAGAAAAAATATAATCAAACCCGAAGAAGCCCCCTATCATCCTTTCGCTCACATCATCTCAAAATCCGTCGGCCCGGTACTGGAAATGGCCCCTGAGGTGAATACCTTTGAAAGACAGCCCGGAGACCGTTACCTCTTATGCACTGACGGTTTAACCAATCACGTTGAAGACAACACCATTCAAGGTATGATGTCCGAATCAGCCACTCCTTATGAAAGCGTCCACAGGCTCCTGAATTCCTCTCTGAGAGGCGGCGGGGAAGACAATATCACCATAATCTGCGTCTGGAATTGATCAGGCGAATACTGTTTTGGATTTACTCCTGCATTTTGCGGCAACTTGAATGAATTCGTTCTGCCATGTTTTCAGGTCTTTTGCGGAAAGTTTTTCTCCGTCTGAAAGAACAGGTTTGATAAATTTAATCTTCGCGTTGCTCATCGCTGCGGCAAGGGAAATATCCCCCCACTTCATCATCCCCGGCAGATGAAACGCCATTGAGAAAAAGTCCGGCGGAACAGTCTTGTTGAAAAGATATGAGACAGGGCTTTCTTCAAGGGTTATTTCCCCGCTGAGATTCTTTACGGCATTCAGTAACAATGCCGCGACGCCTGTTTCCCTGTAAGCATGAATCGATATTTTTGAGACGTTGAAATGCGTTGAAACAAAACGGCAGAGAAGTTCAAGCTGTTTTGCCCACTCTCCCTGCATGGATTTGCCCAGCCATAAGGCCCCTCTGGAAAGAACATGGTAATTGGGTATCGTCTCTTCATGCGTTTCCCCGGAACCCCAGAGGTCAGTCAGAAGAACGCCTTTTTCCTGTTTCAGCGCCTCGTTTACAGCTTCAATACAAACTTTTTCTTTACCGTAAGGATGCGCGAATATTACAAATTCAGAAACTTTCTTTTGAGGTTCGGCGACAAGTACCGGAAGCATTTCTCCACCGGAAGTTTCAAGCGCGAATTTTCTCCAGATGCCTTTCTGAGAGTATTCATGTACTTTTTCCGTTTCGAGCCATTCGGAAATCCTGAGTATATTTTTCAATTCTTCAGTTTTATCTTTAAGATTAAATGACTTTTTCGCAAGAAAATCTTTTCTCAAACTTCCGCCTTTTTTGCGGCAATATTCGGATATGGACATGAAAGACTTATCGCGTTTGCCCTTTTTGAAAACCATAACTTTTTCTTCGGGCAATGTTTCAAAGGGTATTTCCTGCTTTGGCAGGCCGTTGCCTTTTCCTTTGAGGTGTAAATCAAACCAGCCAAGCATGGCCTCACGTATCTCCGGCCAATAACCGTGAGGAAGATTAAATGCCTGATAAGTAAATTTGTCATAAGCATTCAACGCTTTATATATCTTCTGAGTTTCCTTGAAGCTTCTGAGCATTTCGGTAACAAAAAATGTCGGATTGGTATCATGGAGGCAATTGCATATTTTGAAAGCCCTTGGAGCAAGAAGCGCCAGCACTCCGGATTCCTCCGTGAATGTAAGCCCGTCAGGCAGGAGTTCACATACACAATTCTGCCTCATCACGTATGATTCGAAAGAACCCACGCTGACTACCGGCATGGAGGCAACTATTCTTTCGTCGAGGGCCGTAAGCCACATGGTCTGATTGCCTCCGCCGCTAGCGCCTGTTGCGCCGATCCTTTTTTTATCGACAAAATCAAATGAACAGAGCAAATCTACCGCGCGCATATTATCCACCACCTGTCCGCCCATAAGAGTCTCGCCCAGATTCATGAGAGACGAGCCCAAGTTTCCGCCGTGATATTCGAATTTACCATGTTCAGTGCTTCTTTCTCCCGAACCCCATGCGTCCACGGAAATACAGACATATCCGTTTTTCGCCAGTGAATGCCCCCTGGACTGAACCCTTTCGGCAAGACGGCCCTGGCTCCAGTGCCCGTGCATGTTCACGACCGCCGGAAAAGGTTTCCTGCCATCGGGTATGTACAGATTTCCCGTAACATATATTCCCGGACGGCTTTGGTAACGGATATTTTTTATGACATAGCCGTCCATTTTTATAGAAGCCGTTTCCTTATAGTCAAGGTCAAGCTTATGATCTATGAAAACTCCCAGTTTTTCCCATATTTGCTGAAGAAGTTTTTTCTTTCTGGTTTCCCATGCTTTTTTTTCTGTCGGCAGTTGATGAATTCTGAATTTAGCGGCCGCTTCCGCGCGTAGCTTATTTGAAAGAAAATCTTTAAACGGTTCTCCCCATACAGACGGAATATTCATAAAATGTCTTTCCTGTTTTTTTAAAAGAATCATATATTCTGCCCTGCTTTTACTTCTTTGTCAAGAATTTCAGAAAAGAAGATGGCGATGAAATGAATTTATCTTGCCAGAAAGATATCGAATGTCAGATTACTCTCAGTTTTTCTTTCGATATGACCATCACAGTAAAGAATATTAGCCCCGCCATTATGCCTTAATCTCCGGCGCTCCCATGTAACATCTGAAATAAACCAGTTTTCACTGCCGCCATGAGTTTCAGGGCACCGTCGTTAAATCCTATCCATTCAAGCGTGCTTTCAAAAGGCGCAATTGTGTTTTCGGGGTAGGCCGAAGAATTTCCCCTGTGCGCTGTAATTCCGTTATTCAAAAAATTATTTTTCTTCATAGCTTTTTTATTTTCCTATCAGTTCCAGATCATCAGTCGTGATTGCTTTGATGAGATGAGCACATTTTGAATTTTTCAGTTTATTCAGTGTGTCAATATCATTTACGGTCCAGACATTGTTCAGTGTTTTGCCGTATTTCAGGAAAATGTCTTCATTCTCAAGCAGAAATTTTGCCTGCGGATGGAAATAATTCATTCCTGCAATAAAATCTTCACCGGCCGAAACTATACTTTCAGGGTTGCTGCAAAGAAAGCCAAATTCAACACCGGGAAAAGAGGATTCTTTCAGAGCTTTTTTCATTATCTCCACACTGAAACTGTGGATTATTATATCATTTGCCGGTTTATATTTCTTCAGAAGTTCATTCAGAGCGCTGATAAGAATATTTTTATTATAAGCGCCGTCCTTTATTTCCACATAAAGCGCGGTACTGTGCGCGATGAAGTCCAGCACGTCTTCGAATAAAGGAATTTTACGCGGAGCCATTTTACCGCAAAGCGTTTTATAATCAATCTGCGCCATGGGTGTTTTTTCGATGGCAATATCATGAAACACAATCATCTTTTCGTCCGCCGTCAGCTGAATATCCAACTCAATGCCGACGATGTTTTCAGGGAAAAATCTGTTTTCAAGGACAGCCTTGAAAGCGGGTATTGTATTTTCCGTCCATTTTGCTGAATAGCCTCTGTGAGCTATGAATTTCATATTTTTTTCATTCCTTTGTTGCATCAAAAGTTTCATTATGGTAAATTATATATGATACGGGCTTTTTTGTCAATAAGTTTCTAAAAAATTTTGTTTACTTTTATTTTGCGTATTATGAAACTATCTTAATAACAAATCAGGGGTTTGGATTTTATGAATCTTTCAAATATAGCCGAAAGCATAAGGAAAGTACGCCTTCAGCAGAATATGACGCTGGAACAGCTCGCGGTGAAAACAGGTTTTACAAAAGGCTACATTTCCCGGCTTGAGAACTTCAGGGTAAATCCGTCACTGAGCGCGCTCTCAAAAATAGCGAAGGAACTTGGCGTGCCTGTAAAGGCTTTTTTCGAGGACGAATTGAAATCCCCCCAATATCTTCAGGGAAACATTTTGAACGGAGAGGAAATAATCAGGAACGACAGTCCGGAATACAAGATCAAATATTTTTCGCTGGCTTTCAAGAAAATAGACAGAGTAATGGACCCTTTCATATTGGAATATTCTCCTTCGGATAAAATGCGTGAAATGATGATGCATGACGCCGATGAATTTTACGTTCTTCTCGAAGGCAGAATTAACTTTCACATAGGCGAAATGTCTAATTGCCTCAAGCTCAAAAAAAACGATACTCTCTATCTTTCCGCTAATATGCCCCATACAGCGATTCTTGCCCCGGACTGCAAATACGCGAAAGCAATAGTAGTTTACTGTTCCGCAAAGGCTGAAAATAAGTAATCCTATTTTTTCAGCAGTTTTCTGATTTCATCGGATTTGGCAATGGAATAAACAGTTTCATTATTTATTGTTATCGCGTTTGCATCGGCTTTATTTTTCAGAAGCAGACAGACTATATCGGCATAGCCGTGAAGGGCCGCGGCATGCAGAGGGGTTCTCATATACCTGCCTCTCGCGTTTACATCGGCTTTATTTTCCAGAAGCAGACGGGTTATTTCCAGGTGGCCTGTGGCGGCGGCATGGTAAAGAGGGGTCGCTATATCTCCTATTTTAGCTTTCAGTCTACGGGCCATTTTCTGATTGTTCCATATATCTTTTTTCCCGCCTTCCACATCGGCGCCGTTTTTCAGAAGCAGAATGCTTATTTCAACACGTCCTTCGGTGGCGGCCAGGTCAAGAGGCGTTGAGCCGCTTCTGTTTTCAGCATTGATATTCGCGTTTTTTTCTATAAGATAAGCGACTATTCCGATATGGCCTTCAAAAGTCGCCCAATGGAGCGGTGTTGAGCCGTCCTCCGTTCTTGCGTTGATTTCGGCGCCGTGTTCAACAAGAAGCCGTACCATATCCAAATGTCCGTTTGAAGCGGCCCAGTGGAGGGGTGTCCATTTACGGTGATTTCTGAGGTTAACATCCGCTTTATTTTCCAACAGCATTTTGGCAATTTCGATTTTGCCTCTGAACGCGGCGAAATGCAGGGAAGTCCACATATTCGCGTTCTGCGTATTTGCGTCAACTCCCGAATTGAGGATTTTCTGGAGTTCGCCGGTATCTCCTATTATGGAAACTTTAATGATATGAGGTTCATCAGTAAGATACAATTCAATAAGCAGTTTTGAGCCATCCGCCGAATAGAGAAAAAGAATCCCGCATATCGCCACTACAAGAAGCAGTATATAACGTGCCAGAGTATAGAAATTTCTTCTCGGGAAAATGTTGATTTTTAAAATTTGAGTCCCTTTTTTTTATTTTTCCAGCGAATTTATGAAATTCAGGATATCTTCAAAAGCCTCTTTCTGCTGTCTGCGGGTTACGTCATAAAAGAAACCGTGTTCAGCCTTTGTATAAGTCCTGTATTCGGCGCGCCTTCCCAGCGATTTCATCTTTTCTGCGAATTGAACAATATATTCATACGGGAACATGTGTTCGTCTTCCGCTTCGAGAAAAAAGACGGGGCATGTTTCCTCTGAAATATAATTGAAAGGCTCCACCTTCCGGTAAAGTTCGGGATTTTTTTCATAAGGCACACCGACAATGTCCTGCATTGACGCCCATATTATTGGAAAAATATCCTCCCACGGCCTGAAGTAAACAGGCGTTGCCTGCAAAGCTGTTCCTATTGGTTTTTCCCATTTAGCACGGCGGTACTTATAACCTTTATATTCAAGCGGCTCTCCACATTCACCCGGGGCCGCGAAAGAAAGCAGCGCAGTCAAATGCGCTCCGGCAGATGAACCGTGAGTGAATATTTTCAAAGGTTTTTTTTCACTTTCAAGAAACGCGCAGAAAGCGTCATAGCCATGACGTATATCCATAATCTGCTCAAAAATATTCACACCCGAAAGGCGGTAATCGGTTGAAGCGCATATAAAACCCAGTTTATTGAAAGCCCTCATTATCTGATGATAGCCGGCTCTTGATCCCGCTCTCCAACCTCCGCCATGTACGAAAAACAAGGCAATGTCGCGTGTTACTTTTTCAGGCATGAATATATCAAATACACGCCCTGCCACTCTTTCATCGTCAAGATATTCTGAAACAAACCTGTATGACATAAACCCCCCATCTGCTCAATATTGTTCCGGGTTATTATACCTGAATAAACGCGGTAGCGCAATGTTTATTTGAAAAATCGAATTTTGTTTCCAATCTTCTGTTTTTAAAATAAATGTCATGATATATTCAGAAATAAGTTAAAAGGGAATCAAGCATGAAGACTTTCAATATTTTCTTTCTGACTGCCGTTTTGACAGTCTTTGTTTCAGGATGCGCGTCAAGCGACCGCATGATGAGGGTTTCGCCTCTCAGAGAGGAAACTACTCTTCCTCTGAAAAACGGTAATTTTAATTATGATGAAAGCCGCATAAACACATGGCCTCTTTTTTATATGGTCAATGACAAAACTTCCATCCTCTGGCCTATGGCTGATATAGACAAACACGGCTGGGCAATACGTCCGCTCTTCAACAAGGAAGGTCAGGAATACTCCATATTGTTCCCCCTCTGCGCGTGGAACCCTGAAAAAGTTGAAGGCTGGGTATTTACCGCATACTGGAATTCGAGGACTACAGGCTTTCTGCCTTTTTTTTACCACAGAAAAAATGCTTACACTTATCTTTTTCCGGCGGCATGGAACGATGAGTATTTTCTAGTGTTACCGCTCTCTTACTATTCGAAAGATTTCGCTTATTTCGGGCCTTTATGGTGGAATTTTGGAAAAGTCACGGAAGATCCTGATGAACCAATCAACAATAGTTATGGTTTTGCTTCTTTCTGGATGAATTACAACTCCGGCTCACTTGACTCCGGCGGTTTCTGGCCGCTGTTCCTGGCCTCTGGCGAAAAGAGCTGGTTCTTTCCCTTATACCTGTATATGAACGACAATAACAGCAAATTGCTTCTGACACTTCTTGCCGGAACTAGTTTTGATAAAATAAAAAATGAATATTCCATGATCAGTCTGCTCGGCCCTCTCTTCATCTATGACAACGATGAAAACTCCCAAATCTGGACTTTCCTTTTTCCTTTTACTTACTTTGAAAATTCTAAAAAAGAGAAAGATGATATCTTTTTCATTTTTCCGTATTATCAAAGGCAAAGAGAAAATAAATACTCCAACTTCCTTCTTCCTTTTTACTGTTACAGCAAAGATACTGATAAACAAAAAGTACTGCTGCCTGTATTTTTGACAGGTTACTCGGAAACTGAAAAATCCTCGGATTACGATATACTTTTTCCATTGTTTCATCTTAAAGAAATGAAAGAAGGCAATAATGAGTTTGGTTTCTGGCCGCTTTTTTCGTATCATGACAGGTTTTCTTTTCTCAACCTGAACGAAGATGGCTTTTCAATTCTGGGGCCGATTATCTTCAGATACAAGACTGATTCTGCCGGCAAAAGAATAAGTTCCATTCCAATCTATGATCCATATGGAAAAACTTACACTTCTCCAATCTATCAGAAATTTGATTTATGCTGCGGCAATAAGAATAAAAAGTTCAGTTCAGTATCATATAATTTGTTCTTATTTGATTTCTATGAGGAATACAATAAAAATAAATACCCTCTTTCATTTAATGATACTATTTACAGCAAAAAACTTTTCTCCTTTCTTTTCTGGTTTTCGTCGAAGCGTATCAGGACTATAAATACTGATGATAAACTTATAAGAGATGACATAAGGGAAATATACAATACAGGAATTGGAACTGTAAAATTTCATCCTGAACATGAAAATATCAATATGGCAGAGAAAAAAGCCAAACTCGCTGAAATACTGAAAAAATATGACTGTTACAAAGGAACTGTAAAATTCCATCCTGAATATGAAAATATCAATATGGCAGAGAAAAAAGCCAAACTCGCTGAAATACTGAAAAAGTATGACTGTTACAAAGGAGACTCTGATGAGGAACTTGGCGAGGGCCTTTATCTTATGGACTGTAAATTCACAACCGAAACCGCTTCGACTGAATATCTTCTTTTTCCCTTTTTCAAACATAAAAATGAGGGAAACAAGTCCGAGGGTAATATTCTTTTTTATCTAAGCCGCTGGAAATCGGAAGGAGACAAAAGCCGTTTTTCCATACTTGAATATTTTTACCGTTATGAGAGCGACGGAAAGAATTCCTCTAACGACATTTTCCCATTCATCAGTTATGATTCAGGAGAAGATCTTTTCAAACTCTCATTCATGTGGAGATTCCTGAGTTATAAAAAGGAAAACAAAAAAACAGAATTCCACTTATTTTTCATCCCTATTTTTTAAATTTGAAAAAGGGTTTCGGGTACTTTAGACAGCGGTAAATATTCGGGAAAATATCTTCCGGTATTGAATGAATTTAGAATCAGAGTTTCAAATAAATGTTCCGGGGGAAGGTAAAGAGGCTCCGTTTTCGCTCCGGCAAGAAATTCGAAGCGCTTGACGTTTTTTCCGGACAAAAAGCCTCTTACTCTGGGTTCGGAGAGCGTCAGTAGTACTATCGTTTCATCCTGTTTATAATCCACTGTAAGAGGTTGTTTTTTAATATTCGTTTCAATACCCGCATATACAGGGCCGGTAATTCCGCAGAAGGCTGTTCTGTTTTCAAGTTTCACAATAAGAGGGCCTCCTCCTTTATCAGGCAGTTCGACAAAAAAATCGTCCTCCCAGTGGGCATTTCCCCTGCTCAGAAGTCTTTTCCCGTTAAAAATTATTTCAATATATCCATCACAAGCACTGAAATACAAAGTGGGAAGATATTTCAACGCTGGAACCTTTGTCTGGTAATAAATGTTCCCTGAAAAGTCTTTCGGAACTTTTCCCAGGGATTGGAGGTTTGAAGCGGCTTTGATGTTCTCCCAGTTTTTCCCCGGCAGACGCATTTGCCAGTTTTTCAGTTCAATACCCTCAAAAAATTTGAAACCTGCCATTCCACTATTTAGCAATGAAACTGTGTTTTTTCCATTTTTCAGCCTGCTGTTCAGACTTTTGATCATGCCGGAATTACAAAGCAGTTTTTCTTTTTCTCCATTGATTTCAAGAATACGTTCAAAGATCTTTCCGGTCCTTATGAGACAATGCCGGGCATCCGGAGGCAGTTTGAAAACAGTGTCCGCACAATCACATTCTGCCCAGTCGCAAAAGATTGAAGACGAAGAGGGTTTGACTCTTTTCAATTTTTTCCAGGTACTTTTCGGAGGGAATATTTTTACTTTTGTATCTGAGTTGCATTGAGTTACCATTTTAATTTTTGCGCTATTTCCACTTTTAAGCATAAAGCCGTTCTGCTGTGCCGAACTGCTATAAATAAGCGGTTCCTCATCAACAAAAACTAAAGTTTTTTTATTTGTTGATACTTCAAGGAGCCCGGCTGAAAGCTTCTTTTCTGTTTCCATTACGATTTCTTTTGATTTTTTCCCAGCCATATTAAAGAAAGCGGATTTTGTCAAAGGCAGAAGTTTTCCGTCAAGAAGATTTGAAGAATACAGGAGTTTTTTGATAACAGGTAATAGTTTGGGATCACCTGCAAGAAAATCCTGGAAACGGGCGACAGTTTTTCCATCGAAAAGACTTTTCAAAACAGAATCCGGGGATGCCGTTTCAGAATAAATGTAAGTCCTTGCTGCCCCTATGTCTTCGGCTAGATGAGCGTCGGAATTTCCCAGAACGGGAAGTGCAATTTTTCTGGAAAGCATTTTTTCGGCAAATTGAATACCTGCCAATGGCGCTCCTGAAATATAATTGAAAGCCTCAAGCCCTATCGGACGTTTAACGTCTTGAAAGTATGCCGGATCGCTCGGATGCGCCAGAACAATATCAATAACGCCTTTTTCCCAGAGAGCGGCAACCTTATAGGGTGCAAGTTTTTTAAGAGATAAGTTATTATTATATAAGAGGATATGATTGCCGCTCCTGTCTGATGTTTCCTGTCCGCATATTACGGGAAATATTTCCCCCGAAGATTTTTTTACGGCTTTTGCCCCTTTTATGGAATAGTGGTCGGTGATGGCAATAACATCCAGATTGGCGCGAACGGCAAAAAGCACGGCATTGTTTTCAGTGGCAAAGCCATCCGAATGACGGGTGTGAATGTGAAAGTCACCCGCCGTCAAAGTTCCTTGTGTAAGAATATCAATGACTTCCGTTAAGAATTTGACAGTACCTTCAAGATATTTTCTATTTTTACCTCCAATCCAGATAATGGGATTTTCAGATGTGAATAAAAGCACTGACTGCTTGGGGCATAATAACTTATAATCTTCCGGAAGCTGCTTTTTCAATAATGACGGTAAAAATTTTTCCTCACAGATAATAATACATGGTAAAGCGCCATTATCGCCCGTCAAAGCTACGTCATATATCCCAGACAGCTTCTCAGTTAAGTGCTTAATTTCTAATGAAATATCTCTAATGACGGATATATGACGCTTTATTGGCGGGAAGCCTTTAAAAAAATTAAACTGAGGGAAAAATAGTGTTCTCAATTTTGTAAAATTTTTCAGTTTTCTGTTATATGCTTTATAATTAGGCCCTTAATTAATCCGTCAAACCAGGCATCAGCATATCCGCCGATTATGGTCAGGGTGTCGTAAAGTCCCGGGCCTTTGCATGGGAACAGTGGGCTTTTTTTACCGTTTACCACGAAGCACAAGTTTTGCTGATCATAAATTATGTTGATCTTTGACCATTCATTTGCTTTGAGCTGCATTTTTGAATCAATATCATAGCCCGTTAAGTTTTCATTTAAAAAATTTGCCCTCAAGACGCCTTTATCAATGTAAACCGTCATTGAACCGGGGACATGGGCTCTGTTTGCGAACAATATCTGTTTTTTTGTAAGATTTTCAGGTTTTATGTCCATTGTGAGAATGAAGCCAGCCCTGCGCGGTATAACCCCCTGCGGAAGAGTTATATAAGTGCCTTTACCGTCAAATTTCAAGGCATAACTCCCGTTTCCAATATCAACCCAGTCCGGAGCGCTTTTGACTGCGTTGTTCGGATAAGGCTCTTTTGTCGCTCCGCCTTTTATAAAGGCATTGCCATCCTGGCCTCTCTCTATAGCCAGGGTAACATAACCGCCCAGTATTCCCCACAATGGACGGCCGGCATCGCATATCAGCACCGAACCGTGTTCAGGATTGAAAACGTAATTCAATTCGGAAGCCCTTGCCGCGTCAACGTTGATTTTGACAGGGCAATTCTGTGAACTCGAAAAGACGGCGACGGATGATTTTTTCCCGGTTTCATGAGTCATCAGGACAGGTTTGCTGCGGTAGAGTTTGCCGGATTTGCCTATTGCCTGCATGTGAAATACGGAAAATGGCAGATCAGGTATCGCGGCAACCTTGAAATTCACGTCATTCGTATTCAGGTGTCCGGGCATTTCCGACTGGCGGATATAACGGCTGAATGAGATATTAAACCCCTTTGGTCCCGGTATCGCATATATCAGGTTTTTCATAATTTTGCTGACGGGTATTTTTCCGGTATAAAGCCCCGGCATATTTACGTTGATAATGGCTTTTTCCACACTGCCTGAAGGAATGGCAATAAGTATTTTTACGGGTCTCAACGCGGATGTTTTATTAAATTTCAGCGTATTGTTTGATACTTTTTGAGTCAATCTTTCAGGAAGCAGCCATTTAGCGTCCGCGTTTTCCACGGAAACGCTTCCATTAAGCATATATTCACTGTATGACTGAAATGCCATGCTGATTACTTTGTATTCCGGATTTTCCCTCCAGATAAAATCGTTCTTGGGATCAAAAGAATATATCACATCGTCATTGTCAAGGATTTCCACATAAGCCAGAGGCTCTTCAGTCTTAATTGAAGCGCCGAAAATTTCAGTTCCGTCATTTCCTTTTGATGAAAGTTTAAACTCCGCGTTCAGAGGTTTCAGCAAATCGCGCAACGGCTGTTTGACCCATTTGTAGTCCCAGTTCCAGCTTGTCCTCAAATCCACGTAGTGCAAACCATCTTCAAACGTCAGTTTTTTCCCTTTGTAGTCTATTTCAAGGCAAGGTAAAACGACTTGCTGAGCAATTTTTTCGGTAGGGAATGTCAATGTTATATCCTGCATTTCGCTCGCGTTGAATGTCTGAACGGGAAAATCTGCGATAATCTCTCCTTTCAAATCTTTAAGGCTGAAGTG
>MHBF01000178.1 GCA_001803225.1 Lentisphaerae bacterium GWF2_44_16 | reverse complement strand
TCCGCATCCTGACCGCATAGAAGTTTTCACGCGGATAAGTAAGATGAATTATTTTTCTATGCCCTGTTTTGAACAGATAATCCACAGCGTCGTGTCCGGTCTTTTTTTCATCGGGGCTTAAAAAGAAAACATTTTTCCCCTTTGCCGGATTAAAGAGGGAAATTATTTTCATATCAGTCGAGAGATGTTCTGGTATTGTCAGATTTTCTTCCTGAGGCATAATTATGGAAGCACAATTTCTCCTGGCAGAAAAGTCAGCGAGCAGCTCAAGCATTTCGTTGGTATTTTCAAAAGTTGTAAAAATAAGCCGGTAGCCTTTTTCAACAAGCTTTTTCTTGATTTCACCCATTAAATCCATTATAAAAACACTGTTGATGGCGGGAAGAATCGCTGAAACAGTCATATTTTTACCGGTAATTATCTCTCTTGCGGCAGGGTGAGGGCAATAGCCGTATTTTGAAGCGGTTTCAAGAATTTTTCCGCGAGTTGCGTCGCTGATGCCTTTTCTGTTATGCAGAGCGCGATCAACCGTACCCTGCGAAACACCGCAAATTCTCGCCAGCTCAAGAGATGATATCATTTCTGATTACCGTTGTTAACCTAATTATTTTTCCCTTATCTGTTTAGTATATTGTTCGCCATGACAGTCTTCAAATATTTATAGAAAATTTTATTCTTCCTGTTTCAAACGAAGTTGAGGAACAGTACGGAAAAAACAAAGTTTTTTCCCGGAGTGCAGGTACCCTACCTGCCTGCCTGCCTGCTAAATTATTTCCAGGCAATCTTTTTCCGGCAATTCAGGAAATTTGCTTCCGGGCAGGTTTTGATACCAGAAAGCGACGGAAGCGATATCATCCTGAAGCGGCAGGTAACGGTGTCCACTGCGCCAACCGAGGGCTTGGATTGTGATTTTCAAATCCTCCCTGAATCTGATGGGATCAGCGATATGCCAGCGGTAAAGGCTGAAACGCGTCTGCGACTGATAAAGCCCGTCAGGCCGTATCACAAGCGGCATTCCAGCGTAAGGGGTGGAAAAGTCCTGATATTTTTTCTCGAGCTTGTTCTCAAAGTTGTACGAACCGCAGAAATAATCTTCCGTTCCGGTACCGCATATAGTAGGGTATTCATCACCGTCCATATAGAACTTTATTTCGCCTTCGCCCCACCAGCCGCTGTTATTCACTCCCCAGCACATATGCGTCCCGACATAATGGCCCTTCCCTTTCACTCCGTCGAGTATCGTATATACTTCCTTGTACGGCAGAGGATTTACCCTCCTGAACTGAGCGTGAAAATAAGCGGCGTCTTCGGGAACATCCGTCAGGGTATAATTTATCTGATAATAAAGACCGGTTTCCTCCTCTGAAATATTGCTTATCGTGATTTTGCAGCTTTTTTTGAAAGGCATCTCCCAATAACAGTTCAGAGCGCTTCCAGGATTTACACAAACAGGCAGGGATGAGAGTTGTGCGAATTTTCCCCATCCGCAGGCAAAAAAGTCCCCGATGGGACATTCCACCGATGGATGCTCCTGTCCATCCCAGTAAAAACGCAGTATCATGAAACGCCAGTTTCCCGAAGGCGTCATCCATATCTGCTGTATCGCTCCCGGCCCTTTGATATCCGCGAGAGTGAATGTTTCTCCTGTTTTAATCCTGATACTCGGCGACATTTTCCATCCGATTCCGAGTTCTCTTCCGCAGTTGGAGCCAGTACCTTCGGACGCCATTCCGCCCTTGCCTTTTTCTCCGGTGAAGTTTTCCGGACTGATTGAACGCGTTTCAGCATTTGAAAGAAGAGACAAGTTCCCCATATTCATTCCAAGACCGTTAAACATTTTTTGTTTTCCTTATTTTATATAAAATTTTGTTTTAAATTATGCATGTATTTAATTATATATTATATTATCAGTAAGAAAGAATGGATTTTCTTATTATTAATTTGTCGTATCTTATGATTTTTCATTATGAAGACTGTAAAATACTTTGTACCGTTTCCGGATAAAAACTCCAGGAAGTTCAATGTTTCGGGAGCAGGCGTTCAGGAAATAATGAGGCCATGCATCGTAAACAGGCCGAATGGAACGAACGACTGGCTTTTCATGTTTTTTTATGAGCCCGTTAAAATAAAAATAAAAGATGAAATCAGGGATTTT
This sequence comes from Lentisphaerae bacterium GWF2_44_16, assembly GCA_001803225.1. GTDB lineage: Bacteria > Verrucomicrobiota > Lentisphaeria > Victivallales > GWF2-45-14 > GWF2-44-16. Next base: position 13,805 of record MHBF01000178.1, on the reverse strand, counting down.
CCGGAAAACTCACTGATGATATGGTCGAAAGACGACGGACACCTTTACGGAAACCATTCAATTCAATGGAAACATTCATGGATACACTGTTACGGCGAGATCATCCCTAAACTGCTTAAAGAACTGAATATAAAAATACGGAATCCCATTTTCATTAAAGACCCTTCGGCCTTCGAAAAATATATTCTGTCAATTTACTCCGAAATAACCTGCTATAAGAACCCGGATAGAAAAATCCTTCAGAACCTTTTCGAAAATTTTCTGAGAGAAATTTCACGTTCATCCGCCAGGCAAAAAGAACCCGGAATACCGCAGAGGATACTGTCTGTAAAGCGTTTTATGGACCAGCATTCAGATCAACGCCTTACATTGAAAAAGCTTGCGGGCATGGCTTCTCTTTCAGTACCGCATTTCTGCAGTGAATTCAAAAAATATATACATACAGCGCCAATGGAATACATAATCGGAACAAGGCTGGAACAGGCAAAATATCTCTTGCTTGACCATAACATGACAATTAGCGAAGCCGCGGCGAAAGTCGGCTATAATGACATCTTTCATTTCTCTAAAATATTCAAAAAACATTTTGGTCGCAGTCCGCGCAATCTGAGGTAAAAATTTTTCTCACCGTCCTCTGCCGCCCGCTCTGTAAAAGGAGGGATATAAACCTGTCTTTTTCTTGAATATATTGGAGAAATAATATTCATCATTGAAGCCAAGTTCATAAGCGATTTCCTTTACTGTTTTCATCGTATTTGCGAGCAGAAGTTTGGCGGCCTGTATTTTTCTGTCAAGCAGATAATTGTAGGGTGTCATGCCCCATTCCTTCTTGAATATTCTTATAGTCTGGGAAGGAGATTTCGAGATAAGTTTTCCCATGTTTTCCAGAGTCACAGTACCGGAAACATTCGCGTCGAGATAGTTTTTAAGTTTTAGAGCTTCCGGTGAAATCATCTTTTCCTTCCTTTTTCTTATGACGGAAAAAATATTCATTATGATTTCATGTACTGTCAATGAAGCGTTATAATGAGCGGCGGGGAGATCCTCCCTGATTTTTTCCAGTCCCCGGCAGAAGATGTTTTCAATATTGCAGTTTTTTATATGGTAAACATTGTTAAGACCGTATGTTTCCATGAGATTTTTGACGAGCGAACCCCTGACATTGAACCAGATTTTTGTCCATGGATTCTCTGTGTTTGAGCTGTAAACATGATCACTCCCGTAATGCGCGATATATACATCCCCGGCCTCCGGTTCGAATTCACGGGAATTGATTTTAAGGAAACCTTTTCCTTTAATAATATACTCAAAAACATATATTCTGCTTTTTTTGCGTGATATCCTGTAAGAACCGTCACAATACGATATTCCGGCCATTTCAAGATTGAAAATATCCGAGTTGCCTATGTTTTCAGTTACCCGCGTTATATCTTCCCACATGCTCATAAACCTCATTGTAATGCTGATTTATACCATTCATGAAAGCAATTTATGATAATATAATACATCTAGATAATATTAAAAGGAGCAAGATGACAGCAATGAAAACAAACGTAATACCGAGGCCGGAATACCCGAGGCCCCAGTTTGTGAGAAAAGAATGGATTAATCTCAACGGAACGTGGACTTTTGAATTTGATTCCGGAAAGTCGGGGCACGAACGGGAATTAATGAAAAGTTGTGGTTTCAAAAACAAAATCATTGTCCCCTTCTGTCCTGAAAGCAAACTCTCAGGCGTGGAACATAAAGACTTCATCGAAATGATATGGTACCACAAAAAAATAAACATTCCGGCGGAATGGAACGGCAAGTTGTTAATGCTCAATTTCGGCGGGGTTGATTACGAATGCGAGGCATATATAAACGGGAAACTCGCGGGACGGCATTTCGGAGGGAGTTCATCGTTTTCATTTGATATAACATCGCTTGTGATCCCCGGCGGAGAACACGAACTGACGGTAATGGCAAAAGATAATACACGTTCAGGCAATCAGCCCGGCGGGAAGCAGTCTCCCGAATATAAATCGCACGGCTGTGTCTATACCCGCACTACCGGAATATGGCAGACCGTCTGGCTGGAAGCCGTGGACAGGGACGCCCTGAAATCATGCAGGATAATACCTGACTTTGATAACGGGTCTTTCTGTTTCATTCCCGCATTTTATTCTGTGAAACAGGGTAATAAACTCATGGTTGAAGTAAGTGACGGGAAAAAAACAGTTCAATCCGAAGTTTTCGCCAATGATGCCGTACCATTTACAATCAAGCTTGAGAATCCGTATGAGTGGTCTCCTGAAAATCCCTTCCTTTACGATATAAAGTTCTTTGTAAAAGATTCCTCCGGCAAAATCATTGACGAGGTGGAGGCTTATGCGGGTTTGAGAAAAATACACATTGAAGGGAACAGGATGTTTCTGAATAATAAACCTCTTTATCTCAGGCATGTGCTTGACCAGGGATTTTATCCTGACGGGATATGGACGGCGCCATCCGATGAAGCGTTGAAAAGAGATATTGAACTTTCGATGAAAGCCGGTTTCAACGGCGCGAGGCTTCACCAGAAAGTTTTCGAGGAACGTTTTCATTACTGGGCCGACAGACTTGGATATCTGACATGGGCCGAATACTCAAGCTGGGGGATATCGCTATGGAAACACGGCACGGGAAGAAATTCCGAAGCGTCTGTATGGAATACTCTTTCCGAATGGAAAAGCGTTGTTGAGAGGGACATCAACCATCCTTCGATAATAGCCTGGACGCCCCTTAATGAAACTTGCGGCGCCACTGACTGGGTGATGCACAGGAGGTTTCACGAAGACATTTATAACCTTACGAAATCCATCGATCCTTCAAGGCCTGTCAACGAAGCCAGCGGTTATGTCCACCAGATAACCGACCTTTGGACTGTACATTATTACGAACAGGACCCTGCAAAATACAAGGAGATGATAAGTACGCTTAAAGACTCTTTCAATGCCGACAGTAAAAATGGCGTTGCCTATGGAGGCCAGCCGTATTTCATCGATGAAATGGGCGGCACAAAGTGGATACCAGAAAATCAAAAGGCCTTTGCCGACAACACCTGGGGCTACGGAAATGGGCCGAAGACGGAAGAAGAATTTTATTCCCGTCTGAAAGGCGTTATCGATGCTATATTATCGGAGAAATACATATCCGGTTACTGTTACACCCAGTTGACGGATGTCGAACAGGAACAGAACGGCATTTACAATTACGACCGCAGCGAAAAGTTCGATATGTGTATAATTTCCGGAATTTTCAGTAAAAAAGTGAACTGAAAATAAACGGGTGAAATAATAAAATTTTAATTTCAAGACAGGCAGTCCGGCAGTATATTATCTGAAAATTAAAGGTTTGGATTTATGTGTCTTGCCGTACCGATGCGCGTTTGTGAAATTTATGACGACGGTTCTGCCGTGCTTGAACTCGACGGGGCTTCTTACAAAGCTTCTCTCTGTCTGCTTGACGACGTTAAAAGGGGCGATTTTGTAATCGTTCACGCAGGGTTCGCAATCGAAAAAGTCCATCAGAAAGAGGCCGATGAAAGAATTCAGCTTTTCCGGGAACTGGCAGAAATTCAGAAAGAAAACAATCTCTGAACTATGAAATACATTGACGAATTCAGAAATCCCGATGCCGCCGCTACACTGGTTTCCCAGATAAAAAATATTTCCTCTGAAATATCCGGGAAAAAAATAAGGATAATGGAAGTCTGCGGCAGCCATACAATGGCAATCGGGCGTTACGGGATACGACAACTCCTGACTGAAAACATTGAACTTATAAGCGGCCCCGGATGTCCTGTATGCGTTACCGCCCCTTCATATATTGATGCCGCTATTAAACTCGCGAAAGCAGGGCATCTTATATGCACTTTCGGAGATATGCTGAATGTGCCCGGTTCGGAATCTTCGCTGGCCGCCGTCCGCTCGGAAGGAGGGCATATAGAGCTCTGCTATTCACCGCTTAACGCTTTGGAATTTGCGGAGAAAATGCCTGAAAAGGAAGTGATTTTTCTTGGAACAGGTTTTGAAACGACCATAGCGCCTGTAATAAGTATTGTGGATATCGCGATTAAAAAAAATATTCGGAACCTGTCAATTTTCATAGCTTTCAAACTCATACCTCCAGCTCTTTACGCGCTGGCTTCCGATCCTGAAATTGAAATAGACGCTTTTCTCTGTCCCGCGCATGTCAGCGCCATTATTGGAGCGGATGCCTACATTCCCTTTGTGAAAAAGCACCATATTCCCTGTGTAATAGCCGGGTTTGAACCGCTTGACATTCTGTTCGGAATTGAAGGGATACTCCGTCAGATATCAGAGAAAAAAGCCTTTGTCGAAAACCAGTATGACAGAATAGTCAGCGCCGGAGGAAATCTGAAGGCACAAATGCTGATGGAGCGTCTTCTTGAAAAAACAGACGCCGAATGGCGCGGCATGGGGACAATTCCCGGAAGCGGCATGAAGCTGAAAGACGAATTCAAAAATTATGACGCTCAGAAAAAATTCTCTGTCAGGATAGAAGCTGAAAAAAAATCTTCAGCCTGTCTCTGTGGTGAAGTTCTCAAAGGAAAAATAAAACCTCCCGACTGTCCGCTCTTCGCCAAATCCTGCACACCGTCAAATCCGGTCGGCCCCTGCATGGTCAGTTCTGAAGGCACATGCTCGGCCTGGTACAAATACTCAAGACCCTGAAAAGTTATGATACTTTAGCATAGAGTTTCCTGAAATCGCGCGGAGACATTCCGGTATTTTTTTTGAATTGCCTTGAAAAATAATTTGTGTCCGAAAAACCTGACGACAAAGCGGCTTCCGTTATATTTACATCAGGATTTTTAAGCAGTTCTGAGGCTTTGGCGATTCTTATTTTCAAAAGGTAATCAAGAGGGGTTGTCCCGCTGATTTTCCTGAATGCCCTTATCAGGGTGCTTTTTGAGATATGAAAGCGTTTCACCAGATCATCGAGACTTATTTTTTTTCTGTAATTGTTTTCGAGATAACTGAGCAGGTTTCCAAGGCGCATAAGAGGCAGGGAATGAGTATCGGGAATTTTTTCGTATAGCCTGGAAAGCACGGCTATCAGCTGCATCAGATATGAGGCTGCCAGAAAAAATCCGCAGGGGGGGTCAGACTTCAGTTCCTCATTTATTTTCTTTACTATGCTTTCCGCTTTCATGAGTTCATCCAGCGATAAATTCAATTTGCTTTTAAAACCCTCTTTTTTCCGCATTGCAGGTTCAAGCTCAAAAAGCACCCTGTAACCGGCACTGCCTTTAAGATTTTTCAGAGGCAAACCGGCTTTTTCAGAAAAATAGAGAACGTTTATTATTTCCAGTTTGTCAGTGTCGCGATAGCCGTGGTATTCCCCGGGCTTTATGAAAAAAACATCGCCCACGTTTATCTGGTACTCTTCCTTTTCGGTAAAATGTACGCCCTTTCCCTTTGCGACAATAACAAGTTCGTCAAATTTATGGCAATGCAGATTTATAGGGGTTTGTACAAGGCTGTGTATTTTTATGGCCGTTTCCCCGGGCTGAAAAACTTTTGACTCTATATTTTTTATTTTCATAATAATTTGTCTTCACATATTGACAATATAATGCTTATTTTTGAAAATAATATCAAGGTATCGCAAATATATTTTGTGTATAATTTAGGGTAATTATTCAGAAAATTATGATGACGATAAAATTCATGTAACACAAGGAGAAATAAAATGAGTCTCTCGAAGAAATTCAAAACCCCGTCAAAGGAATACAGAGGCAAGCCATTCTGGTCATGGAACGGAAAACTGGAAAAAGACGAAGCCATTCGCCAGATAAGAATATTTAAGGAAATGGGACTCGGCGGGGCTTTCATGCACTCTCGCGTAGGCCTTGAAACGGAATACCTTTCAAAAGACTGGTTCGACATAGTCAACGCCTGTACTGAAGAGGGGCGCAAAAGCGGAATGGAAATGTGGCTTTATGATGAAGACCGCTGGCCTTCCGGCGCCGCGGGGGGACTTGTAACAAAAGACCCGCAGTACAGGCTCAGACATATGGAAATACAGGTTTCAAATCCGGAAGATTTCAAGGCCGACGGAAATGAAACGGCAATTTTCAGCGCGAATATAAAAGACAGAAAGGCTGAAAAAGTAAAGAAAATAAGCCCTGATGAAGTGAAAAAACAAAGCGGCAGTATTCTTTCTTTCAGTGTCGAACTGTCAAAAGAAAGCTCATGGTTCAACGGATATACCTATCTTGATACCCTCTCTGAAAAAGCCGTAAGGAAATTCATTGAAGTAACACATGAAGCTTACCTGAAAAATTGCGGAAAGGATTTCGGCGGTATCATACCGGGAATATTCACGGATGAACCGCATTACGGGGGAGAGCATTTCAGCGAAAACGAAGGCTTTATTCCATGGACTGACGAACTCCCTGAAATTTTCAGGAAAAGATACGGTTACGACTTAACCGGACACCTGCCTGAACTTTTCTTTATCATCAATGCGGAGGAATTTTCGAAAGTCCGCAGGGATTACCGCGATTGCCTGGCATATCTCTTCAGCAGGAATTTCGGAAAGCTTATATATGAATGGTGCGAAAAAAACAATCTCCTTTATACAGGGCATGTGCTTGCCGAAGGCACTTTGAGAAGCCAGACAACTACCTGCGGCGCCACGATGCGCTTTTATGAATACATGCAGGCGCCGGGAATTGACATACTCCGCGGGCAGGGACTTTCACGTGAAGGCGGACAGACAAAAGAAATACTGACTGCCAAGCAGTGCGCATCGGTATGCAATCAGTTCAGACGAAAATGGATGCTCAGCGAACTTTACGGGTGCACAGGCTGGCATTTCAATTTTGCGGAACACAAGGCCGTAGGCGACTGGCAGGCCGCTATGGGGGTAAACCTGCGCTGTCAGCACCTTTCATGGTACACTATGAAAGGCGAAGCAAAAAGAGATTATCCGGCTTCCATTTCGTTTCAGTCATCATGGTACAAGGATTACCCGGTAGTCGAGGATTATTTTTCCAGGGTAAACGTCATGCTCACTCAGGGCGAAGCAATAAGGGATATCGGCATAATTCATCCGATAGAAAGTGCCTGGGGGCTCAATCTGCCAGGCATATTTAGAAATTTTGATTATGACAGCAATCTTGAGAAACTGGATGCGTCCCTTGTCAAATTTCAAAATATTCTTCTTGAGGAACATTACGATTTCGATTACATCGACGAAAGCATACTCGAACGCCATGGCTCCGTCGAAAATTCATCCCTGAAAGTCGCGCTCGCCGAATACAGAACCGTTATTCTCCCTCCGATACTTTCATTGAGAAAAAGCACTCATGACATTCTGAAGAAATTCATCGAAAATGGCGGGAAAGTGATTTCCGTCGAGAGTCCCCCGGAATTTGACAAAATCAGCAAATGCGAATTTCTGGAATCTATCAGGAAGCTTTCCGTAAAGAGCGCTTTCACTAAAAAAGCCCTCGCGAAAACCCTCGGCAGACTGAAAGAGATAAGACGGGTTTCAATCCATGATAAGGACGGACAGGAATACCCGGAAGCTTATTATATGCTGAGAGAAGATAGAGACGCGGGCAGGACAATAATTTTCATCTGCCATAACGTACAGGACAAAAGCTCCGGGAAAATAAAAGTGGAAGTACAGGCTTCAGGAAAAGTCATGGAATGGGACCCGCAGTCCGGAAATATATATTCACTGGATTGTAAGGAAAAAGACGGCATTATAAGTTTCGATACGGATTTGCCGGAATACGGAAGCAGGCTTTTTGTAATAGAAAAATCCAGTTCCGAACACGCTCGGAGATGCGGGAAACTTAAAACTGTTTCAAAGATAAAAGTCAGTCCCGAAAGCTGGTCTTTCAAGAAAAACGAGCCGAACGCGTTTCCTCTGGACAGGGCACATTATTCTCTGGATGGCATTAACTGGATAGGCCCTCTGGAAGTTCTCAAACTCGACCGCGCCGTACGTGATATCTGCGGTCTGCCATACCGTGGAGGTCAGATGGTCCAGCCCTGGGCAAGGGAAAAACTTCCGTCTTTCAACGCGAAGGATATTCAGGTACTCTTTGATTTTGCGGTAGATGAAATACCCGCGAAAGGTGTTACCCTCGTCATGGAAAGCATTGAAAAATTCAAGGTCGAATTGAACGAAAAAGAACTGCCTCTGACAGACAAGGGCTGGTGGATAGACAAGGCGTTGAGAAAAATAAACGTTCCGGCGTCTTTGCTTGTGAAAGGCTTTAATAAACTGGTATTGAAAACAGCTTATGGCCCGGACAGCGAATTTGAATCCCTGTATATTGCCGGGGAATTCGGTTTCCGCAGGGACGGACTGACACCTGTAATCACTGCCGTGCCTGAAACAATGAAACTGGGTGACTGGTCGGAAAACGGGCTTATGTGTTATTCCGGTGCAATCTCCTATATCACGGAACTGAAAGTCCCTTCGATCAAAAAAGATGAAAAAGTCTTTATCGAAGTTCCGGACTGGAAAGGCGTCCTGATAAAAATCAGTATTGACGGGAAACTTGCCGGTAATCTGGCCTGGTCTCCTTATGAACTTGATATTACGGATTATCTCTCAGGGAAAAAGAATATTTCCCTTGAGATAGAGCTTTCGGGGAGCCGCCGAAATCTTTTCGGCCCCCATCACCTTAATAATCCGTACCCCGGCTGGACGGGGCCTATACAGTTTGTGCCAAATCCCAAAGATTGGACAGACGAGTACCTGACGCTTCCCGGCGGCCTGATGAAAAGCCCGCTTATCTCAATACGGAAGTAATTCCGCCAATAAAAATAAAACCCTCTGTAACGATTATCACGGAGGGTTTTATTTTTTTGCTTAACTCAGCTTTTGCGCCTGGTTGCTACATGAACGGATTCGCCGTGGACGGCATGAGCGGCTTCCATCATCGCTTCTCCGAGAGTCGGATGCGCATGAATGGCTTTGCCGAGTTCCTTCGCGGTGATTTCAAGGCTCATCGCGGGAACGGCTTCAGACACAAGGTCTGTAGCGTGAGGGCCTATGATATGCACCCCGAGCACCTGATCAGTGGCGGCATCGGCTATTATTTTACAGAAACCTGAAGTTTCATTGATTGCCATTGCCTTGCCTAAAGCGGCGAAAGGGAATTTACCGACGTGATAGTTTATACCCTTTTCTTTGCATTCATCTTCAGACAGGCCTATAACGCCTATTTCAGGGGTTGTGAATATGCATCCCGGGACAAGGTCATAGCTGAATTCGGATTTATTTCCGGCGGCGTTTTCGGCGGCGCAGAGGCCCATGGCGCTGGCAAGATGGGCAAGCCATATTTTTCCCGCTATATCGCCTATCGCGTAAATAGAGGGCACATTTGTTTTGCATTTGGAATCCACGGGTATCCAGCCGCGTTCGTTTGTTTTTACCCCGGCGGCCTCGAGATTGAGGCCTTCCGTTAATGGTTTTCTGCCGATGGATACGAGGAGATACTCGGCGGAAAGTTCATCAGGGCCTACTTTGCCGCTTACTGATTTTGCTCCGGCCTTGATATCCTGCATCGGTGTTCCGGTGAGTATGTTTATACCGGATTTTTTCATATACTGGGCAAGCGTCCTTGATATTTCGGAATCAAGCACGGGCAGGATGCGCGGAAGCATTTCAACGACAGTTACCTTCGTTCCAAGTTCCGCAAAAAGACACGCGAACTCACAGCCTATCACTCCGCCGCCCAGAATAAGGAGGCTTTCCGGTATTTTCTGAATTGAAAGAAGCTCGGTTGAAGTCAGTACTCTCTCCGACTTAGGAATAAAACCGGGAACAAGAGACTCCGAACCGCTTGCTATGATAAAATTTTTAGCTGAAATACTCTGGTTTTCACCTTTTTCGGTTTTGACGCTGACGGTTTTTTTATCAACAAACGAAGCCATGCCGTTGATGACGGTAACTCCGGCGTTTTTCAAAAGCCCTCCGATGCCGCCGCGCAGTTTTTCAACTACTGAGTCTTTTCTGGAAAGCATTTTATCCCAGTCTGCTTCTATTTTGCCGCTGATTTTGACGCCAAAGTCTCCGGCATTTCTGGCCTTATGCAGAACTTCAGTTCCAGCTATCAGGGTTTTAGTGGGGATACATCCTGTGTTCAGACATGTTCCGCCCAGATGTTTTTTTTCGATAATGACTGTTTTAAGACCTCTCTGAGTGCCGCGTATCGCCGCGACATATCCACCCGGCCCCGCGCCTATCACACACAAATCAAAAACTTCCTTTTCCATCGCGATATTTTCCTTCCTTGAATTTAAGTTTTCATCCTATAAAAATCTCACTTTTTCCCCACATTGTCAAGCCCGTATTCTCACACGGGCCGATTTAGTTCTAAAAGAAATGGAAAAACTTGTCTGGAAGGGCTTTTTGTGATATAATGTATGTTGCCTCAGATAAGTATTAAATTGTATAGGAAATTGTTATCTGTTTTTTTCTGCCGCAATGAAATGAGCGGCAGTACGGAAAAAACAAAGTTTTTTCACGAAGTGCAGGTATTCTACCTGCTAATTAAACGTCGGAGCTTATCATGCAGATACAGGGCAGCAGTTCTATATATGGAAGTTATGCTGATAATACTCTTCAACTCAGTTCGTCTTTTAAAAAGATATCTTCCGGCGTGCAGAGCAATACCGATTCACCTTCAGGAGTAGCTATAAGCGAGCGCCTTCGCTCAGAAGTACTCAGCCAGGCAGTAGCTCTGCAGAACGTGGATGCCGCTATTTCAACGGTGCAGACGGCTGACGCGTGGCTTCAGAATACGGGAAATATGCTTGGCAGAATGAAAGAGCTTTCAGTTGAATACAAAAGTGGAACGCTGTCCGAAGCTGACAAGGCCAACATAGAGACTGAGTTCAGTTCTGTACAGGGAGAAATCTCAAGGGTCAGCTCAGAATATACCGCCGCGGCTAAGTTTAACGGACTTTATCTTCTCCGCGGCGGTAACGGGCAGCCCGTAGCTGAGGGCGACAGCGTCGGGCAGGGCCAGATGACAGTCCAGAATGGCCCCGGCGTTGATCAGAAAACAAGCCTTAATATGTCAAACCTTTCCACCTCGAACACTCAGATAATAGGCACTGTCAACAGATATGAATACGATGCCTCAAATAATGTAATTGCCTCATCCCATACAACTGTTACCTGGGAAGATATTACACAAATGGACATAAGCGATGAAAGCGCGGTTGCCAAAATTGACGCGGCAACTGATTTTGTGGCCAGCGCCCTTGTTTCTGACGCTGTCACACAGAGAGAACTCGAAAGCACACGCGAAAGCCTTATGTCAAGCCAAAGCAATCTCCGCAAAAGCGAATCAAATATTCGTGACGTGGATGAGGCCTTTGCCTCCACACAGTTGGCTAAGGAAAAGATTCTTTCCACATCAGGTACTATGATGCTCAAACAGGGAAATGAATTGAATATAGCCCTGCTGTATAAACTTCTCGGAGGCTAAGGGGGGGACGGAGTCCATTTTTTTTAATACCGTTCAGCTTTTTTGCCACTCTTTGAGTCTTGACTGGATGAATTCCACTATTCTGCTGTGTTCTTCTTTGCCTGTACCTGAAATTCCCATGATGGGTTCCGCAAACTCAAAGTATATTTCCCTGTCCCTTCTGACAGGACCAAGATCACGGACCAGAGCACCGTTTCCGAGAAAATCTGTTTTGAGCGCGAACGGAATTACCGGGACTTTTGCTGATTTTGCGAGCTTTATGCCGATGGTATTGAAATTTTCAGGCTCAAACTTTTCCGAACGCGTGGACTGCGGGAAGAGAATTATGGATTTACCGGAACTCAGAATTTTTTTGCCTTCGGACATTACTATTTTAAAATCATCTTTCGGGTTTTTCCTGCCTACCGCTATCGCGCCCAGAGAACGCATTATATCTCCGAAAAACGGAACATTCAGAAGACTTTTCTTTATTACAAAAGTAATATCTCTCCTCGGTCTTACAAAAGCATGAAACAACGCTGTCTCAAGCAGGCTCATATGATTGCCTATCAGCAATGCCGGGCCTTCAAACTTTGAAAGATGATTAAGCCCTCTCAAATGTATTTTTCCCCCGCAGCCTTCAACTATCCTGATATTTTTGCAGGACTGGCTTATCTGGCGTTCCCTGTCAAGGGTCCCATTTCTGCCGTGAACACCTGTCTGCATAAAAACGTGAAAGTTGCGTATGTAAAACGAAAACCTGTTTCCCATCAGAAGACGGTCGCTCAGAAAACGCCTGCAGTTATCAGGCGTATCATAACTGTCTTCCGGAAAAGGATTAAGATAGGAATTTTCTTCGCGGCACATTTTTACTGATCTGTCTTTGTAAGTCGTCTGGCTTCAATGGCGGCTTCAGTGATTTTAGACCAGTCTTTTTTCTCTACATATTCAGGGCTTACTATCCAGTCAACGCATACAGCCGCTATCTGGGGTATTTTAAGGTATTCCCTGACTTTTTCAGGAGTAATGCCGCCCTTTGCCACTATATCCAGGGGAAGATGTTCAAAAGGTTCTATTATGGCTTTCAGCATTTCTACGCCTCCCGCGTGTTCGGCTGGGAAAAACTGAAAATCCACGGAACCGTTTAAGAGTATACTTTCAATGTCTGAGGGTGTGCAGGCACCCGGGGCGAAAGAGATATTCCGTTTGGAAGCTTCCTTTATCGTTTCAGGGTTGACGCCGGGAGCTATCGCGAAACGCGCCTGGGATTCTACAGCTCTTAAAAGCTGGTCTTTATTCAATATTCCGCCGGCGCCTACCCAAAAATCCCGGTATTTCGCGGAAATGGCCCTGATTGCCTTGCTGTCGGTATGCCGTCTGAACATTATTTCCGCTATCGGAAGTCCGCCTTTTATAAGGGCATCGGCAATAGCCAACGCATCGTCAACTTCCAAGGTCTTCATCTTTACCATAGGAATTATTCTGAACTGTCTCAAATTTGGAAACATATCTTTATTATCCCTTACTCTAATTGTTCTTTTTTATTATAGAGTCTATAATACGTTACGCAATATGAAGATAATTATTTTTTTGAAATATTATACAGGAGTTTTCGGAGAATGAAAGTTTTAGTTGTCGGAAATGGAGGCAGAGAACACGCAATTTGCTGGAAAATCGCCCAAAGTCCCCATGTTGATAAAGTGTTCTGCATCCCGGGCAATGCGGGAATTGCTTATTCCGCCGAATGCATAGATATGCCCGTAAATGACTTCGACAAACTGGCTGATTTTGTAACGGAGCGCGGCATAGAACTTACGCTAGTCGGCCCAGAAGCCCCTCTCTGTGACGGAATAGTGGACCACTTTATGGAAAAAGGTTTGAAGATTTTTGGCCCCGCCAAGCAGGCCGCCCAACTGGAAGGAAGTAAATCTTTCGCCAAAAACTTCATGAAAAAATACAATATACCAACCGCTGATTCCGAAATTTTTACCGAAATGCCCCCTGCTCTTGATTATGTAGAAAGCAAGTTCAATTCAGACGCGAAGGGCCTCGTTGTAAAGGCGGACGGCCTTGCCGCCGGGAAAGGCGTCATTGTGGCGTCTTCAAAGGATGAAGCTTTAAAAGCTGTAAAAGATTGCTTCGGCGGTTCTTTCGGCAGTGCCGGAAAAAAAGTCCTCATAGAAGAATGTCTCTACGGCGAAGAAGCCTCCATACTGGCGCTTACCGACGGCAAAAGCATTATTCCTCTGGTTTCTTCCCAGGACCATAAGAGACTGATGGAAGGCGACATGGGACCGAATACCGGAGGCATGGG
>MHBF01000177.1 GCA_001803225.1 Lentisphaerae bacterium GWF2_44_16 | reverse complement strand
ATTTCAGCGGTAAACCCTGTCTCGCGGCATATTTTAAGCGCGGCTGAAGCTTTGTTTTCGGGAACAAACCAGACCATTCCTATGCCCATATTGAAAACCCTGTATGCCTCGACGCTGTTGATATTGCCTTCTTCAATCACCAGAGAAATAACAGGCGGCACAGGCAGAATATTCTTTTTAAATATCACGTTTACATTTTCAGGGAGTATCCTGGGTACGTTATCATAAAGCCCCCCTCCGGTTATATGTGCTATGCCGTGAATTGGTACTTTAGCGCTGAGTGCTTTGCTGATTGCGGGCCAGTAACAGGTATGCGGTTTGAGAAGGGCCTCTCCGATGCTTTCTCCGAGTTCGGCAAATTCATCATCTACGGTATAACGGCATTTTTCAAAAAGAATATGCCTTGCCAGACTGAAACCGTTAGTATGGAGCCCGTTTGACGCGAGACCTATCGCCACGTGTCCCGGTTTGATTTTCTGTCCCGTAATGAGCTTGTCCTTTTCTACCACCCCTGTTATAACTCCGACTATGTCGAAATCATCCCCGTACATGCCGGGCATTTCAGCGGTTTCACCGCCAAGGACAGCGCAATTGATTTTCTTACACGCATCCGCTATACCGAAAAGAACTTCCTCGTAAATGGGACTGCGCAGTTTGCCCGTTCCGAAATAGTCCAGAAAATACAGCGGCTCCGCACCCTGTACAGCAATATCGTTCACGCAATGATTTACTATGTCGTGTCCAAGACAATAAAATTCATTTGCCATTGTTGCCACCATAAGCTTGGTGCCGACACCGTCAATGCTGGAAACAAGAACGGGTTTGCGGTATTTTTTCAGGTCCATCTGGAAAAGACCTCCGAAACCGCCTATGGGGGAGAGCATTTCAGGCCTGCGCGCCGATTTGAATTTTTTCTTGACTTTGCTTAACAGCTTCTGGGCCATATCTATATCGACTCCGGCCTCTTTATATTTATTGCTTCTGACCGTTACTTTTTTCTTCACAATGAAAACTCCAAATGCTTTAATAAAAATTTTACCTTCAGGACACCCCTAAACAAAAAGCCGGAATCAGCTTTTTTCAAGCCCTTTTCGGATTAATCCGCCTATTTTTTCGACATGCCCCATCCGAAAGCGGTGATAAGAAGCAGCACCAGAATTATCGCACCCCATCTGATACCTGAAGAAGATATGCTGGGGCTTTCTTTGGGAGGCGTTATTTCTTCCATTTTAAAACCCTTAACCTGTTTTTCTCCGGTTTTTTTCTGTTGCGCTATAAACAATTCAATCTTCTTTCCCGAAACCTTTTCCACCGCCATCGAAAGACCTCCGAGATACTGGAACATATCATTTATATCGACAACCCCGTAAAGATTTGATGAACGCGAATGCACGGCATATTCGACATCTTTCAAATTTTTTTCCAGAAGCTTCCTCGGTATCAATCCCTACGAATATCTCAGGGGCGTGCTCTCAAAAATAAATACATACCCGCATGCCAAAGTTCACGAGCTACTACCCCATAACTGGAAAAAACTCCAAGTCCAGAAATAATTTCCATTACCAAGCATTTTGAAAACTTATCTGTCAACTATGTGTATTCGCCGGATGCTTACATTCTTCTTTTCCTTTCCGAGTGTTCCGTGTGTTCTGTGGTTTTTTCTTAAATTGGGCGCAGGCCTTTTAAAAAGGTCAGCATTATGTTTATTCGGAAGGGCATATTTTGCCATCTATGAGTTCCACTGTGCGGGTCGCTAGTTTTGCCACGTTTCTGTCATGGGTTACCATTATTATGGTGCTTGCGGAAGAGCTTCCGTGAAGCTTCTGGAATATCTCAAGAATCCCGGAACCGGTTTTTGAATCGAGGTTTCCCGTGGGTTCGTCGGCGAGAATGAACTCCGGGGAGTTTATAAGGGCCCTGGCGATGGCGGCGCGCTGCTGTTCGCCTCCCGAAAGCTCATTCGGCCTGTGCTTTATCCTGTGTCCGAGCCCCACGCTTTCAAGCAGTTCTCCGGCCCTGTCTTTCATCTTTTTTTCCCAACTACCGTTGAACATCGCGGGCAAGAGCACATTTTCCAGTACGGTAAGTTCGGGGAACATGTGATATGCCTGAAATATAAAACCTATTCTGGCGCATCTGAACTGGACAATCTTTCGTCTGCCGAATGAAGAATAATCGCGTCCATTATATGAAATGTTTCCACTGTCCGGTCTTTCCAGAGCGCCTATCAGATTCAAAAGAGTTGTTTTACCGCTTCCCGAAGCTCCGAGAAGGGCTATCCATTCGCCTTTTTCAACACTGAGATCAACGCCGGATATCACCGGAATAGTGGTTCTTCCTATTTTATAGGTCTTGTACAGGTTACTTGCTTTTATGAATTCGCTCATATTATTCATACCTCAACGCGCTTGCGGGGTCAAGCCTGGCGGCGCGCCACGCCGGTATTATTCCCCCTGTAGTACAGAGAATCACCGATATTATCCCTATGAAAAGCAGGTCATGCGTTACAATGTGCGCGGGAAGCTCATTGAAAAAATAAAACTCCTTCGGAAAAAGTTCCATTCCGGTAGTTCTGGAAATGGAATGCATTATGTTGTTTCTCCAGTATATCACGGAAATGCCGAGGGCGTTCCCGAAAACAGTTCCCAGCAGTCCCACGAAAAACCCCTGAAGGATGAAAACTCTCATGACAGAACCTGAAGAGGAGCCCAACGCCTTGAGAAGCCCTATCTCACGGGTTTTCTGCACCACCACTGTTATAAGGGTGTTTGTAATGCTGAATGCCGCCACCAGCACTATGAATATGAGAAGGAAGAACATCATATTTTTTTCAACGGCCAGCACACCGAGGAGTTTTCTGTTGATTTGCTGCCATGACATTATAGCCTTTCCGGGCAGCGCGTCATGCAGGGCTTTCAAGGTATCATTCATGTCGAAAGGATCTTTTGTCCAGACGTAAACAGTTGAAGCCGAACCCCACGGCATTCCGAAAAGTTCATTGGCATCGTCTATGTTCGTAAATATGATATTCTTGTCAAAATCATATTTTCCGAAAGAGTATATGCCGCTGACTTTGAATTCTCCCGGCAGATACATATCCGCTTTCTCGTCTATTTCAATTTTTCCTTTTTCCTTGACTTTCACCATTTTTGCGAGCTTATTAGGGGCGTGAAGGAGTATTTTGTCCCCTACTATAAGGTTTAATTCCTGGGCAATTATGTCGCTGACGATGGCTTCATTTTTTTCGAGGGAAAACTTTCCGGCTTTCAGGTTTTCATCGATATTGAATTTTTTATTTACTTTCAGCGGGTCGATGCCGAGTACTCCCTTGGGAACAAATCTTTCATCTTTCTGTATCAGTACGGGCTTGTAAACTACGGGCATCGCGCTGGCACCGTTTTTTTCAACTACCGATATTACGGAGGCGGGGTCTTTGATAAACCCCATGTAATCGTATATCTGTATATGCGCCGTTGTTTCGAGGAGTTTTTCTTTCATCATGTCGGTGAAGCCGGTCATGACGGCGAGCACCACAATGAGTACCGCCACTCCGAGCGTTACCCCCGCAATGGAAATGCAGGTTATCACCGAGACGGCATTCCGCTTCGGTCTCAGGTAGCGCCATGCCAGAAATAATTCCGTTCTGATATTCATAAAATCCAGACTTTCCGAAGAAAATTAAAAGATTATAACTATACTGAATTTCCCGATTATTCAACTGTAAAAGTCAAATATTATTAAAAGCGCCGCAGTAGCGGAGCGATTAATATTCCACATTGGTTATGGGATCGACCAGTTTGAATTCTTCGAGATGAACGTTGGGCTCCGCTCTGAAACTCAAGTTTTTGCCGTACTTGCTTTCAAGTTCCATAAGAATTCCGGCGTCTTCATTTTTGAGTCTGGCAAGTATGGTCGGATGCATGATAATCCTGACGGAAATGCCTTCTTTTGAAGTGCTTCTTTTGAGGACTTCAAGAAGCCTGCGCTGGATTTCCACGCTCATGCTCATAGCGGACTTTACTCTGCCGCTTCCGTTGCAATAGGGGCACAAATCATAAACCGCGTCTTTAATGCTCTCATGTTCGCGCTGGCGTGTCATTTCCATCAGTCCGAGTTTGCTCAGGGGGAGGAGTTTTGTTTTGGCCTTGTCATCCTTTACGAGCCTGAGCATGGTCTTATAAACGTTATCCCTGTCCGATTGCGAGCGCATGTCTATGAAGTCTATAACGACCAGGCCGCCGACATTTCGCACTCTCAACTGGCGGGCCACTTCACGGGCGGCTTCCAGATTGGTGCCCAATATGACTTCAGGCTGGTCTTTTCCCTTGCGGCTTTTGCCTGAATTTACGTCAATCGCGACAAGCGCTTCCGTTTCGTCAATGCAGATATATCCTCCGCTTGGCAAAGGTACCTGACGATTGAATATCAAAGCGACCTGTTCGCTTATCCTGTAATGCTCAAATATATGCCTGGCCTTATTATAGACTGAAACTTTTTCCGCCACTTTTCTGCCGACAAATTTGGTAAGGAGGGCTTCCAGCGTTTTGTAAGCCTCATGATTGTCAACGACTATTTCATCTATGTCGTCAGTGAGAAAGTCCCGGACTGTCCGCTCAAGCAGGCTTGGCTCGCGGTAAACCAGCGATGGGATTACAGGATTTTCCAGATGCGCCTCAACGCTTTGCCACGCGTCCAGAAGCATATTCAGGTCTCTTTTGAAAAAGATACTTTTCCGTCCTTCGCCTACAGTTCTGCAAATCAGGCCCATGCTTTCAGGCATATCGAGTTCTGTCAGTATTTTGCGAAGCCTGTCGCGTTCCTTTCTGTCGTCTATTTTGGAAGAGAGCCCGAGATGTTCCGAATAAGGAAGCAGGACAAGGTAACGTCCGGGAAGCGTGATATTGGTAGTAACTCTGGGCCCCTTAGTGCCGATGGGGCCTTTGGTGACCTGTACGAGTATTTCAGATTTGGGCGGGAAAAGTTTGGGTATATCGTCTATGGTGATTTTCTTGCGTCTTCTTTTTATTTCGATTTCCTTGAGGTGTTCTGATTTTTTCCCCATTCCCAGAAGTTTCCGTATCCTCTCGGAGAAAGAACTTTTGACCTTTTTATGTGTGGAAAGGCCGGAGTCTTCGCGTTCAATTTTATCGACCATGTCGAAACTGGCGGGAAGCATATCCCAGAAATGGAGGAACGCGTTTTTTTCGCCTCCTATATCCACGAAAGCCGCCTGAAGGGACATTTCAAGGTTTACTATTTTCCCTAGATAGATTGAGCCTACAAGGGCATCATCATGAGGGCGTTCTATTTCATATTCTTCGAGGCATCCGTTTTTGAGCAGGGCGACCTTGGTTTCCAGTTTTTCGCAACTGATTATTATCTGTTTTTTATTAACTTCGTCATGTGTGTTATTCATCGGTATATTCCAATATGTTTGTTCGTCTTTAAGTTATTAATTTCGGTATTTACTTTTCCGGAAGGCAGGATATCACCGGTTGTAAAATGAGCGCCGCGTATGAATTCAGCGCCGGACATTTCTTTTTTTCCTTTCGGAATTACACTCAGGAGTTCCAGCGCGTCTTCACCGCAGGCCACTATCCAACCGTGTTTGTCGGCTTTCAATATCTCGCCGGGCCGGCTTTCCATTTCTTTACAAACGCGCGCGCGGCTTATTTTGATTTCAGTCTCCAGCCCGTGCTTGAGAACGGCAGGGAAAACAGCGCCGGGCCAGGGATAAAAAGCCCGGGACCGGGAATTGATTTCAACAGCTTTTTCAGACCATGTGAAACAAGCGTCTTTCCTGCTGATTTTCCCTGCGTATGAGGCCTTGCCGTCATCCTGTTTTATGGGAGAGAGAGCGCCTGAAGCGATTTTAAGCAGAACATCAGGAGCGTGTTTTCCCGCAAGCGACGCCAAAGCGTCTTCAAGCTCAGAGGCGCGTTCATTTTCCTTGATATGATATTCATAGCTGCAATATACCGGACCTGTATCAAGCCCCCTTTCCATTTTCATAAAGGAAACGCCTGTTTTTGAATCACCGTTCAGGAGTGCCGCCGCGATGGGGGACGCCCCCCTGTAAAACGGCAGCAGAGAGGCATGCGCGTTTACACAGGATACTGACGGGAGTTCCAGGAGTTTTTCCTTTAAGATTTGTCCGAAGGATATTACAAGCAGAATATCAGGTTTTAAATTTCCCAGATATTCGAGAAAAGTTTCAGAGTTGACGGAAGGCGGCTTATCCACTTTCAGATTCTGTTCAGACGCCCAGCGCCCGACATCAGTTGGAGTAAGGGTTTTGTGCCGTCCGGCGGGGCGGTCAGGCTGTGTGCCGATGCCGACCAGTTCAATGTCCGGGGTTCCGATAAGAGCATTCAGGCTGGGAATGCCTATGGAACCCGAACCCAGAAAGTATAGTTTCAAACAAGCTTTATTCAAGACTGTAATCTTCACCAATTCCAATGTTAATTTTTCAAAATGATGGAAAATATAGCAGGAAAGCCGTTCTTTTTCGAACAGTCAAACTAATATTATTGCCATTTATTTTAAATGCCGCCCGAAAAGACGCGGCAAATGTCATCCGCTTACCCGAGCGCCGAACACCACTGTTTGAAAAGACTTACATCTTTTTCCGTCTGACAGAAAACGTCTTCTGTGCCCAAATCTGAAAAACAGTGAGCTCCCTTATATTCGCTGTGTATTGAAACAGGGCCTTTGAAATTGATGCTCTTGAGTATCTGGAGGACTTCAGTCCAGGGGACATTGCCATCTGTCAGAGGGCAGATTTCGACGCTGTGACGGCGTCCGCCAGCATAACGGTGCTTGCCCTCTACCCAGTGGAAATCCTTTACCGCCAACATGATTATTCGGTCGGAAAGCAGGTCCATGCCCATTTTCCAGGCACAACTTCCGCCTTCTATCACTGCGTGGGCAGGATCGAAATAAGCGCCGATTGTCTGGGGAGGCACATTCTTTATCGCATGAAAAACATCCCATACGGAAGCGCCGAAAAAGTCGTTTGAATGATTGTGAAAGCCGCCCTGTATTCCGTATTCACCGTTCAAATCCGAAAGTTCCGCGATATTTTTTCTGACTTTTTTCCGAAGCTCCTTGAGTGTGCCGAAACCTTCATATTTAAAATACCCGAGCTTGTAATATTTAATTCCGAGCTTGGATGCTGTTTTGATTATTCTTTTAGAAGCTTCATCTGAGGCATCGGTTATATTGGTTGTTATCATTGCTATGGTTATGCCTTTTTTAAGAAGCATTTCCTGAAGCTTCGGAAGGTCATTTTTCACCTTGAGCGGATCAATAATTCCGCCGGGCCGGACGGTAAGGTCAACAGAGTAAATCCCCAGAGACTGGAGCTTCTCCGGGAGTTTTTCAATAGGATAATCCTCTACGCTTTTACTGAAAAGTGCCAAATTCAGATTATCTATAAACATTGTCTTCTCCTCATAAAAATGATTTTTTAAATGTAGCATTGCAAATAGTAAATGCCAAAAATATTATTTTCCACCTGGCATCCCAGAAGTTTCATCACAGTCGCGCCCAAAATTTTCAGAATCGTTTTCTGAAATTTTTTCAAGTATTTTTTTTGCGGCAGGAGTACCCTGTGCCGCGGCTTTTATCAGCCATTTCATAGCTTCGGCTTCATTTTTTGTAACGCCATGGCCTTTATAATAACAGATACCGAGACGGCATTCCGCAAGACCATTTTCTTTCATAGCGCCTTTCTTGTACCATTTAAAAGCTTCAGCATAATCCTGTTTAACCCCTTTCCCGTCATAATAAGAATCACCTATGCGTATTTGAGATTCAATATCTCCTTGTTCAGCAGCTTTTTTGAAGCACTTGAAGGCTTCCGCATAATTATATTTAGTTCCGATACCGTTATGATAACAATATCCGAGATATCTCTGGCCTTCCATATCATTTTTTTCAGCGGCTTTTTTGAAACATTTGAAGGCTTCCGCCGGATTTTTTTCAATCCCTTCTCCTTCAGAATAAGCCCATCCTAGATTTACTTGTGCTCTGACATTTCCCTGTTCAGCTGCTTTGCGATACCATTTTACTCCTTCCGTACGGTCTTGAGGAACATTAATCCCTTTGCAGTAAAAAGTGCCAAGAGTTACCTGGGCCTTCACATCGCCTCTTTCAGCGGCCTTTAGATACCATTTCATTGATTCATTCTGGTTTTTAGATGTTCCTTGTCCTTTTAAATAACACCATCCTAGGCAGGCTTCCGCCTGTACGTCTCCCTGTTCGGCAGCTTTTTTATACCATTTGAAAGCTTCGTCATAGTCCTGTTTTACGCCAGTACCGTTGTGATAACAATGTCCGAGATATCTTTGACCTTCCATATCACCTTTTTCGGCGGCCTTGCAGTACCATCTGAAGGCTTCCGCCGGATTTTTATCAATCCCTTTTCCTTCAGAATAAGCCCATCCCAGATTTACCTGGGCTCCGGCATTTCCCTTTTCAGCGGCTTTTTTATACCATTTTACTCCTTCAACACGATCTTGAGGGACATTAATCCCTTTGCAGTAAAAAGTGCCAAGCGTTACCTGAGCTGTCACGTCGCCATTTTCGGCAGCCTTGTGATACCACTTTACGGCTTCTGCAATATTCTTTGGAACACCCTCTCCTTTCCAATAACACCATCCCAGACAGGCTTCCGCCTGTTCATTCCCTTCTTTAGCGGCGGAGCTGTACCAGTAGAAGGCTTCATTGTAATCCTGCTTTACGCCAGTACCATTGTGATAACAATCTCCGAGATTTTTTTGAGCTTCCATGTTTTGACGTTCGGCGGCTTTGCGATACCATTTTACAGCTTCTTCATAATCCTGTTTAACACCAAGGCCGCTGTAATAACAGCGGCCGAGGCTGGTTTGCGCATCAGTATTGTCAGTATTCCATTTTTCAGCGGCTCTGCGATACCATTTTACGGCCTCTTCATAACTTTGTTTTACCCCTTGTCCATTCTCAAAACACCATCCCAGACAGGTTTCAGACAATACATCTCCCTTTTCGGCGGCTTTAAGAAACCACTTAGCGGCTTTTTCGTAATCTTGTTTAATACCTCTTCCCCGGGAATAAGCTCTGGCTACTTCGAATTCAGACTCAATGTCACCTTGTTCAGCGGCTTTGAGATACCATTCAAAAGCCTCTCTATAGTTTTTTTGTATGGCATACCCAATTTCATAAAACCATGCCAGTTTTTTTTGTGCGCAGAAAAGGCCTTCATCAGCCGCCCTGTAAAAATATACGAATGCCCGGGATTTACTTTCTCTGAAATGAATGCCTCTCGAAAGGCATTCCGCATATAAAAATTGCGCTTCCGGGATACCTCTATCGGCCAACTTTTTCCAGTTCAACGCTTCCTCGTCGGAAACTGAAAGAAGGAATTCTCTTTCTTTTTCAGGAGCGGCAAGAAAGTTTTCAAGTCTTTCATCGACGGATGGGAACTTTCCGAAAAGAGCATCCATCAAACTGCCGCAGCCATATGAAAAAATAACGGATGCGAGAAATAATAAGCTCAGTATTTTTAAGCATTTGTTCATGAGAGTTATTTCAGAATATATTAATAAGATAAATATATCAGTTTTTTTCACCGAGCATCAGCGCCAGTATTGCCTTCTGGACATGGAGCCTGTTTTCAGCCTCGTCAAAAACAATGGAGCGTTTTGATTCGAGAACATCATCTGTAATCTCTTCACCTCTGTGGGCGGGGAGACAATGAAGTATCCTTGTTTCCGGCCCTGCCGCTGAGAGCAGTTCCATATTAACCTGATAGGGCGTGAGCATTTTGACGCGTTTTTTCGCTTCTTCCTCGAAACCCATGCTGACCCACACATCAGTATATATGTAATCGGCCTGGGCAACGGCTTTTTTCGGATCAATTTCCCATACGGCGGAACCTGTGCCGAGGCTCTTTCCCATCAGGTCCTGCCTGGGTTTGAACTCTTCGGGGGCGCATATTGTCAATTCCATTCCGGCGAGCTTGGCGCCGAGGATAAGAGAATTTGCCATATTGCTTTGTCCGTCTCCCAGATACGCGATTTTGATGCCTTCGAGTTTTTCACTGAATTCATAAATGGTAAAAATATCGGCGAGGGTCTGGCATGGATGATACTCGTCAGTAAGCGCGTTTATAACAGGAATATGGGCGTATTTGGCAAATTCGACCACTTCCTCGTGCTTGTATGTGCGTATTATGACGGCATGCAGGTAACGGCTCAGGACGCGGGCGGTATCGGGTATGGTTTCGCCTCTGCCCACCTGAAGCTTGGATTCTTCGAGAAATATTGAAAATCCGCCGAGTTCACGTATTCCCACCTCAAAAGAGACCCTTGTCCGTGTGGATGACTTGGCAAAAATCATTCCTATGCTTTTGCCGTCAAGGGGTTTCTCCTTCATAGTCCCGCGGGAGCGCTTATAGACAGCCGCCAGTTTGATTATTTCATACAGGTCTTGCTTTGTTACTTCCTCTATGGTCAAAAGGTCCTGATGCATGATAATCTCCGAATAAAGAAAACGAATTTACTGTTTTTTTAGTCCGCTCAATGTTGTATCTATAATCTGAACGGCCGAATCGATTTCGGCGCTTGAGACATTCAGGGGAGGAAGAAGACGCAATACATTTTCTCCTGCTGAAAGAGCTATAAGCCCGGCGTCGCGCAGAAGGTTCAGTATGTTTTTCGCGGGGAATTCAAGAACGGCCCCGGCCATAAGGCCTCTTATGCGTATTTCAAGTATGCAGGAATGCTTGCTTTTAAGTTCTTCCAGTTTCTGTCTGAGGTAACGTCCCTGTTTAATGCAGTTGGCAAGGACTTTTTCCTTGTGCATGGTATCGATGACGGCGCATGCGGCGGCACAGGCCAGAGGAGAGCCGCCGAATGTGCTGGCATGAGTCCCCGCCGTAAACGTGCCGACAAATTCCCTGCGGACAATAAACGCCCCGATGGGATAACCGTTTCCAAGGGCTTTGGCGAGAGATAGAGCGTCGGGTTCAACACCGTATCCCTGATAAGCATAAAAATAACCTGTCCTGCCCATACCGCACTGTACTTCGTCAAACATAAGCAGTATGCCTTTTTCCGTACAGAACTGACGGACTGCCCTGAGATAATCGGGATGTGCCGGAATTATGCCGCCTTCTCCCTGAACGGGCTCAAGCATGATGGCGGCTGTTTTGTCGGTAACGGCATTCTTAATGGCGTTGATATCATTGAAAGGTACAAATTTAAAACCGGGCATATCGGGCCCGAAGCCTTCCCTGTATTTGCTCCGCCCGGTAGCCGCAAGTGTCGCCAATGTCCTGCCGTGAAAAGAATCTTCCATGGCGATTATTTCATTTTTTCCCTGCGAATTGCCCCATTTGCGCGCGAATTTTATCAGTCCTTCGTTGGCTTCCGCTCCGCTGTTGGAGAAAAAAACAGCTCCATCGAAACCGTGTTTTATAAGCTTTTCCGCAAGCGCAGGCTGATTTTCATTCATATAAAGATTTGAAATGTGGACGAGTTTTGCGGCCTGTTTGGAAATGGCTTCGACAAGCGCCGGATGGCAATGTCCCAGATTGCAGACGCTTATTCCAGCGCCGAAATCCATATAACGCTTTCCTTTGTCATCCCACAGGTAAGTGCCTTCGCCGCGCACAAAAAGTATATCCGGCAGATGCGTTGGCATCACATATTTCTTATACAATTCATAAATCTGTTCATGTTGCATAATCAAACCCTTTAAAAGTCTAAGAAAGAAACGATTAACCTATCATAAAATGCCTGAAAAACAAATTGTTTAGCGCCGTGTGTGAGTTTTTTATGAAAAATTAACAGTTTTTCATGCACGGGCACTTTTCCGACGCCACCGCCAAAAGTCTGTGGACGCAGGGAAAACGAATTAGCGGTTGTTTTTGCGGAGATATTTTTTCATGGGTTCACTCGTTTTAAGCGGCCATTTGGATTTCAAGAGGGCATA
>MHBF01000176.1 GCA_001803225.1 Lentisphaerae bacterium GWF2_44_16 | reverse complement strand
GATGGCTATGCCGAGACTTTCAGCAATTTTGAAATGCAGTACAACGCTCTGATAAGCCCTTCCGGGTCTTATTATTTCGATACCAGGGATACGGAATTTTACATCAAAACATTTGATTTAAGAACTTTGGATAATCATTCCAAATTCCGCTACAGCGCAATTCATCCGTTGCCATTGGATGGCAAAAGCCAGAGACAATACAGAGTGCCGTACAGTTTGTCGACGGGGTTTTTCAAAGGCGGCTGGTTTGAGGCGGCGCAGATTTACAAGAAATGGGCGCGGGAGCAGAAATGGGCAAAACGCCCTCCGGTTGATGAGAGACTTAGAAATACAGGCATGTGGATATGGAATAGGGGAAACGCTGAAGATGTAATAACGCCTGTGGAAAAATTAAGCAGGGACAGCGGAGTGCCTGTTTCGCTGGACTGGTACTGGTGGCACCAGCACGGATATGATACGTCCTACCCTTATTACTGGCCGCCGAGAGAAGGTTTGCCTGTCTTCAAAAAAGCCCTTTCCAGATTGAAAAAACAGAATATTTTCACTCAGGTTTATATGAACGGCGTAACCTGGGACATGGATGCGGAACACTGGGAAAAAGGCGGAAGCGCTTCAGTGGTGGTGGAAAAAGACGGAAATATAAAATCATGCATGTTCAACCGCTACGCTAAAAAACGTCTGGCATGGATGTGCGGAAATGACAATATCCCGTTCCGCGGAATAATCCGGGACACAATAAAGAAGCTGAACAAGGCGGGGCTATCGGGGATTTATCTTGACATGATAGGGTGTTCAACTTACAGCCCGTGTTACAATCAGTCTCACAAACATGCTCCCGGAGGCGGAAATTATCAGGTTGCCGGATACAGGAAAATGCTTGAAGAAATAATCAGTGAAAATCCCGGATTTCCAATCAGCACCGAAGAGGCCAATGAGGCATATATGGACCTTGTCGATTCGGCGATTTCGCTCTCCGGAGGCAAGGAACGTCTTGGCGCTCAGGCAAATTTTGAATCCGTTCCGGCATTCAGCGCCGTCTATCATGGAATAACGGCGATGTTCGGAAATTACGCCCTGCCGGGTTCCATCCCTCCGTTTGATGAAAAATGGCCGGAGCACTCGGCATGGAAAAAAGAAAAAGCGTGGCATAAACTCTATCCCGATCAGTTCTTTGTTGAGGTGGGAAGATCTGTCGTCTGGGGGCTTCAGCCGACTGTGGCGAATTTGCGAAACGAACATACTGCTGGAGAATTCAGTGATATTTACGATTTTCTCGTCAGTACAGCGCGTTTCTATCATGCGCACCGTAATTTTCTTTTCGACGGGGACATGCTTGCGGAAGGAGTTTTGAAAACGCGGGAAATAGAAGTGGAATTTCTCCAGAGATTTATTTTTACGGAAGAGGGAAAACAGAAAGTAGTGAAGAAAAAGCTTCCTTCCATTCTGCATTCCCTGTGGAGAGGGCGTGACGCTAGCATCGGACTGGTGCTTGTAAATTGTTCGCGTGAAACTCAGCAGTTTGATTTTGAAAGTCCGTTTATCAAAATCTCAGGTGAGATAGGTTCTCACTCCTGGATGCTTATTGAAACATGTGAAAACAGAAAGGCAAATTAATGAACACAGTCTGGACGCCAAACAAGACAAGTCCCGAAATAAATCAGCTTCTGCATGCTCTGAGCGAAGAATATCCGTTAAAAAAGGACGGTCCCGGTAGCAAAATAGATTTTAGAAAAGTTGAAGACACTGCGATTTTGCGGGTGAAAAAAAACGCTAACGGATTTCTTGTAGAATACGGCGGTACTGCCGCCGCGGCGCGGGGTATTGGTTATGTTCTCTCCGGGATGGAAACAGAGGAAAATTTAAGCTTCAAGACTTTCGGGATTCTCCTGGACTGCTCCAGGACGGGCATTATAACTGTTGAACATTTCAAGCGTTGGCTGAGACGTCTTGCCCTGATGGGGTACAATATGGCGATGCTTTACACAAAAGACGCTTATCAGCTTCCCGGAGAAACTTATTTCGGCTACATGCGCGGGGCTTATTCCATGGAGGAAATTCGGG
The DNA here is from genome assembly GCA_001803225.1 of Lentisphaerae bacterium GWF2_44_16. Lineage (GTDB taxonomy): Bacteria > Verrucomicrobiota > Lentisphaeria > Victivallales > GWF2-45-14 > GWF2-44-16. The sequence goes on along the minus strand of MHBF01000176.1, from coordinate 10,226 downwards.
AAATTGACGCTTACGCCGCCAAGCTTGATATTGAAATAGTCGCTTCAATTCAGGCGCTGGGCCACTTGGAGCCGATTTTGCGCTGGAAAGCATACAATGAAATCAAAGATACCGATAACGTTTTGATGGTTGATGAAGAGAAATCCTATGTCCTGCTTGAGAAAATGCTGAAATTCTGGAGCGACGCTTTGGGGACAAGGCGTATTCATCTGGGAATGGACGAAACCCACGACCTCGGGCGCGGACGCTTCATGGACAGAAACGGTTATGAACGGCCCTTCGACATTTATAACCGTCATCTTAAAAAAGTTTGCGATATCTGTGACAAATTCAGTCTCAAACCGATGATATGGTCTGACATGTATTTCAGGCTCGGTAATAAGGATCAGAATTATTATGACAAAAACACGGTGATTCCTGAAGACGTCAAGGCGGCCATAGATAAAAGGGCCGAACTCGTTTACTGGGATTACTATCACAGGGATGAAGATTTTTACACTGATTACATTCAGAAACACCGTGCTCTGGGGAACGGCCCTCTCATGGCCTCCGGCATTTGGACATGGTCGCGGATGTGGTATGACCATGAACAGACTGTCGCCACGGTTAAACCCTGCATTGACGCGTGCCGCAAAACAGGAGTGGACAAAATAATTTTCACTATGTGGGGAGATGACGGCGGCTATTGCGAATTTGATTCGGCTTTTGCCGGTATGGCATGGGCTGCGGATTATGCCTTTAATTTAAAAAGCAATGACGAACGCATTGAAAAGTTCTTTCAATCCGTTTTCAAAACCAGTTACAGACTTCAGCTCGACGCTTCCGAACTGGAAATTACTGTTTTCAAAGAAGACGGAACTCCTCATTACGATATAATAGCGGCGGCGATCTTGTGGGACGACCCTCTGATGGGGATTATTTATCATGAATATCTTTTTTTTGATAAAAATGTTTGGGAAAATACTCTCGCAAGTCTTCGCGGAACTGCGGAAAAGTTATTTTCGCACCGGGATGACAAAAATGCCGGGCACATAAATCACGCTTGGAATATCTGCGATACCCTCATTAAAAAATTGGAATTAAGGCTCCGTCTTTTGAAAGCCTACACTGAAAACGACCGTGCCGCATTGCTTGAATTGAAGGAAAAATACATTCCCGATGTGATAAACGCTATTCAGTCGCTTAATGATTCTTTTCGTGAACAGTGGATGCGCAGTTACAAATCATACGGGCTGGAAATCATGCAGATAAGACTTGCGGGCCTCTGTGAGCGTTATCGCGAAACAGGCCGCCGTATTCAGGAATATCTTGACGGAAAAACAAGCTCAATACACGAATTGGAACTCCGCCCTGAAACAAAAGGCCTGGTTGACCCGCGTTACCGCATGACCGCCACGGGCGGCTGGTTCATATAGCGTTAAGGTCTTTCAGTTTGTTCCGTGAGCCGTATTCTGGTCGGCGAGGGGGAGCCACATCAGTTTAACGGGGACGCCGAGAGGGAATACCCTTATATTCTGGAATTTTCCGCTTATACCCTGAAGACTGTCCGGCGATATCAGGAACGTATAGGGCTGTTCTTCGTGCAGGAGTTTATGGAAGCGGTGGCAGAGTTCCACGCGTTTTTTCATGTCGAAAGTCTCTCTTATCTCTTCTATCAGCTTATCGGCTTCCGGATTTTTGAAGCCTATATGGTTGCTGGAACCGTCCTTGTCGGCTTCGCTGGAATGCCAGAGCTGGTAAGGGTCCGGAGAAAGGCCCAGCGCCCATGAAAGAACGCAGACTTCATATTTTTTCTTTTCAAGTCTCTGCACATAAACGGACCATTCGATATTCTGTATTTTCATTATCACGCCCGCTTTGGCCATGTCTTCCTTGATTATGGGCAGCATTTTGGGAATGATTTCACTGCCGGAGGGAGCGAAAATAGTAAACTCAAATTTCTTCCCGTCTTTTTCCAGAATACCGTCTCCGTCCTCGTCTTTCCAGCCGGCTTCTTTGAAAAGCGCCTTTGCTCTTTCGATGGAAAATGGATAAGGCTTTATGCTTTTATCATAATAAGGGCTGTCTATGAAAAATGTTCCTGTAGTAATTCTGCCGAGCCCGTGATAAACTTCCTTTAAAATTCTTTCTCTGTTCACAAGCGAAGTGAGCGCCTGACGAACCCTTTTGTCCTGAAAGAGAGGATTTTTCAGGTTGTAGCCGATATAGCTGTATGCTCTGCCCGGGTACTTGATTTTTCTCAGAGTCCCCTGAGGGCCGAACTCGCTGCCGTTGGTCCTTTTTATCCACTGCTCGGGTGAAAGGCTTATATCGTTTATCGTGCCTGAAAGAAATGACTGAAAACGGGTGTTCGGGTGTTTTATGACGTCAAAAACCAGGGTTTCGACGGCAGGGGAAACACCGTATTTAGCGCCGTAATACTTGTCCCATTTTTTGAGTATTATTCTCTGTCCTTTTTCCCATTTGTCAAAACGGTACGGGCCGCAGCCGACTATTATGCGGTTGCGCTCGTGGTCGTCATTAAACTTTTTTCCATCAAAAGGGCCCTCATAGGCATGATAGAGGTGTCTTGGCAGGGGGAGCGTTCCAAGAGTTATCGATTCCGACTGGAAATAGCGTTTTTTCCAGTAAACCTTGAATTCATAGTCATTAATTACTTCTATTCTGTCGAGGTCCTGCAGGTAAACTCTTGACGGTGCGCAGTCGGTATCCGGATTTTTTAGGACATCGACGTAGAATTTGAAATCATGCGCGGTAACTTCGATATTTTTCCATTCTTTGCCTGAAACGGGGTCTTTGAAGTCATGCCACAATACGCCTTTTTTAAGTTTTATGGTGTAAACCAGCTTGTCCTCCGATATTGTCCAGCTTTCCGCGAGCTGAGGCTCAAATATTTCGAAATTCTGATAATTTCTATCGGCAAGCGAATCACAGGTATAAGACCATAGGTCAGAGACAAATTTTTCGTTATTGACAGTATAGTTCATGTTTTTAGTTTCACTGGCTATGGCTGCTATGAAACTGCCGCCGGGAATTGCATTTTTGTCATAGAATTCAGAATTTGCCATAAGGATTTTATCGGCGGTTATTTTCTTTTCTTCCGCGGTTGACGGCAGGGAGGCAGGGCGGTTTTTCAAAGCGGTTCCAAGAGAAGCAAATTTGGCGTCGATTTTTGAAATCTGTCCAGACAGATTTTCAGTCCTGAGACTCAATATGTCTATTGATTTTATCAGGACGAAGCCCACAAACGATAATACTATCAGCAGCAATGTGGCAATGAAATTGAGATAAAAGTTTCTGTTCATAATTCTTTATTCTTTTCAGTTGATTGTAAGGCCCTCTGTCGCAAACGCGGTTGAGCAACAGCACAAAAAAGAGGCCCGCATCCTCAATTTAAGCCGGAATGCGGCGAATTTCAAAAACAGTAGAGTTTTTAAGTTAATTTTAATATTGACGGTAAATTGACGGTTGAAAAAGACGGAGACGGAGTTTAAGCTATTATTTCCTGTAGGAAAGACTTTTAAAGATAATTATATTTGAGTTTTTTGAAAAAATGACGGATAAAAGGAAACGATATATAGATGTTGATACTCTGGAGGCATTGGCAGAACATGGCTTGCAAAGAATAGCCATAGCTATCGGTGTTTTTGACGGAGTTCACAAAGGACATCAGCTCCTGATCAGAGAGCTTGTGAAAATGGCAAAGGAAAATGATGCCGTTCCGGTAGCTTTTACCTTTAATCCACATCCCAGGGCAGTCCTTCATCCTGACGCTGCGCCGCCACTGCTTATGCCGCATTCTAAAAAAGTTGAACTTCTTCATAAATATGGAGTGAAAGCCGTGGTAAGCATGGCTTTTTCAAAGAAACTGGCGTCTCTTACTCCTGAAATGTTTATAAAAACTTGCCTCCTTTCACCAAAGCTTAAGCTTTGCGGCATCTGCGTTGGGAAAAACTGGAAATTCGGGGCCGGCGGCAAAGGCGGGACAGAACTGCTTGAAAAATTTGCTGATGAAGGGCATTTCAAGTTCAAATCCGTCAGGGAGCTTGTAATAGACAATCAGCTGGTCAGCAGTACATCTGTAAGGAAAGCGGTATCGGCGGGGCTCTTGGACGAGGCTGAAAAAATGCTTGGGAGGCCCTATAGTCTCACGGGCGAAGTTGAGGCCGGGAACAAGCTTGCCGCAAGTGAGCTTTCATGTCCTACAGCTAATATAAAAGTTCTTCACGGGGCGATGCCTCCGAACGGAGTTTACGCGGGCTTTACTATTTGCGGCGGAAAACGATTCAAATCGGCGGTTGCCATCGGGCTGTCTCCTACTTTCGGCCCCATTAACAGGCATCCCAGAATCGAGTCTCACATATTCGATTTTTCAGAGGACATTTATGGCAGGGATATTGAAATTGAGCTCATAAAGTATCTGAGGGAGGAACGCTGTTTTTCTTCGGTCGAACATCTTAAGCAGCAGATTGAAAAAGATTTAAGGGAAATAAAAAAAATATTGGAAGACAAAAAATATGAATGAAATGAAAAAATACACGGTAATGGAACTTGCCGATCTTGTCGGTGTGCCGAGAACAACAATCAATGACTGGCTTTCGCGCTATTCGCAGTACATAGATTTCAAAATGCAGGGAAAACGCAAAATTTATGTTGAGTCCTCGCTGACTGTACTGAAAGAGATTTCAGGGCTCCGGAATTCAGGTCTTTCTTCTTTTGACATAGAGGAGGAGCTCGCGAAGCGCCATCCCGTTCACGCGGAGCTTGCCCCCCCGCAGCCGGAATCCAAAGAAGAAGAGGCGGCGGAAGAAAAAAGTCATCCTGAAGAATATTCCCTGATAGTAAAAAAACAGACTGATGAAATAGCCAAAATGATAGCGGAACACCTTCAGAATATGGCCCGCAGAATTGAAAATATCGAGAGTTTCAACAGGCGGGAAGCCGCTAAAACGCGACGCTGGTACTTTATGGCTGTTCTTTTCATAGCTATTTTGAGCGGGTTGATACTTGCGGCGGGTTTGAAATTTGAGGGCTATTTCAGGGAAAACTTGCGGCTTCAACAGAAAAACGGCGCTATTTCATCCCAGCTTTCGGTTATGGAGAACGATTTGAAAAAACAGTCCGATGACTTCAGAAAAGCGCTTGAAAGCCTGAAGGAAAATGAAACAAAAAAAGAGGCTGAAATATTGAGGCTCCGGGATCAATTTGCCAAAGAGAAGCTTGAGATGCTTAAGGACGTAATGAAAGATCTTTATCCTGAGAGCATAAAAGATGATGTTATTAAAAAGTTTCAGCAGGACGAAGCCTCGAAAACGACAGAATATCCTGTTTATGATATGATGCCGGACACCCCGAGGCCGTAGCATAAAGGCGGCGCAGGAGTCCGTGCGTCAGATGACTTCGACCAGCCATTTGTGAGTGTCTTCGTATTCGCCGTATTGAATTCCTGTAACTCTTTCATAGAGCTGTTTGAGTACAGGGCCTATTTCCTGAGAATATGAAATGACTTTATCCCCGATGAATATTCTGCCGATGGGGGTTATAACGACGGCTGTACCGCAGGCGCCTACTTCGGCGAAACTTTCAAGTTCGTCTTTGTGGACAGGTCTTTTTTCGATGGTCATTCCGAAGTCGGAGGCTATTTCCATCAGAGACTTATTGGTTATGCTTTCCAGGATCGAGCGCGAATCCGGCGTTACATATTTTCCGTCATTTGTTATACCGATAAAGTTGCTTGTCCCGAATTCTTCTACGTACTGGTGTGTTCTTGAATCCAGAAACAAAGCGACCTGGCAGCCTTTTTCTTTTGCTATTTTACCTGGTTTCAGGCTGGCGGCGTAATTTCCGGCCACTTTTATATGGCCTGTGCCTTTCGGGGCCGCTCTGTCAATATCCTCCACTATAAGCGCGTTAACCGGTTTTATGCCGCCTTTATAATAAGCGCCGACAGGAACAACAAATACCATAAAATCATATTTATTGCTCGGTCCGACCCCTATGTGAGCGCCTGAACCTATTACGAACGGCCTGATATAGAGGGAGCCGCCAGTACCATAAGGAGGGATATATTCAATATTATCTCTTATTACCCTCATTATGGCTTCAAGGAAAAGGCTTTCAGGTATTTCGGGCGCGAGTATGTGGCTGAGGGTGCGGTTTATTCTCATGGCATTTTCTATCGGCCTGAATATTCTTATTTTGCCGTCTTTGCAGCGGAAAGCCTTCAAGCCTTCAAATACAGCCTGCCCATAGTGAAAACAATTCGCCGCTATCGGCAAGGTTATGTAGGGTTCTCTGAATAGTTGCCCGCTGTTCCATTTATCATCCTGATGTGTATATCTTATGTGGGAGTTTACAGGAATGTAATTGAAACCCAGATTTTGCCAGTCTATTTTCATTTCTATAAGTTTTCCATATAAAAAATGTTGAAAAGTATTTTTTTAGTACTTTACAACGACAAATTTAAATATTAAAGTATTGTTAAGCGTTAAAATGAAATTTTAATTAAAAAAGCAATCCACAATAAAAATTCAATATAAGGTGAAGTGTTATGAAGTTTTCAAAAAGTCTCTATTTGGGCGTTCTTGCGGCGGGATTAGTACTGAGCGGCTGTAACTCTGATAAAACAGACGAAGACATGCTTCCTGGCGGCGGGGGAAATCCGAATGATCCTCTGGCCTCAGGCGCTTGGGGCAAATCAGGGCAGGGCCTCACAGGCGGCATAAATGACTGGACACCCATTCCCGGCCTTACTTTCCCCGCGGTTTATTTTGCATATGATCAGGACCGCCTCGGCACAAGCGAAACAGCCAAGCTTGATCAGGTATCCTCTTACCTCGGCCAGCATGCGGACGTATATCTCATAATCGAGGGAAATTGCGATGAAAGAGGAAGCGATGAATATAACAGGGCCCTCGGTGAAAGAAGAGCTATTTCAGTCAGAAATTACCTTGTCGGCAAAGGCATTCCGGATGCCCGTTTCAAAACCATAAGCTACGGCGAGGAACGTCCCGCTGTTCAGGGCCATGACGAAAACGCATGGGGAAAGAACCGCAGAGCCGAACTTATCGGCGCAAGGCCCAATAAGTAATTTCATTACATTCAAAATTAAAGAGATTTCTCTCCTCCGAGGTTTCAGGATGGCTTTACTATCCTGAAACTTCGTTTATTTTATGGACGTTAACAAAACTCTGATATTGGCCTTTAAAAATGACACCGCGGGAATTTTTTGAAAATCTTGAGCAGTATTTTATTGATGTAATCAGCGAAAAGAGGCATGAGCCTAAGGATATGCTGATAAGCGCTCTGCTGTTCGGGCTCTCCAGGTTTTACCGCAGGGCTGTCCAGTTCAGGCTTTGGCTCTATGACAAGCGCATAATCAGAAACAGGGCCATAGGCTGTCTCGTGGTGAGCATAGGCAATCTGACCTGCGGAGGTACCGGCAAAACCCCTATAGTGGAGGTTTTTGCGAAGACACTCAGCCATAAGGGGCGCAAAGTTGCCGTATTGAGCCGGGGTTACAGGAGCCGTGAAAGGTCAATATTCACAAAACTCAAACAGAAGTTTCTCTCTAAAAAAAGGGAAATCCCGCCGAAAGTCGTTTCCGACGGACAGAACCTGCTGCTCGATTCAAACTTTGCCGGAGATGAACCATACATGCTGGCTTCCAACCTGAAAAATGTAGTCGTGCTCGTCGATAAGGACAGGGTCAAATCGGGGCTTTACGCGATTGAAGAATTCCAGACTGACACTCTCATTCTTGATGACGGTTTCCAATATCTCGACCTCAAACCCCATATCAACATAATGCTCGTAGATTCCACCGCCCCGTTTCACAATCACCATGTGCTTCCCAGAGGCCTTCTCCGCGAGCCTATTAAAAATGTAAGGAGGGCCGATTATATATTTCTTACCAAATCCAACGGAGGAAACCATCTTCGCCACATAAAGGCGTTTCTCCGAAAACACAACAGACGTGCTGAAATCATAGAGTGCTGCCATAAGCCTCTTTACCTCGAAGACGTTTATGAAAAGGGAAAAAGGAAAGACCTTGATTTTCTGAAAGGTAAACAGATAGCGGCACTGAGTGCCATAGCTTCTCCAAAAAGCTTTGAAGCCTTTCTGGAAGATCTTGGCTCCGATATAGTCTGTCACAGGCGTTTTGCCGACCACCACAGGTTCCGTCAACAGGAAATTATCGACTTTATAAATGAGTCTAAACGGAAAAATGCTAAAATAATCGTTACTACTGAAAAGGACGCCGTCAGGATGCCGCGCCTTGACCGGAGAGATATCCCTATTTATTTTATGCGCGTCGAAATCGACATAATAAGCGGCCAGGAAAGTTTTGAGAAATCCATAGAAAGAATATGTTTTCTGTAATTATCCCCAAAATAGGCAAATATGTCTGTGAATAACTCAGTATCCTTTGGGAATTACTATGGAAAAAACTGTTCCTGAAGGTGTGCTGTCAACTGAAATACTGCCATCATGAGCTACAATTATCTGATGAACTATGGACAGGCCTAACCCCGTTCCCCCTGCTTTTCCCGATGTAATGAAAGGGGTAAAAATCTTTTCCGCTATTTCCTCTGGAATGCCGATGCCATTATCGGCAACTTTAATATAAACATTTTTATCGTCAGAAGTCAGCGAAAGGGATATCTCGGGTTTTGTTCTGTTCTTGTTTGAAAAGGATTCGGCCGCGTTTTTAATAAGGTTGGTGATAGCCCTGAACATTTTATTTCTGTCCGCTACAAAGCAGACTTCATCAGGACAGTCAAGTTTCAGCTCGGCATTTGCTTTTGAGAGAAGGGCCTTCATTCTTTTTTCAATCTGAACAAATAAATCTTTTGCTCCGACAAGCGATTTGTCCATTTTCTTGTCAGATACATAATCCAGTATATCCATAACGAATGCGACGCTTTCCTTAGCGGAATCCCTTATCAGTCCGAGCATTTCAAGCACATAATTCCTGTCGTCCAGATTTTCTTCTACACTTTCAACGGCGAATTCTATGGGGCCTATTGAGTTTTTTAGATCGTGAGCTATCATACTCGTGGCTTCTCCGACAGCGGAGAGTTTTTCTTTTCTTATCAGGGCTTCCTCCAAATCAACATTGTGTATTGCCTGGGCTGCCTGTTCCAGAAAAAGCCTTACTATGTAGATTCTCTCATTATTGAGCGGCCGTCCGTCTTTTTCGAAAATGGCAAGCACTCCAAACTCGTCAACTCTGAAGTATGCAAAGTCATTATCCTGATAAACTTCATTTTCAAATTTTTCAGGGATATTAAGAAGATATTTTTCAGAGAGCTGTTCATCACATAGATTTCCTATGGAAAGTATTTTTTGATAATGGGAATTTCTTTTCATAGCGATAAGAGCTGAGTGAGTGCCGAGCAAATAGGCAACCTGATGAAGTATATTGCTCATCAACGTGTTCATTTCCCAGTGTTGAGCGCGCAGTCCGGAGATCGTTTTTATGAGTTCCTCAAGACTTCTTGTTTTGTTCCATTCATAAACAGCTTTTGTCGCAATCTGTCCTATCTCTTCTACAGAAAAAGGTTTGCAGTGATAACTTACGTTAGTGCCGACAGCCGTTACAATTTCCTCTATGCTGTGGTCGGAATACGCGGTGACGAAGATAATTTCTGCCCTGTTGTCTATTTCGCGCAGGTGTTGAACTGTTTCAAGGCCATCCCATCCAGGCATACGCATATCCACAAAAATGGCGGCATAAGGCCTGTTTTCCAAAATGGATTTTTTTACTTTTTCATAACCCTGTTTACCATTGGAGGCCTCATCATATTCAAAACTGAATGTAGCGGAAGAGCGTTTTGTATGAGATTTTATAATAGGTTTGTTGTCATCAAAAAGTATGGACCCGGCTTCTTCCAATTTATCAAATTCTTTTCTGCCGGAATCACTTGGCGATAAAATTTGGCTGAAACCGTTTCTTACGCTTTCATCATCGTCAATTACCAGAATTCGTGTGTTAAAATGTTGTTCCATAGATGTTCATCCTTTTTTTGTTGCCAGAATCGGAAGGCTTATAACAGTCATAGCGCCAGTGTTGTTTTTATTATTTTCAATTGTTATTCTGCCACCATGTGATTCGATAATGGAACGGCACTCATGCAGACCTATGCCCGAACCGTTTTGTTTGGTAGTAAACCCTCTTGTAAAAAGATTAATACCGACTTCATTTGAAAAACCGACGGCGTTAT
>MHBF01000175.1 GCA_001803225.1 Lentisphaerae bacterium GWF2_44_16 | reverse complement strand
CTGCAAAGGCATGGTTTTCTGGCCGGAACTTTCGCACAGCGACACATTCATGTTGGATTTTTTCACCTCAAATTCATGGAAACCATTGAGTCTTTCGCTGAATGAACAGGTTGAAAATTTCTGTCATGACCGTTATGGAGCTTCTGATAATAAAATGCTTTCTCTCTGGAAATCTTTCATGCCTATAGCACAGCTTCACTGTTTCCACTGGGATCGCGCAAAACCGTTTCAGACAACAAACGCGTTCTTCTATAAAATTCTTTACTATCCGATAAATACAGGATTGCTTGAGGCGCGGAAATATTTCCATAAACTTTTCGTTCCGGTCATTAAAAAGGCCCCGGCAGTCCTGGCTGAACTTTCCAAGATTAAGTTTTCGGAAAAGGATGAATTCCTTTATCGTGATATTCTGGATATCGGCAGGACAATAGCGGAAAGGCTCCTGTTCTATGAGTTTGTTAAAATACATCTGGAAATGGAAAACTGGCGCTCCGCGAAAGGTTCTCCGGAAAAAATCACGGCAATGGGAAATAACTGTCTTGAGATGATGGAAAAACTGGGAGAGCTGGTAGGGTTGCATAATGATTATTCTCTTTACAGTTCCTTAAAAAAGATGGGAGAAAAACGCAAAGTCAATCCGGTTTTTGAGAACACCTTAAAAGCCAACGCGGAAAACGGCTATTGCCGTTGCTGTATATATGAGCTCGTCAGAAAAGTATATCCTGAAGAGATAAAAGTATACCTGAAATGGATATCTGATAAGATGGAAAGCGGCGACAGGAGCGAATGGAAAAGGCCGGACTGTTTTGATGCGGAATATAAAAGAATCCAGGATGACTTTTATCAGATGCCTCTCGAAAAAATGGCGCCTCCAAAAGTCCAGCGGAAAGAAAAAGCCGTATCTGAAAAACTTCTCGAAATGTCTCTCATTGCAAAAAGAATTATATCAGGGCAAATCTCGAAATGCCGTTCAAGCCGAGAACATCATGGTGCTCTTTCACATCAATGAGAAAATACATCAAAAAATTCCTTTAAAGGTAAAATATTATGAATGCAGACAGTGAAAACGGGTTTCATCAGTTTGTTTATGAGACCATGCCTTATCGTTTTTTTATTCCTGAGAATCTTGAAAAGGAGAAAAAATATCCGCTTCTTGTTCACTTTCACGGGGCGGGGAGCAGGGGCAACGATAATCTGAAACAAATAGCATGGGTAAAGCTTTTTGCTGAAAAGGGAATGCAGAAAAATAATCCCTGTTTTATAGTTGCCCCTCAATGTCCTGCGGAAAAGAGATGGGTTGACACTGACTGGCATCTCCCGAAGCATGAAATGCCAGCCATAACTCATGAAATGATGATGGCCGTGGAAATAATATCAGGAGTAATCGCTGAAAATCCTGTCGATACTGAAAGAATATATCTCACCGGACAATCAATGGGCGGTTTTGCGGTATGGGACATCCTTTGCAGAAAGCCGGAACTCTTTGCCGCCGCCGTTCCTGTATGCGGAGGAGCTGACGAGACGAAGGCCGGACTTATAAAAGATATACCCGTCTGGGCCTTTCACGGCGCAAAGGACAAAACAGTCGATGTGACAAGGTCCCGCAATATAATTGAAGCATTAAGAAAAGCCGAAGGCAATCCACGTTATACTGAATATGAAGATGTCGCCCATAATGCTTGGGAATTCGCCTACAGTGAAAACGGTCTTTCCGAATGGCTCTTTCAGCAGAAAAAATGAATGATTTTTGTATTTTTCAACAGGCAATGTATCTTATTGAAAAATAAGAAGGATGCCGTGAAAAGATTTTTGTCCGTTCTTTTTATGTTCGTGTTCTATGCCCTGAACGCGGCGGATCTTACCATTGAAGGCCCGCAGACGTTTTATTCCGGCAGAGAAAGTTTAATTGCCGTCAAAACAGGCGAAACCAGTGGCAGTCTTTCCTGGAATATCTCCTATTCAGGCGCTCCGATAGCTTCAGGCGAACAGGAAATATCCGAGGGCCTCGCAAATATAAAATTCACGTTTCCCGAAACAAAGCCATGTGTAATAGCGAAAGCTGAATTCAACTGTTCCATAGGGAATGAAAAGTTACAGAAAACTCTCTTTTTCTATCCGCCAAATCCTTTCACAGAGAAAAAGAAAATCCTTGAGGATTTAAGTATTGAAGTATGGCATACGGAAGCCGATAAAGGCATAACGGAACTTTTTAAATCGTTGGAAATACCCTTTGCTGAAATATCGAATTTTTCTGAAAGTAAAGGCAAAGTCCTTATCATAGTTGGGATTGATTTCAGCAATTTTCCCGGTATTTCTGACAATCTTCTTAAAATATCTTCAGGAGGGGCCAGGATAATAATCATAAATCCCGTTTCAGGAAGATTCCCTCTGAAGACCGCGGAACTGACGGAAGCGGTATTGGCAAAAAATGGAAAAATAAAGGAATTCGGTAAAAATTTTGATGATGAAAGCTGGGGCGGAAAAACTCCTTCCTCAAAAAGTTTAAAGCTCGCGTCTTCCGATGGTGTTCCGGTACTTGAAACAGACACTGAACAGAAGGACTTCACATACTGCCGTATGCAGACAGGAAAAGGCAACCTGATAATATGCGCGTGGGATATCATCAATTTAAGCAAGGATTCGCCTACGCCCCTTTACCTGCTGGATAGACTGATTTCTGAAGATTTTAATAAAAAAGATCATTTTAAAAAAGGAGATAAATGATGAAAAGGATTATTGCCGTCTTATGTATTATGGCTGGATTTATTATCATTGGACAGGTAAACGCGCAGAATAATGCTTCCGCCGGGCCGGTGGCTTATACGACGGCAATACTGCCTTTCAATGAATCGGGCGAAGGCGTGAAAAATCAGGGCGAACAGATTGCCGTCATGCTTTTCGCTAAACTTATGGAAAACCCTGAACTTTTCATAGTTGACAGAGCCGATATTGATAAAACCCTCAAAGAAGCCAATTTAAATCTTTCAGGCCTCGTAAGCCAGGATAAAGCGATTGAATTGGGCAAATGGATTGGAGCGAAGATCATCATTACTGGAACTGTCTTCAAGGTAAAGGATAAAACTTTCATTATTGGAAAAGTAATAGGAACTGAAACTACTGCGGTATTAGGGAAAAGTGTTGACGGGGTTGAAGGAATTGACCTGTTGACAAAAAAACTTGCTGACGGCATTTCCGATGCGATTAAAAAAGACGCCAAAAAGCTGATGCCGGCAGTCCGTACTCAGAAGGATATAGTCGCGGAAATCAAGAAGAAACTTGGAAACGCAAAAAGACCGAAGCTTTATGTAAAAATTACAGAAAGACACATAGGCAATCAGACTTATGACCCGGCGGCAGAAACGGAATTCCAGAAAATAGCCCAGGAAACAGGCTTTGAAGTTACAAACAACGAAAGCGACGCGGACGTTATTGTACAAGGAGAAGGTTTCAGCGAATTTGCCGGACGTCATGGAAGCATCATCAGCGTAAAGGCAAGACTTGAAATAAAAGCGCTTGATAAAAAAGGCGTTATAATAGCGGTGGACAGAAAAACCGTGGCCAATGTCGATCTTTCAGAACAGATAGCCGGAAAGAAAGCCCTTCAGGACGCTTCAGCGGCACTGGCGGAAATAATTCTTCCGAAATTGACGGCAAAGAAATAACGAAAGCCGTTCAAGGGGGCTGTGATAAACGCAGCCCTCACTTTTCTATTGGAGCCTGTTCCTTCAAAGCATTAAGCCCGGTCAGGATGTCTGAGGCGCAGGATATGCAGGGGTCCGCCTTTTCACCTTCTTTTTCTTTTGATATTTTTTCATAACTGATCTGAGTTCCCTTAATCTTTATTGAGGGAACAAAAGGCTTAATATCCACATTCTCAAAAGCCGCGGGAACTTCAGGGATTTCGATATAGTTTCCTTTTTCGAGCATTATTCTTTGTGTTTTAAACTGTTTCCCGGCGCTTTCATTGCCGATACAGAGGCATTTCCCTGACTTGAAAAGCTCATAGGCGAGAATTTCGGCGTCTCCCTCAGTATCTTTTCCTATAAGAACGATAATGGGCATTTCCTTCTTCCCGATTTCTTTCTTTTTGGGAATATCCATTCCAAGAGGCTTCAAAAGAGAAAGGGCGGCGGAAATATTTTTTATGTTATGGCTTTTGCATTTTCTCAGATCGATTATGATGCCGATTTTCGGGTCCTGCTGATTGTCAAGAGTCTTTAAATCATCTTCAAGCTGTTTGAACTGTTCATCGTCAAAAGAATCAAGCCTGATATAAGAGACCTTGTTTAATAGAATATTCACGACCGGATAAGTTTCGACTTTTGGATTTTCGGAGGGAGATTGTTGTTTTTCTTCATGCCCGTAGCTTATTCCATATCCCAGAGAATTGACAAATCTGCGCATAAGCTCGTCCTCCTTTTCCGATGAAATTTTTTTAAAAAAGAGAGGATAGGTTTTTTCTATCAGGGCCAATATATTTCCAAGCTCGGAAGCTATTTTTTCCGAAGAAACGCCGGAAGGCGCGTCTTCAAGTTTTTTCTCGTCTGAAGCAAACGCGTTAAGAGCGGAGGAGAGAAGAAAAAAACTCAAAAGAAAGCGTAGGGATTTCATCAGAAGTTACCGGAGTTCAATTCGTTCTGAAGAGACTTATCGGCTTCAATCACGGTTTCCGTTTGTTTTTTTCTGAATTCCTTGAGTTTTTCTGAAAGACGGGCATCGGAAAGAGCAAGTATGGAAATTGCATAAAGGGCGGCATTTTTTGCGCCGGCGCTGCCGACAGTTACGGAAGCCACGGGAATACCAGGAGGCATCTGGACAGTGGCAAGCAGGGCATCCAGTCCTTTAAAGGGCTCGCTTGCCACAGGCAGGCCTATAACCGGAAGTATGGTGTGAGCGGCGACGACTCCGCCGAGATGAGCGGCCATGCCCGCCGCGCAGATAATCACTTTAATACCGCAGGCTTGAGCGTTTTTAGCGAAATCAGACGCTATATCCGGCGTCCTGTGGGCGGACATAACCCTTGCCGTAAAAGGCACTCCGAAATCTTTGAATGTTTCAAAAGCGCCCTTGAGACCGGGCAAATCGCTTTTGCTTCCCATCAGTACAGCCACAGTTGCGTTTTTAGGGTCCATGCTGTTCTCCCCAGCCCACTCAGTATTAAGGCTCAGTCTGTTGTTTCAGGTTCAGCATCGAAATTAGGCTCAATCTTGCCTTCCGCTATTTCAAGCAGGGCGACGTCAAGATAATTTTCTGAACTGCATTTGACCATAGGTCTTCCGCCGAGAGCAAGCTGTTTTGCCCTTTTCGCAGCTATGATTGATAAGATTTTCGGGTCTGGAACAGCTTTTTTTGCCATTTCGAGATAATTGTTATTCATAAGAAACCCTTTCCTTTTTATTAATAATCGATAATTGAGCGGTGTTTGTCTATAAGAGTATAATCCCCGCTCTTAACTACAGCGTAACGGCAGTCAAATTCAGATACCGCGTCAAGAATATACCGTTCCGCTGAATCTTCACGGGCGGCATCTTTCAGGGCATCTCTCAGCATAAGGAAGCCAACGAATATGTAAGTTTCCATTTCGACAAGACACCTGGCCATGAGGTCGTGATAAACGGAGTCTTTCTTGTCGCTGACATACTTTACGGCGTCAAGCTGTTTTTTCCGCATTTCGTCCAGTATATGTTTCAGGCGGAGAAGCTTGCCGTCATAGGGCAGAGCGGCATATTTGTCAGTCAGGGGATCGAGACTTCTCTGTATCACTCCGCCGATGGCGGCGACATGCTGAAGCTGAGTTGTGCCTTCATATATGTTGGTAATCCTGGCATCACGGTAATAGCGTTCCGCGTCAAAGTCATGCATGAAGCCTGTTCCGCCGTGTATCTGTATGGAATCATAAGCGACCTGATTGGCTGTTTCCGTTGAAAGGGCCTTGCTCATAGGGGTAAGGATGGCGGCGAGCTTGCTGTAGAGCCTGTCATTCTGGCGGATAGTATCTGTCAGTTCATTGGCCGGGGTATGCTCCATAAGATGGATATAACCGGTCCTCAAGTCCACTATTTTTGTGGTCTCATAGAGGAGCGCCCTTGCGGCCATTACTTTCAATTTCATTTTGGTAAGCATTTCAAAAATCGCGGGGAATTTGTCAATGCTCTTTTTGAACTGCTCGCGCTCTGAGGCGTATTTGCGGGCGGCGCGGAAAGCGGCTTCCGCTATGCCGATAGCCTGACCGCTTATAGCTACTCTGGCGCCGTTCATCAGGGACATGACGTATCTGGTGAGGCCGCGCTTTCTCATTCCGCAGAGTTCCGCGGGAACATTGTTATACTGAAGTTCGCAGGTGGCAACCCCGTGTATACCGAGTTTATGCTCAATGCGCCTTACAAGAAGCTGGGGACATTTTTCGCAGATGAACATTGAGAGTCCGCGCCCGTCGCTTGTATTTTCTTCTGAACGCGCAAGCACCAGGTGAATTTTGGCACAGCCGTTTGTAATGAATCTCTTCATGCCGTTAAGATACCACTGCCCTGTTTTAGGGTCCTGAGTGGCCCTGAGGCGGACGGACTGGAGATCTGAACCTGAATCAGGCTCGGTCAAGTCCATTGAGCCATCGTATTCGCCTGTCGCGAAACGGGGGAGGTATTTCTGTTTCTGTTCCTCATTGCCGAATTCGCTGATGGTTTCTGAAATATCCTGAAGTCCGAAGAGGTTCTGAAGGCTGGCGTCAGCGCGTGAAACCATTTCGGTCATCATTGTATATATTGTATTGGGAAAGTTCAGTCCGCCGAACCTGTGAGGAAGCATTACGCCCATGACCCCGGCGTTTCTGAGGTCTTCCATGTTTTCCTGAGTCAGAGGATGATAAGTAACGACGCCGTCTTCAAAGTGAGGGCCTTCCTCATCGACTTTTCTCGATCTCGGCTCTATTCTGTCTCCGGCGACTTCGCCGACTACAGTCAGCACTCTTTTGTAATTGTCAAGAGCATCGTCAAGGTTTTCGGGCGCAAAATCGAAATCTTTCGCGTACTTGTAATTATCCTCGCGCAATGCGACAACTTCCTTCAAATCCAAGTGCTTCAATGCGAACTGAAGGTCTTTGTTATCCGTAAAAAAGTTAACAGCCATTGAAATATCTCCTTAAACCTTAGATTTGTATGCTTTTATCATTTTGGGAATAATGTCGTTCAAATCTCCGACAATGCCATAATGAGCGACAGAAAGTATCGGCGCATCCGGGTCCGAATTGATGGCGATAATCCTCTTGGCCTCCTGCATTCCGGCGCGATGCTGAATGGAACCGCTGATGCCGCAGGCTATATAAAGCTTAGGCCGTACTGTAACGCCGGTCTGTCCCACCTGATGGTCATGGTCTATCCACCCGGCGTCAACCGCCGCGCGTGAAGCTCCGACCTGTCCGCCGAGGGCCTCTGCCAGTTCATATATCAGTTTGAAGTTCTCTTTGCTGCCGACGCCGTAACCTCCGGCGACTATTATCTGAGCGCCTTTCAGGTTTACGTTTTTTTCCTTGCTTACCCTCTCAATGACCTTGACGATGGTTTCTTCTTTTGAGAGCGAGGGTTTGACTTCCACAAGTTTTCCTTTGCGGGATTTGTCAGGCTCGGTCATTTTCATAACGCCTTCGCGGACAGTTACCATCTGGGGGTCATCCCAGGTGTTTACGATAGTGGCTATGATATTGCCGCCGAAAGCAGGGCGTATCTGCATCAGTTTGTTCTTATAGAATTTTTTGTTGACCTTGTCATCAAAGTCGTCAATCTGGAGATCGGTACAGTCGGCGGTAAGGCCTGCAAGTTTTTCCGATGCTACTCTCGGGGCCAGCTCTCTCCCTTTGAGAGTGGCGCCGAAAAGAAGTATATTCGGTTTGTGTTCCTTTATAAGGTCCATGATGACTTTGGCGTACGGAAGCACGGTAAAGGGTTCCAGATGTTTGTCCTCTGCAAGATAAACTGTATCACAACCATAGTGATAGAGAGTGTCAACGCAATGGCGTATTTTATTTCCGAGCAGGACGGCCTCGGTTTTGACGCCAAGGCGTTTTGCGAGTTCATGACCTTTGCATACGAGCTCAAGGCTGACATCGGCTATTTTTCCGCCTTCCTGTTCAATAAAAACCCATACATTTCCAATTTTTTCTGACATAGATTATCACCCCAGTGTATGATCTTGAATAAGTTCGTGGATAAGTCCGTTTATACCTTGCTCATTGGCTTCGATTTTCTTGAAATCGGCAGCTGTGAGGACGACACTTTCAATTTTTTTGACCTTGGTCGGAGAACCCGCAAGCCCTATGCGCTGAGGATCGGCATCAACACTTGAAGCGTTCCATTCGTTGATCCAGAGATTTTTGGTTTTCAGATTTTCCTCTTCTTCAGCGAGCGCCTCGGCATCCGTGTAATTTGCTCCGGCATGTGCTTTCACAAGTTCCGAACGGGTTATTGCCTTTTTGAACTTCATAATTTTTTTCGCGGCAGGCGGACGCGGGTCATTGGAGTCAATGACTGTAAGCATTGCCGGAACGGGTGTTTCCAGTATTTCATATCCGCCTTCGATGGCACGGCGTGCTTTTACTTTATGCTTATCAAGGGATATGACTTCCTCTATATACGATATCTGAGGTATCTTGAGTTTTTCAGCGAGCTGAGGGCCAACCTGGGCGGTATCTCCGTCAATCGCCTGTCTTCCGCAGAGTATCAGGTCAAATTTGCCGATTTTCTTCGCGCAGCAGCTCAGGGCATAGCTTGTGGCAAGCGTATCAGCGCCGGCAAAATTTCTGTCTGTCAGAAGAACAGCTTCATCAGCGCCCCTGTACAATGCGTCGCGCAGGACTTCTGCCGCGTTAGGCGGGCCCATTGTTCCGACTACGACCTTGGCGCCGTACCTGTCTTTCAATTGAAGTGCAAGCTCAAGAGCATTAAGGTCCTCCGGATTAAAAATAGCCGGAAGTGCCGCACGGTTCACCGTCCCGTCGGCTTTCATTGCCTCACCTGTAATGTTCTGAGTGTCCGGCACCTGTTTTACAAACACGATGATTGTGAAACTCACAGCATGACCCCCGTTTTGTTTAGGATTTCTGTATATTTTGTAATTATTTTTCACATATTTTTTAACGACAAAAGACGATAAGATAGCACAAGCATGAAAAAAAGACAGCATCTCTCTAAAAAAAATTTAAAAAACGTGATGCACCGTTTTTTTTTATTTGAATAAATTTACCGGACGCAGACCGGACGGGATGCGAAGCACCTATAACTCAAGGTCTTTGAACTTGATCGTATAGAAAATTGTTATCCGGGGAACGGAGTTGACGAAGGGAACGGAGTTCCATTATGAACGCCACTCCGTGGCCCCTCCATGGGATAGATATATTAACGTATAATCGTGGGTTGCGCTTCGTCGCAACCGTTTTAAAGCCTTAAAGCTGTTTCTTTTTTTTGACCGCACCAATGATCCGGTCCAGAAGCGTGAGCGATATCCTGTCATCCATGTTGCATGAGTTCTGGAGAACTACTACACCGACTCCGCTTTCAGGGTCGAAACCCACGAAGCTCGTGTTTCCACCAATCAGACCATCGACATAGGTTACTTCGGCCCCACTTGCCGGCAGTCTCTGAATGAACCAGCCCAAGCCCATGAACTTCCCGCCGTTGGCCTCGATTCTTTTCTTGTGCGTCTTCCTCATCGGTTCGTAAAGGGGTGTTTTTACGAGGCCCATGTTTTCCTTGAGGAACAACATCATGTCTTCCAGTGTCGAATAGAGCCCCCCGGCGGCGGCCAAGTTTCCGTTCATTTCCCATGGCTCCACATGAATGCCGCGCGGAAGAAGGGGGGGAAGTTCGCCCGAATAACCGAGCGCAATCCGCCATGACTGGTCCTGCGGGACCACGAACATTGTGTTCTTGAGACCAAGAGGGCGCAGTACTTTTTCTCCAAGAAGATGCCTGTAGCCTTGTTTATCGGTTTTGGCAAGCAAGCAACCCAAAAAGGAGTAACCAATATTTGAATAGCAGTATTTGTAGTCTTTTTCGGGGTCTATTTCGGTTTCTGAAAGGTATCCCAGCAAGTCCTCGGGAGTCAGGCCTTCATAAATGTTACTGCCAGTGAAGGCGTAACGGGACGCCAGCCACAGCATCCGCAAAGTCATAGCATCCTGCGAGAGACCCGAGGAATGGGAGGCCAGCTTTTCAAGCTTTATTTCCCGCAGACTTTTGGACTTGAACTCTATCCCGTCAGGAAGGAGATCTCCGACTTCCGTTTGCGGTGAAATTATACCTTCGTTTTCAAGCTCTACCAAAAGAAGAGAAGTAAAGGCCTTGGAAACCGAGCCTATTTGAAAAAAAGTATCCTCTTTTATTGGGTATTTCGTTTCCTTGGACTTGACTCCATAAGTTAAGATCAGTTGACGTTCAGGGGTCACAATCCCGATCGCCATTCCAACAAAACCGCATTTGTCAACCAATGGCTCCGCCAGCCCGTCCACGACAATTTTAAGATCACCGCCACTGAGTAAATAATTGATGGATTCCTCCGGGGGCGGTTGAGATGGAGCTGTGCAACCACCGGCAAAAAGCAAAAAGACTGCTAGAAACACAACACCAAAAGAAGAAGCCCGAAAAGCAAGCCAAAGGCTTGCCCGCAAGTAAAATGAAAAAATGTGCTTATTACTATGCTTTTTCCTCAACATCATTCCATTTTTCCTAATAAAAATTCCCGTTTGTTCTCGTTCGAGGTCTGCTCGTCCGGAATCAGCTTCCCGCTGTAATCACCTTTACTTAAGAGCGCTTCTTTTGCAAAGCTCCTGTTTATAAATTTCTCTTAAATGTATTCTTAATACTATTTGCAGAATTCTTCAAGGTACTGCATCCATAAAGCTTTCAAAAAAGGTCAAAAAAGACACTTTTACTCAAAAAGACACTTTTTTTTATTTTTTGCTTCCGGGCTATTGCATAATTCCTTGACAAGTATTATAATTATGATTACACGAGAAATCATAAACGGCGGAGAATCTGCTTTATGCCTGTTACAATGAAAGACATTGCAAGAATGGTGGGGGTTTCCAGACCTGTCGTATCCGCTGTTCTGAATAACAGGAATAACTCCAGGGTATCCAACGAAAAACGAAAAGAAATCCAGCGTCTGGTCAAAGAATTGAATTTTCTGCCGAACCGTTCCGCGCTCCAGCTTCGCGGCAAGCCCTCGAAAACCATAGGCATATTGCAGAATTATTTTCCTTCTCCGATGCAAAGCGAAATGATCAGAATTATGGCGGACCTGTTACTGAAAAAAGGATATCAGTCATATTATGCCGGCATATCAACACAGGAACATGAAAAGGTAATTATCGATAACCTTATTTCAAGAGGCCTCGACGGCATTATAATTTCCTATCTTGGAAGCAAAATAGTTCAGGAAAATTACGACATCCCGATAGTCTCAATTTCAGAAAGAATTGAAAAATTCGATATTGCAGTCGATTTGGTGCACGGCGGATATATCGCGACTAAACACCTTATGGAACACGGGCATAAAAAAATAGGTTTCATAACAACATATATCTCTGCCAATCTGAGAAAATTTGAAGGTTATAAAAAAGCCCTCTCGGAAAAGGGTATACTTCCGGGAAAAAAATGGCTCGTACAATTGACCAGGAACGCTGATTTCGATAAAGAGCTGGAGCATCTTATCAATAAGGAAAAAGTTACAGCCTTCTGCGCGACAAACGATTATATTGCCGGTAAATTTATGAGTTATCTTGTTAAAAAAGGTTATAAAGTACCGGAAGATATCGCGGTAACAGGATTTGACGGGATGACATTTGCTGAATTTACGGTTTGTCCTCTTACTACAGTAGTCCAACCACTGAAAGCCATCAGCGAGAAGAGCGTTGAAATACTTCTGAAAAAAATCAATTCCGGCGACTATGCCAGAACTGAATCTCTGTTTTTGAAACCGCACTTGCATATCGGCAGCAGCTGCGGATGTAATAAGGATGATCTGAACTTCATCTACTGGGAAGGTACATTGCCCACCCTTGAAACTCTTCATGCGTACATTGAACCATTGCCGGAGAAATTCAAACTTGGACAGGAAGGCGGGTTATGAGGAAACTTAAATATTGGTTTTTCACCCTTATCGAGCTTATAATTGTAATATCTATAATCATGATTCTGGCTTCCCTGCTGCTGCCTGCTTTACAGTCGGCCAAAAAAGCGACAAACAGGATTGCCTGTCTGTCCAACATGAAACAGCTTGGCGTAAGTTTTCTCCAATACACCTCTGAGCAGAATGATTTTTTCCCTCCGGTTGATTTGAATAACCTTTCAGGCGGCGCGACAACGAAGTTTTTTTGGAACTGGGGGCTCATGATGCATAATGAGGAATACATTAAGAACAACAAGATTTTTCAATGTCCCTCAATAAAAAATTATTTTACATCTGATCATGCATACGGGCCGAGTGACGTGGTAAACAGTCCTTCCCTCAAATCGGCGTATCTCCAGATAGGATACGGTTACAATAATAATTATCTCGGCTCAAGGGTGGGGGCCCTTGGGGCGGCAGCAGGAATTCTTGCCCGGGCTGTTCCGGCAAAAGCCATTGAAATTAAAAATCCCTCCGGATGTCTGGTATTGGCTGAAACAACCAGCACTACTGCCGGAGGAGAAATCTGCGGACAATACGCAACTTATGTAAATGGATTATATATCAGCACCATTCATAATGGCGGCTGCAATGTATTATGGGTTGACGGTCATGCCTCCTTTATGAAAGACTCAAAAAACAACCTGAACGGCGACCTCAATGACGATAAATACTATGACTGGAATTAAAAATATTTCAATTTTTTTCTGACTGTAAAAATTCAAAATGAAAGGTTTAAATAATGAGAAAATTGTCTTTTTGCGTACTGGCATTATGTGTTTCATTTTTGATCTCAGCTGAAACGGATAATTCAAATCTTTCATGGAAAAACACTTTACAAAAAGATGACTGGCAGAGAAAATTTCCTGAAACAGTGGTTTTTGTGCGTTCACAGATGAAATACGGACTGGAAGCAAATCTTCTTAATAAATGGGTTGACAGACCGCTTTTTACTGACCCTTCATTGAAGGGGGAAGGGCCTAGAAAATACGCGTTTTATTATCCGTCGTTCGTCAAAATGCAGCAGACATGCAAAGAATACGGGCTTGACGGCTTCGCCTTTTTTCCTGAAACCTCGGGAAGGATCGGAGCGTATGAATATGCCGACCAAAGCAAAGTTAAGGATTTCCGGCTTCTCACCGAATTTCTGACTTATGACGATATCAATAAGAAAATCAAAATTGCGGAACTTGCCCTTAAAAGCCCGAGCTCACTGAAATTTAAGGATAAACTTGTCATCACTTCATACAGGGCGGACAGCGTCAGCCCGGAATATTGGAAAAAGGTTTTTGATGAACTGAAAAGTAAATACGGGGATAAATTCATATTTTTACCCGACACGGCCCGCTTTATAAGTGATGATTTGAAAGAAAAATATAGGAATAATTCCCTGAAAGATAAAGATATTGTCAGTGTTCAGGAACAATTGCGGAGCTATCTACGTGTTTCAGACGGTTTGTATTTTGCCGCCGCCGCCATGATAAAAAAAGACCGCAAATTCGATGAGAAATTCTACAGCGATTTCCTCATCAGAATATTTAAAAGCATTCTTTCCGAGCCGGAATTCAAAAATAAATACCTGGCCCTTTCCGCGTGTGTCGGACATGAAAACTGCACCAGAATAGGCTACGGGCTCAGTTGTGACGGCACCAAGACACTGCGCCATTCGTTTGAGGCCGCCATGTCCGCAAACCCCGATATCATAAATATTCCCGAATGGGACGAACAGAACGAAAACACAAGCCTCCGTCCTACAGTTTATAATTCGCTCTCTTCAATGCGCATAATGAAATATTATACCGGCAAGCTCAAAGGCAAAAAGCCGGAAGTCCTCAAAAATGATGATTTAAACATACCGAATATGATCATCAGTTACAGAAAAATCCTCGTTCTCGGCGAAAAACTGGAAATAGAGCTTCTCAATATCCCGGATTCGGAAAATAAATTTACTTACACCGTACACTTCAGCCTTAAAGATTTGAAAGGAGAGA
>MHBF01000174.1 GCA_001803225.1 Lentisphaerae bacterium GWF2_44_16 | reverse complement strand
AAGCACAGCCGCGGCTTTTCTGGACGTGGAGCCTCTTATGCTTTTCACTCCGAAGTGTTTCAGAAGATCGGTTATGTATTGTCCGTCTCTGGAAGCGCTGACAAGCGCCACTGATTTTTTCCTCTCCCGGCGGGGAAACATAAGAGGGAAAAATATAAGCCTGTTATGCCAGGTGACAGAAACTATGGGTTTTCCAGTCAGATAGTGTTCCGTACCTGAAATTTGGATTCTCATGCATGATTTGAAGCACTTGAGCAGCACGGCAACAGGAAAGAACGCCCATACAGGTAATTTTTTTATCTGGCGGAATTTATGTTTCAGAACTTTCATGATTTTTTTTCCTTGTAATCACAGAGTTTCCTTATTTCACAGTTTGCACAGTCAGGACGCCTGGCTTTGCAGCGGTTTCTGCCGTGAGCAATGAGGAGATGTGAAAAATCTGTCCAATATTTATCGGGCATCAGGCTTGTGACGGCAAATTCTATTTTTTCCGGACTTTCCTCATTTTTAACAATTCCAATTCTGTTCATAAGCCTTTTGACATGGGTGTCCACCGGAAAACCTGGGACGGCAAAAGCGTTTCCCAATATTACATTCGCTGTTTTGCGTCCGACACCGGGAAGCAAAATCAGCATTTCCATCGAAGCTGGCACTTTGCCGCTAAAATCCTTTATCAGCATGCGGCAGCTTTTTATTATATTTGATGCCTTGGCGTGATAATATCCCACGGGCCTGATTATCGCTTCAAGCTCTTCCTGTGAGGCGCCGGCAAAGTCTTTCACATTTCTGTATTTTTTGAAAAGCAGTTCCGTTACCTGGTTAACCCTTTTGTCCGTACACTGCGCGGACAGTATTGTGGCGACCATCAATTGCAGGGGATTTGAAGATTTTAAAGGACAAAGCAGACGTCCGTATTTTCCATTCAGGGCAGAGTAAATCTCAAGAAGCCTTTTAGGAGCTTTCTCACTGTTATTCATTCACCCGCTGTTCCCTTAAATTGTCAAAGTCCGCCCTGAGTTTTTTAAGGGCCTGCTCGCATTCGTCTTTTTTTTCTTCTCTGGCGCCCAGCTCAAGGGCTTTGCCTGTTTCAGACATTATATTAGCGCCTATATTGGCGGAAGCTCCTTTGATTGAATGTCCGGTACGCGCAAGTTCGCCCCAGGCGGCGCCACGGGACTGTTCCCCGCCTTTTTCTATAAGAGAGTCCATGTTTTTAAAATACTCATCTATCATCTCCTCTACGTCATTATCATCAAGCTCAAATTCTTTCCGGAGATAATTTTTTACGCCGCATAGACTTTCTGCTTTATTTTCCTGCATTTCGACCACCTCTGGTTTAAGTTACGAATCAGAAAAAACGGAACAAAAATCAAAAAACTCTCATAGCCCTTTTTTCAATATTATATTATTCTTAAAGTTGCATAAATTCAAGCAGAGGGTTATTATTATCGTCACTTTAAGTTTTTGCTTTATTTTTTACTAAAATGAATACAGGAATTACAAACTATGGCTGCCCAGAAAAATATGGTCAAAATATCCAAAAGGCTTGATGCCTCCAATGTGGCAGAGTTCAAGACAGAAGCTCTTTCAGTGTTGGAGCAGACTCCCGTAGGAATAATAGTCAACTTTTCAAATACGCTTTTCATAGACAGTGCCGGTCTTGGGTCGCTTGTAAGCATACTCAAAACAGCCGCCCAGTCCAATAAAAAGCTGGCACTGGTTTGCCTTTCACCGCAGGTAAGTCAAATATTCGAGCTTACAAAATTATATCGGATATTCGATATTTACGACTCACTTGAAAAAGCTGAAAAAATAATGAATGGCTGAACATGGAGCTGGGCGAACAACGGAGAATATGTGTCTCCAGTTCTTTCGAAAATGTACGGAAGATAGCGGATTTTTGCCTCAAGGCATGCCGGAAATATTTCACGCCCAAAGAGCTTCTCGAAATTGAGCTTGCCGTAGTGGAAGCCGCGAATAATATTGTCGAACACGCCTATAAATGCATTGAAGGAAAACCCATAGAATTCAGTATAAGCTGTGAACAGGATTCCATAAAATTCTCTCTGATAAACACGGGAATAGCTTTTACGCCTCCTCCTCAGGATGAAATCCCGGAAATGGATTGGGAAAAAATTGAAGACATTCCCGAACACGGCAGAGGTCTTTTCATGATATATTCTTCAATGGATGAAGTGGCTTTTTTTCAGGATGGAAATACAAATATCCTTCTCATGGTAAAGAAACTTCCGGTGCCACTGAAAGACAACAGCGACTACTACCCTTTCATTTCCTCGCAGACAGCCGGTTCAAATATGACAAAGAAGGAAATGCAGACAGCTGTAAATCTCTACAGAAACTTCCTCCCCGCAAAAGCCCCTGACATGGAAGGGCTCAGTTTATTTTCAAAAACTGAACCCGCCCTGCTTGTCGGCGGCGACCATCTGGCTTTTCTCAAGACAGATGATAATACCCTGTGGTTCATGATATGCGATGTAATGGGAAAAGGAATGGCGGCGGCTTTTTTTTCCATGCTCTCTCACATGGCATTCAAAAGTGTACTGTTTCTCAAGCAGAAAATCAGCCCCGGTGAAGTTCTGACACTTGCAAATAAAATAATGGCAAATGATTTTGACCGTTTCGGCATGTTCATGACGGCATTCATGGGAAAAATAAACCTCGAGGAAGACATGCTTTCTTATGCCAGTGCCGGACATTGTCCTCCTATTCTCTATACTAAGGAAAATGATGTAGAGCTTCTTGATACTCAAGATTTTATGATGGGAG
Source organism: Lentisphaerae bacterium GWF2_44_16 (assembly GCA_001803225.1). Taxonomy (GTDB): domain Bacteria; phylum Verrucomicrobiota; class Lentisphaeria; order Victivallales; family GWF2-45-14; genus GWF2-44-16. Next base: position 17,180 of record MHBF01000174.1, on the reverse strand, counting down.
TTGATGAAGTAACTGATTACAGGACATATTCACGGTCATTTCTTAAGGGAATGAAGCTTATGGCATATACTGACGGTATTACCGATATAACCGGCCCCACCGGTGAAATGGCCGGAATAGAGCCTCTGCTCTATGCGTGTTCACACGAGTTCAAAATAAAAGGCATAGAGGACGCTTGCGAAAAGATTTTTGAGGAAGCCCTTATAGTTTCGGGCAAACAGCTGCAGGATGATATTTCTATGATTGGAGTTGAACGGCACTGAAAGCCATCAGCTCCTTCAAGGTAGTCCTGCCGTCATAAAGGGCTTTGCCCACGATAGCTCCTTCAAGATTAGGTTTGCCGAGAGCTTTAAGTTTTCTGACGTCATCTGCCGAAGACATCCCGCCGGATGCTATGATTTTGCAGGATGGGACCTTGTCGCAAAGCAGAGCTATCCCTTCAAAATTAGGGCCGGAAAGCATACCGTCAGTTGAAATATCCGTGTAGATAATTCTTACAATCCCGGCTTCCGCGAACTTTTCCGCCAGTGCGACCGGCGCTATTTCCGTTGATTTGAGCCAGCCGCGCACGGCTGTTTTCCCATTTTTAGCGTCAATGCCCAGAACAATCCTGTCAGTACCAAAATTTTCAATAAGCTCCCTTACAAGGGACGGCTTTTCACATGCCGCGGTGCCTATGATTATCCTGACTATTCCCAGTGAAAATATTCTATCCGCGTCTTCCGCCGTACGTATGCCTCCGCCGAGTTCGCACGGGACGTTGACTTTCATACAGATATTGCGGATTGCCTCAATATTCCAGGGACAGCCTTTTTTAGCACCGTCCAAATCGACAAGGTGAAGAAACTCCGCGCCTTCTTTCTGCCATCTCAAAGCTTCTTCTTCGGGACGCTCCGAATATATCGTTTCTTTGTTGTAATCGCCCTGCACAAGACGCACGCATTTACCGTTACGAATATCGACAGCCGGCAGAATAATCATTTTGACACCTCCGCTGATTTAACAAAGTTTTTCAAAATAAGCAAACCGTTATTCTGGCTTTTCTCCGGATGAAACTGAACGGCAAAGATATTCCGCCTGGCAATAGCCGAGGCAAATTCCAGAATGTATTCGCTTGATGCCGCCGTTACTTCCGGATCATCCGGTTTCACATAATATGAATGCACAAAATAAAAATAAGAATTGTCTGAAAGATTCTTTGTGTTCACATGTTCCATTCTGATTTTTACATTATTCCAACCCATGTGAGGCACTTTCAGGCCGCGGTCGGGGAAACGAAGGACTTTACCTTTGAAAATACCCAGCCCCTTTACACCCGGAGCTTCCTCGCTTGCTTCCATCAGGAGCTGCATGCCAAGGCATATGCCCAGATAAGGCCTGCCAGTACTGATGAATGAAAGCAGGGCATCCGCAAAGCCTCTGGAGCACAGGTTTTCCATGCCGTCGCCGAAATTACCGACCCCGGGCAGAACAACCGCGTCGGCCTTTTCGAGTTCCGCGCCTTTTTCGACAATCCTGACCTGGGCGCCGACAGCCTCCAGCGCTTTCGACACGCTGAGAAGGTTCCCTATTCCGTAATCAATCAGAGCAATCATTTTCAACGCCTGTTTTATACTCCTGAAAAGGCTGAGAAAGCTCCGTCCACAGGTATCACTGTCCCGTTGACAAAGCCTGAAGCCTTATCATCCGCAAGCCACAGGAGAGCGCCTACGAGATCTTCCGGCTTGCCGAAACGTCCCATCGGCGTATGAGCTATAATAGTATTGCCCCGCGCTGTCAATGAACCGTCCTTGTTTGTTAGGAGAGCGCGGTTCTGTTCCGTCAGGAAAAATCCGGGAGCAATCGCGTTAACTCTGATATTGACTTTGGACATGTGCACCGCGAGCCACTGCGTAAAATTGCTTACCGCCGCCTTCGCTCCGCTGTATGCCGGAATCTTCGTCAGAGGGCAGAAAGCGTTCATTGAAGATATGTTTATCACCACGCCGCCGTTTTTGGCAGCCATCTTTTTGCAGAAAACCTGTGTAGGAAGCAGCGTGCCGAGAAAATTAAGATTGAAAACAAACTCAATGCCGGCAGGGTCAAGATCAAAAAATGTAGTTATTTCCTTGTTCTGCTGTTCTATATCTTCCTTTGTCAGATATTCTCTGGAGGTAGTGCCCTTGGGATGATTTCCGCCCGCGCCGTTTATCAGAATATCGCAGGGGCCAAGTTTTTCGCATACTGTTTTTTCTGCTTCGGCAAGGCTTTCGATTTTCAATACGTTGGCGCTTATGCCTATCGCTTTCCCGCCTTCCTTATTTATCGCGTTTGCGGCTTCAACGGCTCTTTCTTCGCTCAAATCAAGCACGGCTATTTTAGCGCCGCTTTCAGAAAGGGCTTTCGCCATAGTGCCGCAGAGAACACCTCCGCCGCCTGTTACCACTGCCACCTTGTTTTCCAGATTTGCTTTGAACGGAATACTCATTTTCTATTCTCCTGAATTTTAATATAGTTATTGTTTAAATGAATTAAATTATGCGTTCGCTGAGATGGGTCTGTTCCGGTTTTCCCAGGGGAAAGACGTTGAAGCCCATCGAATATAATTTTTTGTGGTCAAGTATGTTCCTGCCGTCAAAAATGAAAGACGGTTTTTCCATAAGACTGTATATTTTTTCATAATCATAGGATTTGAAATTCTTCCAGTCTGTCAGTACCGCTATGGCGTGCGCGCCCTTGACGGCCTCATAGGGATCTTCAAAATACTCTATATTTCCCTGAATATCCTTCAAGTCAATTTTGGCATTTTCCAGTGCTTTCGGATCATGTATCATAAGCCTTGCTCTTTCCTCCATAAGCCATCTGCATATATAAATGGCCGGGGATTCCCTGGTATCTCCAGTATCGGCTTTAAAGGCAAAACCGAATATCGCAATTTTTTTATCCGAAATGGTGTTGAACATCTTCTCGATGATTTTTTTAACAAAACGCTTTTCCTGGTACTCATTTATATTTACGACGCCTTCCCAGTAGGCGGCGACTTCCGGGAGATTGTAGTATTCACAGAGATAAACGAGATTAAGGATGTCTTTCTTGAAGCATGAACCGCCAAAGCCTATGCTTGCCCTCAGAAATTTAGCTCCTATACGGCTGTCCATTCCGACCGCCCCTGTAACTTCTTCTATATCCGCGTCTGTTTTCTCGCAGATTGCCGAGATGCTGTTTACTGACGATATCCTTTGTGCCAGCATGGCGTTGGAAACGAGCTTGGACAATTCGCTGCTCCACACGTTTGTCGTCTTTATTTTTTCCGGGGAGACCCATCTGGCATATATGTCCACAATCCTCTTCAATGCTTTCTGCCCGCTCTCCGTCCGCATCGCTCCTATGAGTATCCTGTCGGGATTATCCAAATCGCTGATGGCAGTGCCTTCGGCAAGGAATTCAGGATTTGAAAGTACATCGAAGTTCAACCCCTTGGTGTTTGACTGAAGTATCCGGGACATTGCTTCGGCAGCTCTCACCGGCAAGGTGCTTTTCTCTATGACTATTTTGTCGCTCTGTGAATGTTCTATGATATCCCTCGCGGTTTTTTCCCAGTATTGGAGGTCTGAGGCCTTTCCGGCGCCTGCCCCAAATGTTTTTGTGGGCGTATTCACGCTGACAAATATGATCCCGCTTTCCTTGATACCCTTTGCCACGTCAGTTGAAAAGAAAAGATTCCTGCCTCTCGCTCTTTTCACGACTTCATCAAGCCCCGGCTCATAAATAGGAAGATTATCAGAGTTCCATGCCTCTATTCTCTTTTTGTTTATATCAACCACAGTAACTTTATAATCAGGGCACTTGTCGGCTATTACCGCCATTGTCGGGCCGCCGACATAACCGGCCCCTATACATAGTATCGATTTGTCCATAATTTTAGAAAACCCCTGCTGTTTCTGAGTAAATGTATTTCATTAATTGGGAAAAATAACATGCCGTCGCTAATCTTGCCAGTGCCGTTCAAGTGAATTTTTAATTAATACCCTCTCTGAATTGTATTCTAAAGGACTTTTGAAAGGCATATTTTTCCTTGAAACTTCTGATGAGAAATGTAAATATAACTCTTCAAAGGCTGAAGGCTGGAAAATTGAAACGGCAAAAAGCTGATTTACGATTTTTTTCTATACTTCTCTGTACCCTGTATTGACAGGACCTCTCCGAAATAGAACTGATGATAGTCTTTAGCCGGATAACATTTTTCTATTTCAGGAGACATAAAATTTTCAGGGTGAAAACCGTCTGAATATATTTTTCTGCATTCCAATATCAGTTCAGCTTCATCAATTCCCGGAGATTTAACCTTGGACGATGCTATCGGAGTAAAGCCGGCGGCCTTGAATTTATCAATGTCTTTCCCTGATTTCGAGCCGCAGAGCGAAAGGGCTTTTTTATATTTTTCAGGAAAAGCGGAAACTGTAAAACTGTCGTGTTCTTCTATAAACGTGTAAGTATGCCTTTGCGGCCTTACGGCAACCATTACGAAAGGAGTACGCCACATTGTGCCGAAGCTTCCCCAGCCGATAGTCATTATGTTGAACTGGTTTTTTCCGAAATCCCCTGAAGCCAGTATCATCCAGTCTTCCGCAAGTATTCTGAACGGCTCCGTTTCAAAATGATTTACCGCTATTTCGGTTCTTTTCATAAATCAGCCTCTCCCATGAATCAGTCTTTCAAAGTATCAAAAAATTTCTTCAATGGAATTATCTCTTTTACAGCGTCTATGTTACAGCCTGACATGAAAATGGCGTTATCTATATCCCCGCTCCATGTCGCGAGAAGCGCTTTGGCTATGCAGAAAGGCACTTTTTTAGGGTTGCATGTCCTGAGGCAGCGGTAAGGGCAAACGAACTTTTCCCTTTTTTCCCCTTTCATTACCCTTCGTACCAACGGTGATTTCAATACTCTCACAGGAAGACCTACAGGGCTTTTTATTATCACTACGTCTTCCGCTTTGGCATTGACAAAATATTCTTTGCTCTTTCTGTCCATCCCGGCTTCATCCGTACCTATGAAAAACGTTCCTATCTGAACGCCGTCATAACCGAGTTTGAGCATTTTTTCAATGTCGTCTCTTGAGGATATTTCTCCTGCGGCCAATACAGGCACCGAACAATTATATTTTGCCATGGATTCTTTGACTTCAATCAGGAGTTTGTCCAGAGAACATGTTTCGGGATGTTCCAGCTGTTCATGGCTGAAGCCAAGATGTCCGCCGCAGAGCGGGCCTTCAACTATGATGGCGTCAGGCTGTCTGTTGTATTTTCTCTGCCACGCTCTGAGAATTATTTCCAGGGCCCTGCCGCTTGATATGACCGGAATAAGGGCTACTTCGGCATTGCCGACGTATTCAGGAAGAGAGAGCGGCAGGCCCGCGCCCGAGATTATGAAATCAATTCCCGCGGCAACACTCGCCCTGACTATCTCTTCATAATTCGAGAGAGCTACCATTATATTGACGCCAAGCGGTTTTTTGTTATCTGCCAGTTCACGGGCTTTTTTGATTTCGTCTATAAGAACCCTGTTCGATTCATTTACAAAATCGGTTTTGGATTTTTCAATATCACCCAGCCCGACGCTTGCTATTGTGCCATAACCGCCGAGATTAATAGTACTTGCGGCCAGCATGGCATTCCCGACACGCACACCCATCCCCGCCTGTATCACAGGGTATACTGTCTCCAAGTGCCTTATTTTCAATGAGGGAAGCATTATTATTTCTCTTTATTTTAGAAATTAAACAATAAGAAACCGTTAAGGTATATCGGAAAATTCTGTCTTCAAGACCGGAGCAATATAATTAAATAAAAAAACTCCGCGTTTTTTTATAACGCGGAGCCTTGTGAAATTGTTGTTTAAGGTAACGGATCTAAACCTTTTTTACTGCTGTCCAGAAGCCACTGATCAAAGCCGTAGTCATTTTCGTCAAAGATGCTGTCCTTGATGCCGAAATTGTCTATATCCTTGTTCATTTTACTTATCGTTGAACTGATTTCAGGCCGGACTTTTGTACAGGGCAGGACGGGAATGCAGTCTATCACCGCGACAAGCTGGGATTTCTTTATGGTTTCAGATTCACTTCCGAAGATCCAGCCAAGGCCCGGTATGCTGCCAAGCCATGGAACTTTGCTCACACTTCGAACGAGGGCTTTCTTGTCAAGGCCGCCGATTACGAATTTTTCGCCCTTGTTGTTGACCATGACTTTGGTGCTGAACTCCGTCAATGAAGTCCTCGGAGCGCCGGTGTTTCTGAAACCAATCAGGTTTGTATTTGACATAGATATGTCAAGCGTTGTCGCCTCATCGCATATAACCGGAATAATGCTCATCTGGAAACCGTAAGCATCGACATTCGTAATGCGCTGGACATCTCTCTGAATGGACCATGATTTGTCGGAGGACCATGTTGTCTGGTCTGTCCATGTGTAGGTGTAAACCACACTGTCCGTCTGCGAGCCTGTTCCGACAACTGTTCTGAGACAACGCTGCAGAGAGGCGTCAAAACACCTTACTTCTTTGCCAAGATTAGTGCCGCTTACGTCAAAAAACCATGCGTCAGCCTCGTGATCAACGCTCATGTAATAGTAGATGGAGCCGTTAACTGTGGATTTGCTTATGACAAAACTGAGGGTAATGGTGTTTCCCGCGTCTCCAACTGCGGTAGTTCCGTCAGACCTGAACATCCGAATTGAGTTGCCGCTATCGTCTATGGCATTCATTATCCGGTAGTTGTTGTTGTTGCCGGCGGCCGCGCCAGCTCCATTGTCCCAGGACACTCCTGTCAGCCTGATGTACTGGCTCAAAGTAGCTTTGTCACCGAAAGCCGCTCCGTTGACTATGGATGAAAGACGGGTTGTATTTTCGATACGCCCTTCAGTATTGTTCATTATGGAGAGTTCGCCCGAAGTTATTATCTGGGCTTTACTTTTCGCGACGAGAAAATCCAGATATTTTGAATTCCATTTCGGACTGAAATTTATGAATTTGGTATAAGAAGAATCTACGTAGGGCCTCCTGCTTACGGACATGGTTGAGCTGTCCCAGCCGTTTGTCCACTTACTGCCTATGGCGAAAAGATCAGAGCCGGGACCGTTTTTCCATGCCTGGAAATCGATGCCGAGTATGCCGTCATTTTCGGTATCCATTTCATATATCGTGTAATTTATTAAAGCTTCTGATGTGGGCGTGTCATAAAGTTTGAGCATTTCCTCAACGGTCTTTATTGAATACTGAGGAGTGAAGAAGAAGAGGGCGTTCAGTCCGGTATCGGTTTTCACATAGTCCTTGCCGCCCTGAAGTTCAGTAGCGTCATCCTTGACGTTCAAACCGACTTTCCTGATTATGTCCGCCAGAAGTGAGGCATTCCAGTATTTCGGAAAGTAGAAGTAATATTTATGTCCCGAGCTTGATGAAACATTCGGCAAATCGAGAGTTGTTATTATTTCGTCAATGCCCATTCCTATGTCCTGTTTTCCGAACCTGTAGTCTTCAGCGGAAACTATCAGCACACCCGTGCCGTCTTCATATTTTATGGCTTCAACCTTGGTTTCTTTTTCATTGATGCGTTTTGCCTGTACGGCGTTTATCACATAGGGCCTCAGTTCGTAGGGGTCCGCGTGTTTCAGTACGTAAGTTTTGGTAAAAACGTCGGGGTCGTTGTTTGTGTTGATGAAGTGCACGGCCCTGGTTTCGTCTTTGAGTTCCAGCTTCAGATGTGTCTGCATCTGGCTTCTTTCCGGTAATGGTGTTGCCGGGTCGGCTTTCACAAAGATTGGAAAAAAGAAGATTGCCGCCGCCATCGTACCGAATATCATATTTTTATTCATAATGTTTTTTCCCATAGTAATATTTGACTGTTAATCAAATATCCTCCTTTCTGATTAATTCCGCGGCTTCCACGACTTTGCCGGCCCATCCGGAAAGAGAGGTGTTATAAAGCACGGGACTGGCTTCGACTGTGATGAAAACCCTTGAACGCGTTTTTGATTCCACAAATGCCCCGGTAAGGTATTTGAAACCGGGGATATCTCCCAGAAACGGCATTGCGTTGCTCTGTTTGACTTTGTGCTCCTTGGTATATGTGCCGATAAGCTTTTCGGAACCTGCCGCTATTGTCAGGGCCGACCTGAATAACTGCTGATTTATGACGGGTGTACCGTTATTTGTCCGCTCCACTTCGTTTTCTATATAGAGCACCCATCCGAACATGACGACATCGGTTTTAGTCCCCTCATCGTTACAGCCGATGGTTGGATTTCTGAGATAGAAATAAAAGTTTTCATTGAAAGCGTCAACACTTGTTTTCTGGTCGGAGTCCTTTTTTATAACATCATAATTCGGGGTAAAACGTATGCGGTATTTGGCGTTGGAATAGTTATTCGAACCCGGATCGGATGTCGCGTCATTGACCAGTATTATGGAACCTGAAGTGGCTACCTTAGCCTTGCCTTTCTGATTGAGCATCCTGAGAAAAGTCGCGTCAAACTGCGGCGCCACCATGAAACCTCCCAGTCCTCCTACACTTGAAGCCGGGCCTTTTGAAACGATATTGAGATTGTTCGTCCAACTGCTGACATTGTCGGAGGAGGTGAAGTTAGTCCAGTCGAAGCCCATTCCAAGCAGTGAAGCTCCCGGGCCATTTTTCCAGCTCACGTAATCTATGCCGAGTTCAGCAAAATCATTTTCATTTATCTCATAAGCTTTTATAGAGATATTAGCCTGGGGCAACGGACGGTCGAGGGCCTTGAGAAATTTGAGCTGTGTTTCGCCGTCGGATTTTGAATCTTTCCAATAAAAAAGGTTTGTGCCGGGATCAAAATATGAAGCGCCGTCGCTTATGGTAAGTGTCAACACGTCACGCATATTATCAGTCGCCCTGAACTTGGGATTGTAAGTGAAACGGTAAATGCCGTCACCGTCAACTATTGATTTATTTGCGTCTTTTTTGTCGCATGGCCTGTCGAGCTTCGCCACCATATCCACAACATACGGCATCATATCCACGCCCGTGCTTACGACGATGAACTGTTTCTCTCCAGGCTTGTATGAGAGGCGCTGTATGTTGGAGTTTTTGTTATATCTTTTGATAGAGCCTTCTATGAATGGCGTAATGTCCGGAGCGAGAACATGCTTGAGTTCAAATACTCTCGAACACATGTATTTCTGGTCATAGTCCTCTATCAGCGTCAGCGTCCTGGTGTCCTGAGCGTCTGATTTTATCCAGATGCCGCATAAGAGTAAAAAGATTAAAGCCCCGTACAATTTCTTGATTCCCATATACTACTTTTCCTTTTATTAAAAAATAAACTGTAAATTTCGAATAATGAAAAAATCTATGGACCGGAAAACTCTTTAGCTTAAAGAGTTAAAAAGAGTTGTTCCCTTCATGCTTAAGTTGGTGCTTGAAGATCACTCTTTCTGTAAAGCCGTTAAGAGTGTAGTGCTTCAGTTTTTTATTTATTTCAGGAAGGAGCCCGGTATATTTTGATTTCTTTGAAATTGCCATGTAAAACTGTTGTGTCGTAACCGGAGTGATGAGAATTTCCAGTTCGTGAAGTATTCCTTCCTGTTTAGCCTGTATTGATCCGGGATACTTTCCTGCAATCATATAATCAGCCGAACCGTCAAGAAGCTTCTTGAAGCCATCTCTGTTGCTTATTCTTTCCATAGAAAGCTTTTTATTCATGAATTCATCAAAGCTTTCACCATAGCTCTCACCTGTACCGGTAACACCTTTCTTGCCAACAAGGTCTTCCCATACCTTGAAAGAAAATGTCTTTCCCTTTTTGACAAATATCACAACAGGGTCCTCAATGTATGGAATGCTGAAATCAAGATATTTCATCCTCTCGTCATTCTTGTATATGGCGACTATGAGATCAACTTTCCCTTCCATTGCCTCTTTCTGTACCTGGTCCCAGGAACCGGCATATTTTACTACACATGGGGTTTTCAGATCTTTAAGCACTGCCTCGGTAATTTCAGCGGCGGCCCCTGTGATTTTGTCTCCCTCTCTCCACATTACCGGGGGATAAAAAGGATGCCCTGAAGCTATCAGAGCTTGCTCCCCGGCAAAAAGAGAAGACATTAAAAGCATTAAAATCAGAAGACATACTGTTTTTTCAGCAATAATAAATTTTCTCATTCTGAGAATTCATCTCCCCCGCTTATTTTTTAAATACTATACGCCCGAAACACTCAGGCAGGTGAAAATTCAGTTTGGACACAGGCGACCAGGAAGCCCAGTGCGGGTGAGAAGTTCCATCACCGCATTTATAGAAATTAGCTCTCCACTCTGTCCCGTCTATATTTTTATAATCCATGTTCTTGTAGCGTTCAAACAACGCGAACGGAATATGGAAGCCGAGATACCATTCCTTTTCCTCTTTTATTTCAGGCTCGACGACAGACGGCATGGAATGGTATATTTCAATAAGCTCCCTGTCTTTTTCGTTGAGTTTAACCGATTTTCTGAAACCATCCGGTGTTCTTTCATTGTCCTTAATATAATAAACTAGAAGAGTCCCGCCGCAATTGAATTCAAAATTAAAGTACCCTTTTTCAGTTCCTGGCTGAACAAAAAATTCAACGCAACTGTCCTTGCAGACACCGGACTGGAATTCCGTCTGAATTGAACGTATGTATTTATCAGAAACTTTAAAAAGACCGTAAATTCCATCCCCGTTATATTGCAACTTCAATAATACTTTCGGGCGGTGATCGCTGCTTTCAGGACGAAAATTATTGATTTCGGCGATGTTTGCGTTTTTCCAGTCGTTACTCTCCCAATCTGTGTCCAATGCCGGAGCGCTTGGAGTTCTGCGAAGTAAGTATTCCATAGTTTGAGTTTTCCCCCTTTTCCGCTAGAAAATAGCCTTCTGAAACTAAGAAATCAAATTTTATTGCTTTTTTAAATGCAAAATGAAATACCTGAATTATAATACTGTTTATTATAACGGAGTTTGTAATTATGAAATTTTTTACGTTCATTCTTTGTGTGTCCGTAGCCTTTGCCGGATTTACCGCTTCAGGAGAACTGGACACCCCGAAAGTTATGACCATCAAAGCTCAGGATACAAAAGACCAACGTCCTGAAGCCCCCGTTCTTGACACTCCGAAAGTCAAAACTATTAAAGCTCAGGATACAAAAGACCAACGTCCTGAATCCCCAGTTCTTGATACTCCGAAAGTCAAAACTATTAAAGCTCAGGATACTAAAGACCAACGTCCTGAAGCCCCCGTTCTTGACACTCCGAAAGTAAGAACTATTAAAGCTCAGGATACTAAAAATCAAGAACCGGAAACCCCGGTGCTTGATACTCCGAAAGTCAAAACCATAAAAGCGCAAGATACCAGAGATCAGGAACCGAAAGTCCCTGACGTTGCAACTCCGAAAGTTAAAGTCATTGACAGTTCAAAGGGTAAATTGGAAGAATTAAAGCCCTGACAATGAATTTCATCACAGAATTCAAGGAAAGAATCCACCGTCTTATCGGAAAACTTTTTTCATCCGAAGATAAACTGATGGAGGAAACAGTTTCAAGCAGTAAACTTGCGTCGTTCAAGGCAAATATCGTAAATATATTTTCCATGCTTCGGGATTACTATAATGGAACATACCGGGATATTTCATGGACAACCCTTATTATAGTCCTGCTTACTTTCTTCTATTTTCTCAGTCCGATTGACATTATCCCCGACTTTATACCGGGACTGGGACAACTCGACGATGTAGCCATCCTCATTTTATGCTTCTGGCTGATAAAAAAAGATTTCGACCGATACAGAAAATGGAAAGGTGAACAAAAATCATCTTCCGAATGAGGCTGAAATGGATGCTTTGGCAAGAATTTTGCCTTTCAACAACTGGAGAAAATCCTTTTCTGAAAGTTGCTTTTCACTTACGGGAAGGCGTTCCGCGCTTAACGCGTAAACGGTAAACACGTATTCATGGAGTCCGCTTCCGGGAGGGCTGCTGCGGCCCGTCATAGCCTTTATTGCCGAAACTGTTGATCATTTCAAGGGCCTTGCCGTTAAGAGACGCGCCTTCGGGAATTTCCTTAACGTCAGAGGCGATATTCAACCGGTTATTATAAGCGTAAAAGTCCTCGCTCTATTGAACAGTCTCGGCCTTGCTGTTTTTTTCATCCGCGGGAGCTGGAGTTTTTGTCTGTTCTATTTTCAATTGGGCCTTCAGAAGTTCAGCTAGAGCAGGCGGAAAATTTTTCAGGCATGCCTGCGTTACTTTATCTTTCAGCTGATTGAAAGGGGCTAGGCCGGTACGTTTCAGAGACGCGCTCTGGTCTTTCTGATAGCGGTTATATACGAGGCGGGCGAGCTTTTCATGTGCGAGAGCGGCTGTCGCGTCGCCGTAGGCCAGATAATAACAGCTTCTGAATATCAGGCCGCTGATAATGTCGTTTGCCTGTTTAGGGGTGGATGACTGAACATCTTCGCTCCATTCGCGGAGAACGAAGTTGTCAAGGGGCAGCCGGTACAAATGATGTCCAGGATACTCTTTTCTCAAATCCCCTAAATACTCCTGTGCTTTGCTGTAGTTTCCAAAGTTATAGAAAATGACTATCGCGTCCTTCATGAAGTTTTCGAGTGCCGATTTGAAGCTGTTGGATTTATTTTTTTCATAAGCTTCCTCATAAGTTCTCTTTACGGCGTCCGCAAGCTCCATATTGGGGACAGTGATTATGCTCTGAAAATTATTCTTGTCAACCATCAGGAGCTTGCCGCTCATAAACGCGTCTTTAAGGGATTGCGATATCATGCGTTCAAGGGAAATATCGGCATTTTTAGGGCATTTTTCCAAGCCGAGTTCGGCCCAGTAAATAGCGTGTGCTTCGGGAAGGCGCCAATCCAGCTTGCCGTATTTCTGGTTTATCCTGTATATCAGCGAAGGGTCGAGTTTGAAAACGCTTCTCAGCCATGAAGCCCTGAAATAATCGCTTATCAGTTCGGCTTTCGCGCTGTTATTCAATATCTTGGTGAAAGCTTCCGGGAGCTGTCCTTCTTTGCGGAATATTTCCTCAAGCTTCGCCACAGTATTGAATCCCGAACCTTTAAGGGCTTTCCAGAAAAGATCTTCAGGCGGGAATTTCTCAAGAAAATCCTTTTCATTTCCGGGAGCTGCGGCAAGTTTTTTCCAATCCGGCTCAGGGCCTCCGAAAGCTTTCATCAGGCTTATCGCCATCTGATTTTTATAATAAAGATTGGCGTCATCCATAATGTTTCCGACTTTATGCTGGTAAATCCATCCTATTTCCTTGTAAAGCAGAGGGTCGGCTGGGTTGTACTGGATGGCTTCATCCCTTATGAGCTCTATGCCTCTCTGCACCCAGCGCCAGCGGTCTTCAAACGATGAACAGGTAACGGAAATATTGTATGCCATGTTCCATGCGAGGTATGCGGTGGCCCCGGCAAATCTCGGCTGGAGTTTAGTTATCCACGAAGCCAGCTGCACCATTTCAAAATAGTTTCCTTCGTCCTGAAGGGTTATTGATCTGAGCCAGAGCAGATCGGCGAGAATTCCCCTGAAACTGCCCAGCGCCACAGTAGTAAATGCCACTATGGGAGGCGCGTTTTTAATCGGATCGGTATCGGTGAGCTTGTTTTCAATGATGATGGAGTTCATTTTTTTCTGCACGAGGCTTATGCTGAAAAGCAGGGCCAGCGTTATGAAAACCGCCGCCAGTATCACTGTAATTTTTCTGAATCTGCTCATTTTCTTATAACCAGTCCCATTTCTCTGCGCCAGTAAAGCCATATCCCTATCAGAAACAGCGGCAGTCCCCTCAAAATGAAATATTGAAAAAATATCCGCCCGATATATGAAAATTCGACAAGTTCGCCATTGGATATCAGATGCGACATTTCAAAATTCTGCATGGGTATTATGATTATCAGCAATACTCTGCTCACGTAATATGCCATCACATCAGTGAATTCGACTCCCGGCATATCTATTTCGGTGCCGACGAGAAAACCGGCAAAACTTCCGAAAAGCAGATACGATATAACCGTAAAAATAGCGGTCGGCATCGAAAGGACGGAACCCGCCGCGCAGGCCAGTCCCGCCAGTATGATTATCCTCAGCAGAATTACGAATACCGCCCTGCAGTAATTGCTGAAAAATCCGCTCTCCTTTATAAGCAGTTTAGGGCCGTCGCTCACCTGAAAAAACAGCGGCTTGCCCTGCGGGTCTATATTTGTGAAAGCCACGCTTACCGTTCCCTCCGGCGAAATAACATCCGGCTGGAGCACAAACTCATTGAAGACCCCGCACATTATCTGTTCCGGGTAATTTGTTTTCGGAACAAAAAAGCTTTTCATTATCTCTTTTTGTTTCTGCTGTTCAAAAATATTTTTAGGTTTGTTTTTCTCAAGTTCCCTGTCCGGGATATTCACTTTGACTGCCCAGGCCCCATAGGTTTCCCTCTGGTCGCTCGAAGATATTTTGTCGATGTAAGCCCTGTAGCGGAGAAAGAGGGGTTCTTTAAGGTTTTTAGGCAGCCCCTTGTATTCCCATGCCCGCGAAGCCGAAGGCCCGAACCTGACTTCTGCCATTCCCGCGATAACGTTTTTGCGCAGTTCTCTCAGGGTTTTCTTTACCTGTTCCGGTGTTTCCGGCATGGGTGTACCGGAAGACCGCGCGGCCTCCAGTCGTTTTCTGTATTCCGCCTTGGCCAGTTCGCCGATATTCGGCATAGCCGGATAGTAGACGCGTCTTCCTACAAGAACCTCGTTTGTTATCCTGCTCCTTTCCCCTTTGCTGAAATTCTGCCTGCTGAACTGCCAGATTATGAAAAAATAAACAATTCCGCAGGAAATCATCAGGAGCAACATGTTTATGAGAATAACGCCCAGACATTTACCGAGCCATACGGTTACTCTCGAAACGGGCTTGGTTATGACCATGTGAATCTGATAGTTTTCCACATCCCGGGTAAGCGCGAAACACCCGAGCCAGACCGTCGAAAGCGAAAGGACAAAGGATATCACTCCCAGACTGTATTTCAGTGAAATCTGAATATAGCCCCAGGCTGTGCCGTCCCCCGATATGGTATTAGGCACAAGTATTATGCAGAGGATAAGCAGTACCAGCAACAGCTGAAAGATATGCGATCTTACAGCCGATTTACAGGTAAGTTTTATTATTGCCAATAGTGATTTCATCGTTTAATCAAACATGAATCCTGTTAGTTAAGGGAAAATAGCGACATTTTCAGGCAAATTCAAACAGTTTGCCGGAAATGTATCGAAAAGGAGAGGACAATATTCTACATCTCAAAATTCTGAGAACTTCTTTTATAATACTGTAAGGTCTTATGATTTAAGTCCTAATATTAAACTCATCGTAAGCATCCGGTAGATACACATAGTTGACAGATAAGTTTTCAAAATGTTTGGTAATGGAAATTATTTCTGCGCCTGGAGTTTTTTCCAGTTATGAGGTAGTAGTTCGTGAAGTCTGGCGTGGGGTATGAATTTATTTTTGAGAGCACGTCCTTAAGATATTCGTATGGATTGATGTCAAGGGCCCTTGCATGAGCCGATGAAGCTGTAGAGGACGCTGCCCCCATGATTGGATGCTACCGCAATATTCCGGTACCTTGCAAGCGCTGGGGGTAGCATCCACGGATGCCAGGGTATGGATTGTTATTTTCTGCTTTCCATTTTGCTGTGGGATGACAGATTTTTATGTTTATCATCGCGTGGCGTTTTATCTTTGGCAGACTCTAGCGGTTTTACGAGGGCGGCTTTTACCAGGACAGGGATACAGCCTTCAGTACTTTCAATTTTCAATGAACACATGCTTTCATAAGGAAAAGCTCTTTCCGGCGTCCTGAAAGCCAATGGTTTAAACAGCCCTCCGTCACTCCAAGTATTTTAGCAAGTGCTTTTTTGTTCGGCTTCTTACGCCCGTAATCCCAGAAATGATCAAGGTACTCTTTTAATCCTGTCTCGTACATGTAAGGATCCATTTAAAACCCCTTCCAGCTAAAAAAGGGCATCACTGCCGCCCCCCATTCAAAGAAAGCGGCAGAATACCCTCGCCACATACTCTACTTCCCCTGAGACTCAACATTAACTTGATGTGTATCCTTGGTAGAACTTTTATTTACAGTTTTGTCTTTAGCTCTTGAGTAAACTAATAAACCATCTTCAAGTTTATCTGAACCACGTTTTTTAATGCGTAATTCCTGTACTACCCATTTACCATTTTTACCTTTTGTCGCAGAAAAAATACATTTGCCGGTAATTGATTCTATCTTAAAAATATCAAAATCAAATTCGGCAATAATCCTATCTGCATTATTCTGAATAACTTTTAAATCGGAAAAACTCTCTTTATCTATCACATTATATTCACCAATTTCAAATTCCCATAACGCATCTATAAATAAATCATTACGTTTATAATAAGTACTATTTTTAGTCACATGTGGAATTTCACATGTTATCAGGTATTCAGCAAATTTTTTCTTGTCAAACAAGTTATTTAAGAATATAAAAGATAGAAAATTATTTTCTCCTAAATATTTTTTAACAAGAAAAATAAATCCATCCCCCCATTCCTTTTCATTATGATCATTTGGAAGTATTTCTTTGTTCCTAATAACTTTTTGAAAAATTTTTACTTTTTCGATTTTGCATAAGGCATCTCCGAAATCTATATCGTTAAAGCCAATAGTAGTTTCAATATTTTCCGAATATATGTTAATCCAAGAAAACAGAATAGAACAAATCAAAAGTATCTTTTTCATTCTCCCAGAGCCTTTTCTATATACACTTTTATATCTTTACGATTATTGGTAGAACTTCCATTTTCAAAAATCGTAAATTCTTTAATAGTTAACTTTTCATGGACATATGCACCTATCCCCTTATATTTTCCATATCCATAATCCCTGAAGCGGCCTGAAGCGGGGGCCTGAAGCGGGGTCTGACCCCGCTCGCCCGGAAGCGGGGGTCTGACCCCGCTCGCTGATTTGTAAGTTGATCGGTGAAGCGGTCGTGAAGCGGGGCTTTGAAGCGGGGTCTGGCCCCGCTCGCCGATTTGTAAGTTGCTTGTCATTAAATATTTCCGTATTTTGTCTGATTTTAATCATACCGTATAAATCAGTTTTTTTGTATCAAAAAGCTGATTT
>MHBF01000173.1:0-12500 GCA_001803225.1 Lentisphaerae bacterium GWF2_44_16 | reverse complement strand
CCTCACCCTTTCGCCACTATCTGACGGAGTTGCCTCCATCAGACCGTTCGACTTGCATGCCTAATCCATGCCGCCAGCGTTCGTTCTGAGCCAGGATCAAACTCTCCGTAAAAAAATTATTCCGCCGAAGCGGACTTTTTACAAGTTTGACTTGACTATCTCTATTTGTTGTATAGATCTACTTTTTGTACTCTTAGTACTTTTCATCTCTTTTAAGAAATGACTTCGGTACATCGCACTATTCAGTTTTCAAAGAACTTTCAGTCTTTCATTTCGATGAGACTGACAAAACATCTAATCTATCATATTTTTAGAAAAATGCAAACACTTTTCTAATTATTTCTTAATTATTTTCGCCAAGTTTTTTTAGCGGCTGATAATTTAGCAGGCTTTTTAACCTCTTCAAGCGCTTTTTCGAATTTTTTTGAAAAATTTTTATTTGCACTCGGCGATCAATGAACATTCTATTTTAAAGAAAACAGAGCTCTTAATATGCTGTGCCTTTTAAAAAAGAAAAGCCCGATTCCGTTTTTTTTCCATTTTTTTTACTTTCAGCCTCAAAAAAACTTCCTTTTACTCCAGAAAAATCTCTATTTCAAAGAGATTTCACCCCTTTCAACAAGGGCTATTTTACTCAAGATTTAACAATAAGGATAGCCGCCTCTGCAAATTCAGGGATTGCGATTGACAGTTTATCTGCTTTTCTATGTGCTTTCAGGGCTTTTTCTCCTCTGAAATTGGCTGAAAGCCATTTGATTTCAGGTTGGATTTTTTCATTCCCGGACAGCGTGATTTCTATGGTTTTCGGGTTCGAGGCATTCCAGTGCTTATATGAGATAAGCGAATCTTTCACGAAAAATGGAATAACATAGCCCCCTGCCCTGCGATGAAAAATATTTCCGTCAAGGCCATTTGGGAAAACGATGGCGTTTGAACGGAGCACCCAGCGGCGTCCTCGGAGGTTTTCTATGAGCGGCAGGTATCTTCTGTATAGTTCGAGAGTATTTTCAGGCGGCAGTTCAGGAGGGTTGAAGCTTTTATCATGATGCCACGGCGTCGAGGGGAAAGCGCCGTATTTCAGGCAGGCCTTGAATACCTTTTCCAAATCCTCTCCAAAGACATTATACGTCAATACCATGACAGGTTTGTTAAGGCAGGCATAAGAATATTTCGCCAGCCCGGAAAGGCTTCCTTCACTCATAATTCCGTCGGCATATTTCATGATTTCAAAATTATACGGGCCGTTCGCAAAACAGGTTTTATTGCGGGATTTGAGTTTTTCAGCTATTTTCTCCATCATTCTCATAGAAGCTTCGTGAGTGTCATAAACAGGAGCATTGTTAATCATGGTGCGCCCGTCGTCACGTCCGTAATCTGAAGAATGGTAGCACATCTGGTCTATGAAAAGCCCGTCAAGTTCGGGATACTCTTCAAAAAGTTCGTCCACCTGTTTGAGTACAAATCTGCCCCATTCCGTATCGGGATCGGGGTTCATGGTCATGTTTCCGCGTTTACCGTCCCTGAACATCCAGGCTTTGCGCAAACCCTGAGGGTCTCTGATGATTGATTCAGAAAAATTCTTTTTCGCAAGTCTTTCGTCACATTCGCCGTAGTTATAATATATAAATGAAGCCACACTGTGTTTTTTCAACATTTTGAGGTAGTCGCCAATTTTCTTTTTAGTCAGGCCCCGGAGAATTTTCTCCGGCCCTTTTTCCGACCAGAGCATATCGAAATCCCATTTTTCAGCTTCCGGCACGTAATCGCCAAAAATCGGGTTATAGAGCACTTCAGTCCATTTCAACCCCATATTTTTGACCCAGGCTTTAATGTTTTTTTCCTTCACGCTCGGCACACCGTAAAACATTGTGCCTTCCTGGTCGATTACGCGTTTATTGTTCGGAACGAAATAATCATGATACCTTTTTTCGAACCAGCCCAGCGCCTCTCTCCAATCGCCGCGATGCGGATGCAGAATCAGGCTCAGACGCCATTCTTTAGTTTTTCTAAGGCCAATATTGTTGTATTGCAGTTTAAGGACGCTGTTTTCCTTGTCCACTACAAAGACCATTTCCGGCTTAATCTGTCCAGGCGGCGCTATAAGGCTCATCCCTATATCGTAAACACTTGAAAAAACATCTATCATCGGCAAGGGTATTCCGGCCCCGGCGTTGACGGAGCAATATGGAAAATGATGGACATACCATGAAGCCTGTGAATGTCCCCAGCCTCCGGCATGGCCGAAACTGTAAGGCGCGTCTTCCAGAGGCGCCCAAACCTGCCAGCCTTTAGGAAAGAAACCGCCGTTGACGGAACGGAATATCGGCAGTTGGTATTCGAGTCTGACGGAACGCTCTTTTTCGCCGGGACGCAGTTTCAAAACCACGTCCCATTGAATAAAATCTTTTTCAAATTTATACTCATTCCTCATAGTAAACTGCGCATCTTTGAAATCCTTCTCCTGCGTTAGCTCCATTGAGGAATTGCTCTTTTTTATTTGAGGCTCTGAACAGAGTACGTTACTCCCTTTGCCGTTCCACGCGATTTTGCGGGGTTCGTGGTAAAATACCGTTGCCGGTCCGAAATTATCAGAAAAACCTGCTCCTGTCAGTTCATCCTTTATTCTTACCCCAGCCTTGTTTTCAAAAACCGATTTCCCATAAAAAACGTCATTCCACTGCCCATGTTCCGAATCGAAAATCCTGAAATCCCCCAGCATCCCGTCTTTCCGCGAAACGCTGACGCTGTAACTGTCGGTACTTAATTTTAGTTTTTTGGGTTTCTTTTCCAGTTTAATATTTTCCATTTATATTTCCTTTTGTATTGTATTATTATTTTTCAAACTGCTTCTCTTCTGTTTGCCTTTTCAATTAAAATCATTGCGAGAGGGACAGAATGAAGCAAATGAGCGGTATCCTGCACATATGTACGCAATCCAACGTGCTCAGTCATGCCACCAAATCCTTTTTTTAATTCCGGATTGATAAACTGTTGCCATGTATAACTGTTCAAATGATCAATTAATGCAGTCTTTACAGGCAATGCCGGATTGCTTTCCAGCGTACGCAACAACGCATAAGCGTATTCATAGCGGGTATGGAGCATATATTCGCCTTGAAGGCTTCCGCGCGTAAAGCCATGGAGGAAGTGATGACAATTCTTTGCCACGGCATGCCATCCATCCACATTATGCGCATGCCTGTAAATAAAATAATCCCGTTCGTGCCGAAAACTGAGAAGATGATAAAAAACCTTCTCCTGCATATGTTTTACTGTTTCAGATATTTTCCCGCCTCCGACTTCCAGATATTCAGCCAAAGCGATAAGGACAGATGCGGCCCCTGCACTGCAATATCCTCTATGATCATATTCAAGAAATCCGAATTTATTATCCTCAATAAGCGGTTGAAGATACTTTGAGATTATACGCTCCGCCTCCAGCAGGTTTTCTTCATTTTCAGTAAGTCTGTAAAGCATAATAAAACTCAAAGCCGTCTGAGCTATTCCGGGAGCGTTTGGAAAATTGTAGGGATATCCCTCCCGTGAATAACCGAAGTTGCCATCAGGAGAAAACGCATTGGGAAAACCATTATGCATCTTTTCGCTTCGCAATAGGAACTCGGTGCAATTACGTTCAATATTTCTAGGAATTCCAGGGGCTCGGTTGAAGCCTTCAAGGTAAATTTTGGACAGAAAATAATTGACAATTCCCTGATCGGGCAAAAAAACCTGGTTTCCGCCATAATGATCCTGAAAACAACCGCTATCGGCATTATAAGCATTAATCCATGCGCCGGATAACGGTCCATCCGCAATCTGGAAACCGCCGTTCTTAAACTCCAGTAACGCTTTGACTATGGCATCCGCTTTCCGGCGGAACCATTCGCCACCATAATTGTAAAGGGCATAAGCGACCATGGTATTACAGCCGTTTCCCCACGCAATTTCAAGTTGATGAATGTTGTCCTGAAAATAGTCAAATCTGATGTTCTTATCCGCTCCTGGATTAAAAAGAAGCTCTTGCAGTTCCTTATAACGAATCGGCCTGTCATTCAGTGTATAGCCATATGGTCCTCCTAATTTAGGGTCAGTCAGAACATTGTAAAAGCCGACATGAAACATACCCATGCCATTACCGAGCTCGACCCACAAGTCCGGTTCCCGAATGTATTTTTCCCAATTGAGAAGGAATTCATTATAGGTATAACGCTCCATCATTTTTTCAGGTTTGGCCGCCGTCTCAAACTCACGGATTTTATGAACCGGGTCCCAAATATCTTCCTGACAATAACTGACAGTCAAATCTCCGCTTATTTCCTGCCCTAAAGTAAGCGCAGCGGTTCCATTCTTGAATGCCGGCGGAAAACTCATGGTAAAATACTGATAAACTGTCAAAGTAGTACCACGGCTGTCAGATTTCTGATCTACCGCTGACGCCAATTGAAACAATTCCGCTTTTTCAGAATAAACAGAAGAAAATTTGAATGTCCCGCAAAGGCCAGTATAACCGCAATACACTCCCGGCAATAACCGCAATTCCGTGGCATCTTCAGGGAATTCCATCCCGAGAAAGTAAAATCCGATATTCTGAGCGACCGAGGGAATAAAACTGAAATGGATATTCAATTCCCTGCCGCAAAAATATGTGATCTTTGCCGCGCCGACGCCGGGGATTTCACCGGAAACCTCGAACTTTCCGGGAAAAGTTCTGAATGAACTGAAATTAATTTCCCACTGTTCACCTTTTGGTTCTTTCCAATATTTGAAGTGATATTTAATACGGCAGAATTCCCTGCCGGCAAACAACAGTTTTTCCTCTCCATTTTCAGATAAAACGAAGAAACATTCATCCTTTTTGTCCATATTACTATTTTTCCCTATGTATTTCTTTTAATTGTATTTATACAATAAAACTATTTAATGGGTTCGACTTTTACGGGAAGGGATTCTTCACCATACCATGTTACCGTTGAAACCCATATATCATGCCCGGCAGGAGCATCTACACTCAACGGGGCAGCGTCAACGGAAAATCTGACAGGGTATATTTGTTCAAGCTTTTTTTGCTTCCAGGGAAAATAAGAATGAAGATAACTGCCACACCGTTTTTTGAAAGCTTCACGAATATTATAATCTACAATAATCGGGTCAAACTCCACAGGGGCATGTCCCTGCCGGTGAATTATGCCGACCAAGAATTTCTCATCTATTTCTGAAGGTTTAATTCCAGAGGGCACTGAATATATCCTTATGGCATTATACTCCAAGGGCTTATTCCAAATTATATTTACAGATTCGCCATTTTTTCTGCAAATTACATTCGGAGCAGGAATTTCCTTTCTGATTTTTCTTTCCAGATAAGGAGAAATGTCTATCACCCAGTTCATGTATGAATTTATAGTTTGGCTTTCCTGAAGATTGCTGTGCTTCCATCCCCAATCAGGCAATACATTAAACAGGAGAATACTTTCCACTGCGGATCTCACTGATTCATAACAAAGTTTCTTGATTTCAGGGTCTTCTACATCGCACAAAGCTATTCTCATAGAAAACATGGAATTGGCGGTAGTCTGCAAATCGCTTCGACGCATAGAGGCGGGACTTCCATGATCGCCATGCCATCCGGCTTTGCAAAGATTGCCATTGTTATCCTTATACTCAATCTGGCTGGCTGCGAAGGTTTTTATAATTGCATCCGCTCTGGGAACTTTTTTCAACCCGGGAAGGACAGGCTCTCGAAAAATCTTATTGTTATACGGGTAATCAGGGTCTTCACGGGGAATATTCCGGTAATAAAAACATTTCGTCAAAGTATGGCAGGTAAGACCATCAGAGCCTTCCTTCCACAAATCAATAGCCCAGAGACCATTATCCAACTGGGCGCTTTTGATAATATCTGCGAGAGTATCAGGCAATCCATTGTCAATATGCGGAGCGTTTACTCTTTTTATAATTCCGGGTAGTGCTGTAATAAGCTGATTATAGCCATTGATCTCTTTTCCGGGTCTGGCAATTTTTTCATAGTAATAACGCAAACCTTCACTTGATGTCAAATCGGCTTTTGCGCCTTTTAACCCGATAGAGGAACCCTGAAGCCAGCGGCATGTATAGCGGTAGACAAGACCATCCCGGTAAAGAGTATCCAATGTGTCATAGTAAATATTCTTACTCATACTGCCGGAAAATGGGTCCTGACAATCGTCTTTTGAAAAATCATTCTCTTTATTGACAGGTTCCCAAGAAGGAGCGGCAAAATAAGCGGCTCCACCTGAAGAACTGAAGCTCAGATAAATTTTTGCGCAGTTATCCGGAACATAAACCTCCATACTGTAACAATGCCATGGATAAGGGCCGGGAGTAAGGAAATAACCGCAGGATGAACCTATAACCGTGCTTTGGCCATCCTTGAAATCAACATGTATTTCAGGACGCGAATGAAAATCCGGGTATTTCAAAAAACCAGGAGATGGAGATTCTGCTTTTATCCAGACAAAAAACCTTATATTTTTGCACTTGTATTCCATTGCATTTATCGGCAACGCTTCAGGAAAAGAAAGGACGCCCTTTCCTGTCTTTCCGTCGAGTTTTACCACGTCACAGTCGGAATACCCGAAGATTTCAGGAAGCTTCATATCCTTGCATAACCACTGTTCAGGATTTTGTTGAGCCAGCAGTCCTTTTATTTTCAATGCTTTGCCAAAATGATCGGTAATACCACGGGTATAGTATTTCCATAATGAAACTGGACGCTGCCACTTCAGGCGATTACCTGCTTGTTTTGTCGCTTTGAAATATTCTGTTAATTCTATTACGTCCGGTATAAAAACATTATTTCCGCCTTTTCCTGTACCTACATTTTTTCCTGCTTCTGGTTTTACTATAAAATCAGAACCCTTTTCAGGATTATTTCCGACAAATACCGGACCGAATGCGACTCGCACCGATTTATTAGCAGAATTAAATATTCTGATGCTTAACTTTTTAACAGTCTCAATTCCGTTTTTCATTTCAACAGGACGTCTTGAGTTGCTACCGGAAGTATCATAATACTTAAAGTTCTTTAATTGTATTTTCAGATTCTGCCATTTGCCTTTTGTATCTATATCCAATACTGAACTCCAGACTTTTTCGCCACAAAGCACTATCTCACCCAAGCATTCAGCGTCTGATTTGATATAGAATGAAATCTCCTTATTTTTGAATGTAATTTTATATTCAACAGGGGCTGAAACATAGCACATGCCTGAATGGGCTGGAACATGTAATTCCAGACCGCCCATCCCATTTATACCGCCAACATCCGTAATTACATCGACTTCAGGCAGTACTGCTTCATTGCTCCAGTTCAGATGCCATCCTTTGAAAGCGCACCACAGTTCCGGCGTATCCGCCGAGACCATCAGGTTAAAAGCAGATAAGATTGTTATAATCACAAACCTTTTCATAAGAAAATACTCCTTTTATTTTTATTCTTATTGCCATTGATTTGTCAGCACAATGAGCTTGTCGCCATAATTAATATTTTCCACATGTCCATCGAGGAATAAATAATTGCTGCTTTTTGAATGAACTACGGCATCACTGTAGTGCATATAAGGTACAGTATCAGTTCTTACAGAAAAATAATAATAGCAATAATAAGGACTGCTCACTGTACATTTACTTTCCATTCTCCCACCTTCGGCAAAATAAACTAACTCGGATGGGGATTTTTTTACTGTGGATAGTTTTTGCCATGCAAAATTATATGACGCATTATATGTCCAGCCAGCTCTATTACTGGGAGCATAATTTACCAAGTACGTGTAATACCTATATTTATTGGAAGGACAAGTCCATATTCCCTGTTCGCTATATGCCTTTGAATAACTATCACATTGTTTTATGGGGATACCCAAGTCCGCATTGTTTATAATCGTTATCCATAATCCTTCTGCCGCAAAACAAGGTACCAGCCATTCATTATAATCATTAGCATAAAAGTTAATAATTTGTCCAATCTGCCTTTGATTGCCAGCGCATTTTATCTGCTTGCTCCGTTCCCTGGCTTTGCCCAGCGCCGGCATCAATATGCTTGTCAATATCAATATGATCGAAATTACAATCAATAGCTCGACCATCGTAAAAAATGCAGTCCTGCGGATTAAATTTTTCATAGTATCAGCTTCCCTTTTTATTTCCGAAAAAATCAAGTGAATCAAAGCGAATACCTCCCTTTTCAAGGACAAGTTTGCCAATCGTCAACCGATTTTCGCATTCTTCTCCGCTTTCTATCTGCTGGAGTATCATTTCAGCCAGATTACGGCCGATTTCCATGTTGTCAAAATCGACTCCGCAAAGACACGGCATGGTAATGGAATTATATTTATCATAAGAATAAGCGAGTATCCCAATATCTTTCGGCACAGAATAGCCCAGCTCATGAAGATTGCCAAGCAAGCTGATAGCCGTATATGTATCATAGGCTATAAGACAATCCGGCGTTTCTTTTTGTTTCATCAGAAATCCAGCGGGATTATTGCTTTCTTCACGTTGTTCGACACTGGAAGGATACTGCTTCAATTTGAGTGATTTTATCGCCTGACGGATAAATATTTCCCTGGAAAATAGATAATCTTCAGGAAAATATTTATTCAGTTCAACTTCCCTCGGAAAATAAAAGGCTATCCGGCAAAAGCCCAACTTCTTTAATTCTCCCACTATATAGTAAGCGGTTTGCTCCTCATCTATGCCGACATTATTCTTTGCAACCCGGTCATGGTGCAGAAAAACATGAGGAATCTTATGTTTCCGCCCCCATTCAACGAAGAAATCCTGGTTCGGTACGATGCCGTAAATCACCATGCCGTCAAAACAATGCTCCTGAAAAGCCTGGGAAATATCCTCTGAACGCACATCGACGTTAATCAGCAAGGTTGTGTAATTTTCCTTTTGCAGTATATCAATCATGTGGATCACAGCAGGCGGCATAGTTGGATTATTATTGTCCCGGCTGTCAAAGTTAGTTATAAACGCAATCTGAAACGTTTTGCTGGCCTGTAGCTGGCGCACGGCACGGTTTTTCAGGTAGCCTTTTTCTTCAGCCAGGGCCAAAACACGCTTTTCGGTTTCCACGGCAATATGTAATTCCCGGGCCCTTCCGTTGAGAATATGCCCGATGGTACTGCGGGACAGCCCTGTACTTTCAGCTATTTCATTCTGACTTAAGCGTTTAAATTGACTTTTCATATTCAGAAACACCTTTACTAGCTTATGATAGTATAGTGTTTTTGAAACGAAAAGTCAATAGCTTTTCAGAAAATTTTATGATGATTTTTTATTTATGAAAGCCGCCGGGATAGAGGCCGATGTTTGAGCCTTGAGGAAAACCGGAGCCGATGAGTACTGAATCATCGGGATATTCCATAAATTTTGCGCGAGGCCTGAAATTAGCGTTTTCAGGGTCTGCAAACAAAGGGTCAGCCACAATGTTCTTTGAGGATTTGAGAAGTTCAAGGGCTCCTTTTTTGTCGTATTTATTATTCCATACAAGGTTATACTCCACAAGAGGATTTTGGGCGTTGTTCGAAATGACAATCCCGTATTTACCGTTTGCCGAAACAGAATTCCGCAGGATTATTCCTTCTGTTTTTCCTATCGAGAACCCGACGCCTTCCGAACCCCATGAAACACAATTTAAGATAAGATTGCTTTTGCCGGACTCCTTAAAATTAAAAGCCGTGCTTGATGGTTTATAAACAAGATTGCTCAGAAAAATATTATTCCATGCGGGGCCGTCCACATGAATGCCTGTCGATGGCATGAATATGGAGTTGGCGATTATATTGTTGTGATGGGATTTACCCCTGATTATGAGAGCGATTGCTTTGCCTTGAAACCTGTTCATGATGATACTGGAGTTTTCGACGCAGTTCAGAAGAATTGTCTCCGTCGTATCCTTTCCGGCGTTGAAACTGTTCCGGCAAATAACGGAATTTCTGCATATTTGGAGGGTCAGCGCGCGCTGGTAAATATCACTGAAGCTGTTATCCTCAATCAATGCCTTTCCGAGCCAGACTAGATGAATGCCGGAAGATTTATCAATGGCGCATCCGGTCATGGTAAGACTGCCGTAAAACATGAAAAAGAAAGACTTGTTCCTGTTATAACTGAAATGGGCTTTACCCGGGTACATGTTCCTGAAAACGCAGTCCTTGAATTTCACTTTGGATGATTTAAAATTGAAGAAATGTTTCTCTGAACGGTAATCAGCTTCAAATTCGGCCCCTTCAGCGTCAAGGGTGCCGTTTTTGCAAAGCATCTCGCCGTTTTCATGGAAAATGACTTTAGTTCCCGGTTGAATTTTAAGTATCCCTCCGGAAGGCACGGTGATTTTTTCCGAAATACTCACTGTGCCTTTCCATGTCGTCATTCTTTCCAGTTCCGCGGCTTCCGATTTGAAAGGAAACATGAGAACTGAAAAAAAGACTGACGCGATGTAAAAAAAGTTTTTCATTTCTTTTTAAGTTTCACTCCGCTCATCCACTCTACGGCGCCTTTGGCCAGAGCGGCGTTGAAATCTGTAAGAATACTTTCCTTGTTATCTTTAGTTATATTTACGTCGCCGTCAAAAATGACCTTTCCGTGACCGGATGTTCCGGCGACAACGACAGGTTCCCTGTCCTTGTCAACTATCACGGCAAAACCTTTCTCTCCAACTTTAGGTATTATGTGGTCGTAGTACATGTGCTTTGCCTTTTCGCCTTTTTTCATTCCGGGCAAAACGGGATTTTCCTTTTCCATGACTACATCAAATGAGTCTTTGCGTCCCGAGGCACAGGGGCTTATTTCGGGGAACGGCGTTTTCAGTCCGAAGGCAAAACGCCCGAAACCGCACATGTCGTGCTGGAAGATCACGCCGCCGCCGCTTTCATTCACATAACGGGGCAGATTGAAGAAATAGTCGTCTTTATTTACAGAGCTCGTCTGCATTATGAAAACGCAGTCATAGCGGTCGAGGACAGACAGAGCAAGGGAGTCGATGATTTCCGCTTTCACATTTTCGAACTGGTCGAAGAACACCTTTGTTCCTTCCGCGCCTAAACCTTTATATATGCCAACCATTACTACGGGGCCGGGGCGTCTTGGTTTCAGGACGACCTTTGCGCTGGCAAGCTGTTCATTGAGCATTTTCCTGACTTCTTCAGGGGCGGGTTTCACGTCGCCTCCTCTTTTCCCGAGAGGGCCGGCCTGATTTAAGTCCGGTTCATTCTTGACTGACGCAAGGATTTTACTTGCATGGGCATAATCTTTCTCAAAGCTTTTAAGCCCGGCATCCAGGACTCCGGCGGCGGCCTCATACATCCCGTCCCTCTGCAAGTCAGAGGCCACATAACAGGCATATCTTGCCCTGGCAATCATATACCACAAGGGCATTCTTTTATAGAAATACATGAAACTTTTGCGCAGATATTTGTCCATTGAATTTATGTGCGGAAAGGCAGTTTCAAGAGCTTTCATAGCTTTTTCAGTCGCCTTCACCTGCAAGGCCATTCTCGCGGCACTGTCTTCTATATCGGGGGCGACGGCGTTTCCGGCGCTCTGTTCGTTTTTCTTTGTGGGATCGACTTCCGCGAGCGGGGCCCGTCTCTGTTTATTGGCGAGGAGAAGTCCGCGGCCCGGGTCCATTATATAGAGGTTTTGTACGCCGGCCTGATAAATCGGCGCGATCATATCGCCGAGTTCTTTTCCGTAAAGCGCGCGGCATGCCCTCGGCACCCAGTCGTCAATTATTTCCCTGGGCTCCGTGTGATCTTTTTCGGCGTCATAATAAAGTCCCGTGAAATATTCGCTCCCGGGGGCGTTGGTGTTCCAGGTGTATTCGCAGTCGCAGATTATGTTCAGCCATTTTTCATATCCGTCAAAGCCGCCGTTAAGCGTGAATATGTCGTCGGGGTTTCCGTAGTAATTTGTTTTATTGAAACGGTGCCATGTACCGAAATAGCCCAGTGGCACGAAACTATGCGAATATATCATGAGCGGACGCCCCTTGTAATACTGCCGGAATTTGTCCATAAGCGAACGCTGCGCCATCCAGCTCTGAGGGATAATTACCGGATCGAGGCCTTCATTTACTTTTGTCCAGTAGTCAACTGAATTCTGTTTCCATGTGTTTTTGTTTACTCCCGGGAATTTATCAATGCTCCCGTAAGTCGCCGCATAGGGATAAATCGGGCTTGTGAATATCACGTCGGGACATTTTTTCTTGAGAGCGTCAGCCCACATATTATACTGGTGGACACTTGCTTTCCAGCGTTCATCGTCTTTCCACTTTGACCTGCACTGCTTACAGCGTCTGCTCCAGAGTTCGGGGTCTTCAATGCCGCCGCCGTCGATAGGATGCAGAAACAAGATTTTGAAATTACATTCCTTCATGAAGTCCAGGGAATCGTTGATTTTCCGTTCGGCCATTTTATCCCTTGACCAGCAGTAGAGTTCTCCCTTGGGATTGCGTATGCAGT
>MHBF01000172.1:5825-16808 GCA_001803225.1 Lentisphaerae bacterium GWF2_44_16 | reverse complement strand
TTATGCCATAGTAGGTATCAATTTCCCACTGCGTTGGAATAGTAGATCCGTCAATTCCTTTCCATAAAAAAGTAACATCCCATGAGCCGTTCATTCCTCTTTCAAACATATAAGATGAATATCCACATGTTTTAGCTAATTGAGGAGATTGGCTATTATGTCCAAAAATATCTGCCATCCAACAGCAGTCGGGAGTCACACCTACATTTTCTGAAAGCCATTTTCGTCCAAGGAGTGTATTTCTGATGAAATTTTCACCGGAGGGTATGTTGGAATCCGGCATGGTAAACATACCGGGGGCAAATATAAGACGATTTTCCTTCGCATATTTTCTTATCTTCTCAAGGCTGCGGGGATATCTGTTAACATATTCTCTTAAAAGAATTACCTGTTCTATGCAGAATGTAAAATCATTATTCTTTTGCAATAAAACAAGTGCTTTCTTAATAATATCTAATGATGTATCAAGGTATTCTTTATATGTTTTTCGATATGCAACATCATAGTGAAATGCAGGCAGAATATGCAATATTTTAAAATCTTTTTTATTCATTGTTTCTTTTCTCTAAAATATGTTTTTTCATATTCTCCAGCATGGTCTTATAGACGACTTCTTTGAAGAGTTCTCCCGAATAATTTTCTTCGCCGCGCCAGGAATATAATTTTAACGGAGTATCCAGAGGGGTAATGTTTAATTTTTTTTCAGACTTCATTTCTTTATATCCCGGAAATATTTTTTCGGCGAACAATATTGCAGTCAGACTGCCTCGATAAATTTCAAGGAATAAGCCGTCTGCCAGTTCCACCGCATTCCATTCTTTTTTGCCGTTCTCTTGAATTAAAAGATGACGTTGTCCGTCATTGTAAAGATGTATGTAAAAATTATCTTTTCCCGAAAACTCAGGCAGTAATATTTTGACTTGTTTAGTTTGATAGTAATCCCAATTGAAAATGGAAATCAGGTGTTTATCATCCTTTCGGTGGTAAGTATATTGAAGAGTTCCATATTTATTTATATTGGCAAGAAAACGTCGTGACATAAATCCTTTTTCCATAATCTCTTTTCTTGGACTTTTCTCCGAGGTCAAGTCATAGACTTTGATTGTTTCCCAGTTCTGCCGGTATTTCTTATCCAGCATTTCCTCGAATTCGCCGATGTAATCCATTCCCGAATGAATCGCATTTATAACCAACGCATCAGTTGATGAGGGTGTGAAGTCAACTTCAATACCCTTTGCACCAATAGCCGCGGCATTGGCTATTTCAAGTTTCTGATTCAGCGGCCTCCAGTCACAGCCCATTCCACTATATTCACGTGAGAATTTGCCTTTTTCCATTCTCCCTAGCACACACCAATAGCCCCAATTTACACTTACAAAACTGCTGACCCTTGCTATTACCGGCTTATTTATATAAAACTGTCCTCGCTGATTTTTAGTGAACCATAACTCAAGTTGCTGCATAGAACCAACCCCGGAGGCAAGTATATCGGCATCATGAAAATCGACCGAAGCATCCAGTATCACAGGGTCTTCGGGAAAGTAAGAAAATCCCCGGCCTGAGCCGGGAATAGAAATATCTTTATAATCACATCTGGCTTCATTTATTCCTAAGAAAATATCTTTGCAGACCGGTTTAAGTTTATCCCTCAATGTTTTAAGCATGGAAGCGTTTTGACGTGTTCTGAAAAGATGCCATTGCCGAGTATATTTTTCTATGAGCTCTTCCGGTTTCAGTTTCATTATGAAAGTATAATCCAGACCTGCCTCCTCTGAAAATTTTTTCCTGCACAACTGACAATAACACCTCGCATATGAACGGTCTTCATAGTCGCTGAAAAATATATGACACCCTTCATTGTAAAATCTGAGATACTCCTGTACCATATATTCCATCACCGGTGAGTCCGGCAGCAGAAACTTTGATGGACAGTAAATGCCGCCTTCGCCGCCCAAATTATCTTTTCTTGAAGATGGATTATGTCCGGTAAATGAAATAGCCCTGTCATTGTCTTTTATGGGAAAACCCGCCTCGGCAAGAATATCGGGAGGCCTTATCAGGCAGTGTTTCAGCAGATTATATTTTATTACAGAAAAACCTTTTTTATTAAGCTCCGATAAACTGTAGTACGAAGGCAATCCCGGTCCGGAATTGATAATTCCGTTTATGCCGCAGTTCTTGGCGAGTTTCAAAAAATCGTCGAAACTTTCCCGGTCAGCAACATTCCCGTCATTTCCATACGCACTCCATGCAAAAAAATCCTTCGGCATTTTTTCTCCTTCAGGTGCGGATACCAGGGAAATTTTCATCTTTCCTTCAAACGGTTTTATCCCATTTCCGGACAATCGCCAAGCCATATCGAATTTTGTCGCGGGAAGAGCTTTGCCGGAAGGACGGAGATAAGCATAAATGACAAAAGTACTCCATGGCACCAATGGATATTTGCCGTATATCTGATAAACGGTTTCAACGATGCGGTCACCGAGGGAAAGAGTCCAGATATTCTCTTCACTATTCAACAAATTACAGTTAATCATGTCCTCTGGATATTTGTCGCGGTAAACGCCGAAATTGACGATTTTCAGCCCGGATGGAATTGTCAGTGTCAGTTCCCCTTTTTTCAGTTCGAAAGGTTTTTCCTTTGCATAAACTATAAATGAAACAAGTGATGTCGAATTCTTAAAAAGATATGCCGTCTCATCATCTCTTGCGCCGTCAGGATAAGTTTTCACCAGAAGCCCATTCGCGTTCAATAAGGGACTGTTGCCAAGAAGAATACTTAAGATACTTATCAGGGAGAGCGTTTTTAAAGAATTATTCATAATTTTATCCTTTCAAAGAGATATTTATATGGAAACTAGGGGATATAATAAATAGATGTTATATTTATTCTCGAACTCATATCACTCGCACCTAAGCGTCCTATATGTCCATCCAGAAACCATACATTTGCCTTCTTGTTATGCCGCAAACACAAACGATATCTACCATCAATAGTATTATAGAAAGTACAATAATCAGACAATGGTCTACTGTCGTCTGTTCTTATAGAATCTCCTAAATAGGCATAAGTTGCTCCATCTCTGATACGGCTTAGACGAAGAAACTCATCAGTCCTTATATATTTATCATCATTATAATAAAGTGGTTTCTGCCCATTCATTCCATAAAGCCGATAAGATATTCTGTAGCCATTTTCAGAAAGGGAATATTTTTCCGCAACAGGACACCCGAATCTTTTAGGGTAATACCACATGCCATCATAAAGACATTCATTTACTCCGATATAATCAGTTGAACGCAAAAAGCGCCCCCATCCGTTTGCATGGGAACCTACAGTCGGAAACCATCCACTTGAATCATTGTCATAATAGTTTAACGTTATCCCGATCTCTTTCAGTCGATTGGCACATACAATTGCATAAGCTGTATTTCGTGCGTTTTTTAATGCTGGAAGTAAAATGCTTATTAACAGAATTATGATAGAAATAACGACGAGGAGTTCTACTAAAGTAAAAAATGTACTGACCATGGGATTTGATTTTAATCCATAGGCCCAGTTAGACCAAATTTTCCATATCCTCTTCTTTTTCTGCTTCTCTTTTGTTTTCAGACATTGCGATATGGCTAGAGTTTTTTTCGGCTTCCCCATTCTTGTTTCCCCCTTCGTAATTATCTTTTTAGTCATAATGCCTTGCAAATTTTCCCTGCGCTGCCGTTTTTTATATCCTCGATAACGCCTTCATATATTTTTTATATGCCGGATCTGTATTGTCGTTTTCTTTTGCCATAACAGTCTCCTCTTATTTTATGAACGGCAGAATGAAAAGCAGAAAATCCGCCTGCATATATGCGCATTCTGTTATCTCTTCTTCGATGTCCCTCATTGGCAGAAGTCCGGATTTGCTTTTTTTGCCGATAATAAAAGCCACTATTTTTTCAGAGGTTTTTATATTCTCTGTTCCTCCCGCTCTTATCAGCACATTGGAAGTGATAATATATGTCCAGATGTTGTGTTTGGCTGTGCTGGTTTCATTTTTTTCCCATATAAGTTCCCCGTTTTCATTTACACAATTCCGCAAAAAAGAACACGCCTTTTCAACGTTCCAGAAAACGTTTCGTTCCTTACGGAATTTTTCAGGAATCACATCAAGAGTGTTAAGAAGGCACCACAGTACAAGTGAAGTATAATTTATAGTGGAGTATCCGTAATCACGATAAGGGTAACACCCGTTTTCCCATTGCAATGGCAGGGTATGCCTGATGCCCCTGCATGCGCCTTGGAAAAATATATCTATTGGAATTTTATATACCTCTTTCACAGTCCAATATATGAGGGCCAGAGATTCCGCTGAATGCAGAGTAGCGTTCAATGTGTCATAAGGCGAGCGTTCATGGTGCGGAAAAATCCCGGAGCCTGACGGCAATTCTATCGACAGAAACCAGTGCCCCGCTTTTTTCAGACAGTCCAGATAGCTTTTCTTTGGCGGCAGTCCGTTCAGAAGGGCAGTCCCCAGTCCATGCACGACGAAAGCCGTTTCAATTGTGGAGAGTTCCTCAAGCCCGGTGCGTTCCCAATCCGAAGGCTTTTCATTGTTCTGAATCTCAAAATATCCTCCTCTTGAATGTTGTCTTGATGTAAGCCAGTCAAATGCCAACTCCGCCCTGTGCATCATTTCAGGGTCCTTATTTTTTTTGCCAATCAGCCATAGCCCAAGCGCCGCGCTTCCGGCGCCTCTGTTGTGGTGACTGCCTCCGGCGTTATAATCCAGCAGCGGCCCATGGTATGCCTTCTCACTCCAGAATGACCCGTAATATTCCCCGGGCGTGAAGTCCTGAACTTTCAAAAGATATTTTACGATATCATCACAGATAGTTTTCATTTGTTCCTTTTGCATAATAATTCCTTTCTCTATTTATTATTCAAAGCTTCTTTTAATATTGGATAAATATTTTCCGCCATTCTCATAAAACCTAAGTCATTTGGATGACAGCTGTCAACTGTGCATGCGTCTCTGTGCGTTTTTCCGAAAAGCGCTTTTCCGTTTATAAAATAAACTCTTTTGTCTCCATTTGAAACCGCGTTATCAAAAGTCTTCTTTATAACGGCAAGTCTTTTGTCAACATCTTTATGTTCGGTGTTGGGGCGCGATATTATAATTACCGGGAGTTCCGGCTGATGTTTTCTGACGATTCTGAAAAAATCTTCATGTGTATTTTTAAGATATTCTACAGAAGGCGCGTTGTGGTCATAGTCCATTACGAACGCGCTTAATTCCAGGGATGATATAGCTTCCGCTATTGCCGGTTCTCCCTTGCAGGAACCGCTGAAACCAAGATTTATGATTTCTGCATTCAATCTTCTTCCTAGAATGTTAGTGTATGTATTTCCTGGCCTTGACGCGCATCCGCCCTGTGTGATTGATGAACCGTAGAAAAGAACAGGCTTCTGATATTTGAAATGAGACGGCTCTTCTATTTTACAGCCATCCTCAAAGCCGAGTGAAAGTTCCTTTATGCCGTTATATAATGGAAAGTTGACGGTATATTCACGCATTTCACCGTCCATATCCTCAATGAGAATGCTTTCTATATTTTTTGCGTTACCTGCGGGATACGCCGACCGCTGGTATTTCTTCTTTTCACCATTCCCGATATAGATATCAAAACCTGATGTCCCGCTGTTTGCCATAGTTGGCACATTGGAAATGGAAAGGAGTTCTGCTTTTATCGCGATTGTTTTAGAATTAGTTCTGAAACGCAGCATTCCCCCGCTTGTATTCCATGCGAGTATTTTTACTCCGTCATTTACTTTGTCCATTATGGATTCTGGCAACCTGCAAAACTTATGTTCTTTCTCGTACCATGCGAAACCGCAGAGACGAAAAGGCTTTTGTTCAATGTTGAGAAAGTTGAGTTTCCTTCCACTGATAGTGGCCGTCTTGAAATTACTGTCTATATCTTCTATTTTCATATTAATGTCAGTATTATCTGAGTTTTAAAACAGTCCAGTCTCCCGGACAGAGCGCAATAGCGCATTCGGTTTTGCCATTGGCAACGGACGTTTTTATCGGCATCCAGCCAGGTGTCATCACGTCATATACGCGATTGAATTCTCCGTCGATTGAAAACTTTGTACTTATTGGTTTGTTTGCGCTGGTATTATTTATAGCCAGCCAGACTGAGCCGTCTTTTCCGTGGCGTATGATGCTTCTGAAATTTTCATCGGAACACATTACAGGTTTGCGGATATCCTTTGAAAAAACTTCCATCAGTTGCGGTTTAAGGGACGCGTCCTGTAAATACATTGACGGATCGCGATTGAAGATAATCAGTTTTCCCTTGCCGAAATTTTTCCGGAAAACTCCCGGATTTTCATTCTGTGCCGACAACTTGAAGTCCCACGGTTTCGTGCCGAGATACGCATCGGGAAAAACCGTTTTCAGAAGAGATGCTTCTTTCGGAAGCGCCGCGCCTGTTTCATCATAAAGAGAGAGCGGCCCGACCGCAATCAGTGTGCCACCTTTTTCCACCCACTCCTTGAGCTGTTTGGAAAAATCAGCCGTCATATAGGGAGCATACGGCAGGATGAAACAATCATAATCGCTAAGCGACGCGCGTTTGTCCAGTACCATTTCTTCCGGCAGAAATTCATAGGGAATGTTCAGCGGCCTGAACAGATTGTTGTGCAAGTCAAAAAGCATGGTGATAACAGGAGAATCATAAACAGTATAACCCAATGCGCCGAGCGCAAACACGCTGGTGCATGGCTGTATCATCGCGGTTTTTGATTTTGCAATTTCAGTTTCCAGCAGCATTTTTTCAACGGACAATCCCTTCTGAAACATTACAGGCAGTGCCGTAGTTGACCAGCGGAAAACAGTCTGGTCATATTCAAGATAATATGGATTATGATTGTATCCGGCCGCATATGATCCGGTTCCTGAATAATACCGCATCCACCATGCGGAAACAGTGATGTCATGCATGAACAGTTCAAAAAAGAATTTATCGACTTCACGTTTGGCCAGACGTTCATTGTTCATGTATTTCCGGCTGAACATTCCCCAATAATTTTCATAATATCCAAGTATCTTTCCGAATTTGCGGTTGATGCTGTACATGAAATTCCACATCGGCAATTCACGTCTCGGCTCGGTATGAAAAGACATGATATCAGCGATGTCTTCTTTAAAAGCCAGATAAATATTGCCGTCAATCAGAAAATAACTCATGTCTTCCATCGCCGGAATTCCAGGAGCTATTTCATGGAACAAATCTTTAACCCCCTTAAGCCAGCGCAGAAATGTCACACGGCACCAGCGTTCGTGTTCAAAGGCAAGCCCTGTCAATTTAGATGGACGGTTAATGAATTTATCATTCACCGGGTTTACTTCGTCAAAAGATTTATATTCTGCATTCCAACGTTTGTTCAATTCTTCTATTGAAGCATAGCGTCCCTTCAGGTATTCATGAAAACTTTTCTGGGCGTCGGGAGTGAAGCCCATTGAACGTTCTTCTTTTTTATTATCTTTAGTTACTACTCTGAATGTATTTTTAGCTTCCTGCGCAAATAAGAAAAAATCGACAGGCAAACCGCTTTTGGAGATTTCCCCCCATGTTCTCTTAAAGTATTTTTCTAAAAATTCATTAAGCTGTTTACTGTGGATATTGGCGGCGCGTTCCTGTCCTAAGGCCCCTTTGGTATACGGCGGCAGATTATCAACGCTGGTCATGTGGACTCCAGGTTTATCTTTTATTTCCGGAAGCATTACCGTGCCAAGATCAGCCAACCCCTGTTTCAGTACACAATATGTCCGCTTAAAAGGAGATTCCTTTAACTTGGCAATGCCAGTTTCGAGAAATGAGTAATCCCATGGAGCATTTGAATCTTTTTGTTTTGGAATAAGATAGTTGGCGTGAAGCGTATGTGTTGAAAACGGTCCCAGTTGCAGTAAAGAATCCGTATTGGCAAAAAATTCATGGGCTGCAAAGAGAAAACGGCGACTGTAACCGAAACGGTTGAGATATTTTTCATCGGGGGACGCGTTGAAGGATTGCACAGTCCATTTCCCGTGTTTTTCAGCGGCGTTTTTTTGCAGACTCTCAATATCTTTTGAGTAAGTTTCCGCCAATTCTTTAATCAGTATCGCTGCTTTGTCCATATCGGAAAATAAAGACGCGGGCATTTTATTTTTATCGTTCTTATATGCCTGACCATATTCCTGATATAATTTGTTAAGATTATCATTGATTTTTTCCGACCGGGAGATAAGAACTTCCAGCTTTGCCTTGTCAAGTCCTGCACGGTAGAGCTCATTTAACTGTTCATCGGTAAAACTTTTTTCTATCAGTAATGAATTGAGCTGACTCGCCGCTTGGTACATCTCTGGATACTTCTCCTTCGTTCCCGGTGTCATTCCGCGCATGCTCCATGATTCTGCCATCTTTTCACGTTTTACGAACGGGCTGTAATCCCAGAGATTCGGAAGGGCTTCCTTGCCTGCGTTTTCCAGTGCGAATTTTACTCCGGAAACTTCAGGTCTGTCCATCAGGCCGGAACGTTTGCTGTTTTCCCAGAAAGCCAGGTCTGCTTCAATTTCAGGATTCGAATAAAACGCGAGATATCCGAATTTTTCCTGTTGTGTAAATTGATCAAGTTTTGCCCAGGATGAATAATCATCATTACGGCCTGCAGCACGTCTGCCCCTTGTTACATTGAATCTCCATTCTGTATTATCAACCGGGGGCTTGCTGTAATGAAACGCACTGAGAGGAATTGTTATTTCTAATGTCCAGCCTTCATTGCAGAGCGATGTAACGGCTTTGATTGGTAAACTTAGCTTTTTTTCCTCATTGTCTATATTTATTCCGCTATAAATATTTCCGCCAGCATCTGCTATGACATGATATAATCTTTCATTTCCCTGATGTGGTTTAATAAACAATTCTATACAATCGCCGCTCCATGGAGATTTTTTATCAGATTTCAATTGTTTATTCAAGGGTTCTTCTACTGATATTCCGAAGTACAGATTTTTTTCATCGTAAGATATTTTCATTCTGGTATCAGGAGCCGCAGCATCAGCCGTTCCCAGCTTGCAGAACCCCATGGCAGTCTGGGCGTTTTTCCAGCAGGCATCATCCAGTTTGCCGTCCATCAGCGGGGCTTCTTTCTTAAAACCATAGAGGATAAGCTTATCTATGGCGGGAGAAGAGCTTTTTGATTGTTCTTTTTTTTCAGCTCGGGCGCAGAAAGCGAAACCAATTATACACGACAGGAGCAGCGAGCAGACTTTTTTCATTCTAATTGCCTTTCTATAATTTTTATTGTTACAGTAAATTTCCGTTTGAATCAAAAAATCTTGTGTTAGTTTCGATAAGATAATTTTGTGTAAGCCTAGCGGCATGACCGTCAGCGAACCATGCGTTTGCGGCTTTTGAATGTCTTGTCTGGATGGTTTGAGATGTAACACCTGAAGAACCCCATTGATAATAATACCATTGGCTCTCAGGGCTGCCGCCAGCTCCTTTCAATGTATCTGTAAGTATATGGACACTGGCGGGGTTACTCCAACTTGAATACGTATAAGGAACATATTCACCGGTGGCTGAATAATACCACATACATGATATCTGCCCTTTGAAAAGTTGGAAGAATGTATAGGTGCCGCCCTGTATTCTGAAACCATAGGTATAGCTCGGATTTGAATATTTGCCATAAGGGGGAATGGACGGGCAGACAACTATGCTGGGTTTGCCTAGAAGGGCATTGGGGTCATTTCCCGGCAGATAATCAAAAGCCATAAGCCAGCGTGCCCACTGATAACCGCCAGACCACGGGCGATAGTGGCAGGTGGTCCAGCCGTTGTTGTCATTGCAGTACTGGAGCATTCCAAGGCCGGACTG
This sequence comes from Lentisphaerae bacterium GWF2_44_16, assembly GCA_001803225.1. GTDB lineage: Bacteria > Verrucomicrobiota > Lentisphaeria > Victivallales > GWF2-45-14 > GWF2-44-16. The sequence continues at coordinate 6,899 of MHBF01000172.1, read as the reverse complement.
CTTGAGATTGCCGAGGCATATTATTTCCTGCGCCTTTCCTTTTGCTTTTCCAAGCGCGGGCAGAAGCAGGCTTATCAGTACAATGATTACCGATACGACAATCAGGAGCTCGACGAGAGTGAATGCTATGCTTTTTCTAATTTTCTTCATAAATCCTTTCCAGACTTTTTTTACGGAAAATATAACTTGTTTTCCCAGTTGTCTCCATTTTTATTTATGATGTGTTCATCGAAAGAAATTATTTCCGCTATGCATTCGCCTTTGCATACGGCATCGGTATGCATGAAGAATGTTGACTGATTGGATGGGGCGGGACCTGTGCTCCAGAGGATTCCCTCTCGCGGGGATACTACTTTCTGTATTTCCCTGTATTTGTAGAGATCGCATACGCGGCCTATTATATCGCCTTTTTTCAAATGGCATCCCCAGGGCTTTTCGCGTACCATTACTCCGTCTTCGACAGAGGCGATTTGTTCGATTGGTTTTCTCTTTGTCCAGTCAATGATGAACTGGTCTTTTATTTTGTTCATCTCTCCTTTTTTCATTTTCATTGAGATAAGAATATTGTTCAGTCCTATGACGCCTTCACCGATTACTCTGTGGTTTATTTCGCGTAGGGGGGCCCATTCCACGAGGATTGCCGGGATGCCGTGCAGGAGAGGGGCTTTGAAGCTCAGGCTGTCATTAATTTCGGCAAAGCGCACCTGTGGGATGCGTCCGAAATCCAGACAGAGCTTCCGGCTTTCTTTTGACGAAATGTCCGCTTCCGAATAATGGGCGGTATTAGTTGAATGAAATGAGATGACAGCATCGGACTTCAGGATGTAATCATTGAATATTCTGTGCGTTATAGCTTCCGTTATGTTGCCGTCGGTTTTTCCTGGCCATGCGCGGTTCAGGTTGTTGAGCTGGCTCCACCATACCCATTTGTCGTAAGGGAATGAATGCTGTTTTGTTCTGGCGGCGGGAACGTTGACAAGAGGGAAAGCGATAATCGTACCTGATATTTCATCAAGGTTTATGTCTTCCATAAAACGCCTGATGATTTCCGGCCCTGTCAATTCGTTTCCGTGT
>MHBF01000172.1:5352-5614 GCA_001803225.1 Lentisphaerae bacterium GWF2_44_16 | reverse complement strand
CGCCATTACCAGTGTGGCGATGTGGAAATAACAGGCGTCCATTTCCGATGGAGCATTGTCAACATAGGCGCGGCCCGATTTTCCGTTGAGAGCTTTGGCAATGATTTTGTCTCCGAAGTGATTAAAGCCGCCGTCTTCGCGTTGACAGGTTAATGCCCAATCGGCGGCGCGTTTAATTGCCATCTTATATTTTTCCGAGTTGTCGCTGAGCATTCGGATGGTTACGGAAGCGTCAAATGTCCCATGCACGTTTCCCATGCTC
>MHBF01000172.1:0-5310 GCA_001803225.1 Lentisphaerae bacterium GWF2_44_16 | reverse complement strand
ATTTTATCTGCCATCGGGATGCGTTTTCCCGCGAGATGGAAAAATCTGGCGGCATGAAATGTAAAGGGGTTGTTGCGTTCGAGAGGAAATCCCGCTTCTTTCACGCCTGGCTGCATCAGCCATCCGGTCTCCATGTCCTGGGTTGCAAGCAGATAATCGGCCAGTTTCTGGAAGCAGTCCGTTTTCATATCATCTTCAAGCGCGGCGTAACTGTTAGCGTAAAAGTCCGGTTCATAAGGGCCGATTTTATCACGATTGCGGATAAAATTATCGAGCCAGCGGCGCGGATCGTATTTAGGACTTTTGGCTAATGCTTTCAGTCCCCGTAAAGCGACGCACGTGTTGTAGAAAGCGTATGTTGTGGTAGCTACTCCCGGGAGTGGTGTCATATTCACGAAATATCCGTCAGGATTTTGTCTGGCCTGAATATATTCGGCGGTCTTTTGTGGATACGGCAATTCCACGCCAAGTGTCATGGCGATTTCGGCCGCATAAGTGGCGGGGGCTATGTCACTGACCTTGCCATCGGCAACGCCAAGAAAATTAGACAGTCCCGAGGCCATGAAGCCGCCATTCGGATCGGATAAACTTTTCAGGTAACTCATGAATTCTTCCAACATCTCATTGTCTCCTTTGTATAAAATATACTTGCTAATTTTAAACTCTTATATCTTAAAAATCTCTAAGAAATTTTTATTTCTTCTATTTTGCTTTTTGGAGCCGCTACATTTTAAATATTCTCTTTCTATTTAATGATTTCAGCATCAATTATTTTGTTTTCTGATGTATATATTTTTATTTTGCCAGCGAAACATGAAGCATCTCTGAACATGGAGTACCCTCCTTTTTTTTCGTAGGCATTTAATGGCAATTTGTCCTTATCCGGTAACTGATTTAATTTTACGTTTAAAACCAGATCAGTCGCCAGATAATCAGAATATTCAGGAATATTTGTTTGGCGTCTTCCTGTTGAAACAAAATAGTCCTTGATATATTTTTCCGCAGGTTGTTCAAAGCCTTTAGCCATTGTTACCCCGCCATCCGGGGAAATGAAAATATCTATAAAACCATCTTTGAGATAAATATATTTACGGGCCGGATGTTGGAAAGAAGTTGAGAGAAAAACTATTTTTGCTTTATAGCCATCCAGAATTTCCATAGCTTTGCGATAGACCGTTTTTCCCAAGCCGCGCCCCTGGAAATCCTTGTGTGTTTCCAGATAAGTGAATTGTGCAAAATCTTTATATTTCAGGCTCTGGCAGATATGACAGTGCGCTATGAAATTGCCGTTTTCCTCCATCACAATATGCCAGTGCTTATAAGAGGTATCATTAACGGATAGCTCCTTTGTGAAAAACGGAAGCCATGGTTCGCCATGGATGAAAGACATTATCCGGCTGCGACATTCGCTGTCCGCAATTGGTGATTCTAATATTTTCAATTCCATTTTTCACCATTGTTATGTTTTTCATTAAGTTTTATTGTCAGTTCAGAGGCGTCTAATATATCACTTGCGCTGAGAAACGGCTTTGCTTTTCCTGCAATCTGGCTGGTGATATCCTGCGCGAGTGTGACGGCGTTCGGATTTTTCGTGGTTATTTCCGTTGCGGGCTTTTGGGTACTGCATATTATCAGGGCAGGGGGCGCGTGAGTGCCGTCTCCAGTGAGGCGTATTTCAGCGAAGCCCTCAGTGCCGCGGCAGAATATTCTGGCATCGCTCCATGTGTAATAATTGTCAGGGGTAAGCCAGTCCACATATATATTGCCGTGAACATTATTTGCGGAGATGAGAGAGGCTGAAGCGTAATCCATGAATTGTTCAGGCGTGTTTTTCAGTTTTCTCGCAGACGCGACCGTAAAATCTGTGACTGTTGAAGATGTGAACCACGCAAACAAATCCAGACTGTGTATCATGAGATCGGTGATTATGGTTCCGGCAAGTTCCGGTTTCCAGAACCAGGCGGGCCTTGTCTCCTGTCTCAGTTTATGGGGAACCATAAAGTCGAGGGAGCAGAGTTCTCCGAATGTTTTATTGTCAATCTCTTCCTTTAGTTTTTGTGAAAGCGGGTGATATCTGAAATCAAGAATCATACTGAATTTGATTTTGTTTCTTTTCACAATCCCGCGCAGTATTTCAAGGCCTCTTTCATTTATGACGAGCGCTTTGTCGGAAACCGCATGAATGGAATTATCCTCACACCATTTCAACACATCTATTCTTTTCGCCGGAATATCGCCTATGCCGATGATATCAACTTTTTCTTGCAGAAAACAGCTTTTGTTATTCAGAACAGGAACATTATATTTTTCCGCGCACTTTTTTGCGGCTCCGATATCTTCATCAAAGACACCGGCAAAAATATGTCCTTCCTGGCACATCATGTTTATGAACGCGTCTATATGAAAATGCTGATAACCGATGATGCCGAATTTCATTATTTATTCTCCCAGTCAATGACAGCGCCTATCGCCTGATCTTTATGCTGAGATAAAAGATTATATAATTCAGGGGCTTTTTCATAAGGCATTTTGTGAGTGATTATCTTAGAAAAATCAAGTTTTCCCCTGTTCAGGTATTCCAGTATCAGCTCACGGTTTTTCTGTTGTGTCCACGGAGTATAACCCGTTTCAGTCTGCGGACAGTTCGGCTGATAAGAGCCGACCAGTGTTATTTCTCTTTTCTGCAATTCCATGTAAAGATCAAGTTCAGCGATGCCGTGCGGACATCCAAGTATTACGATTTTACCTCTGTTTGCGGCGCATTTGAGTGCTGTCGCTATTGCGGCGGTATTTCCGCTGGCTTCAATAATAGTATCGCATTCGCGTCCGGCTGTAATCGTGTCAACGGCGTCTTTCAGGCTCTCATCGGAAAGATTGACGCAGTGGTCCGCGCCGCCGTGTTTTGCGGCGTCAAGCCTTATCGGATACATGTCTGCGGCGATGATATTTCTCGCCGGGGAAAGCCTCGCGAGCCGCAACGCGATCTGTCCGATCATGCCCATTCCCAATATCAGGACATTTGCTCCGAACTGTATGTTTGCTTCTCTTACGCCATGCAATGCGATTGAGCCCAGTATTCCACATACGGCATAATCAGAATCGAGACCATCAGGAATTGCGGTCAGGTTATCGGAGGAAGGACGTCCTTTTTCAGCGTGTCCGCTCATTGCCAGCACCCTGTCGCCTTCCTTGAAACCTTTGAGATTATTTCCCGCCTTCTCTATTATTCCTACGGCGGAATATCCGGGCGCGCCTCTTGGAAACTTTGTTTTGCCCGTTTTGAAATCAGTGTGTCGGCCTTCAAAATATGCCAGTTCCGTTCCCGGGCTTATCAAGGAACGGAGTGTTCTTATCACTGTCTGGTTTTCATCCGGTTCCGGCACTTCCGTTTCAGCTATTTTTGCCGAATATGCGTTTTCAAAAAGGACGTATTTTACTTTTGACATTTTTTACTCTCCTGATTTTTTATCAATCCATATCTGATTGCGAGATTGTCCAGAACAAAGGCGGCCCATTCCGCCTGCTGTATCCATGAAACGAGCCTTACGGGGACGACGGACGCTTTTACGGGGGCATGGAGTTTGTCATCGTAATTCCATAAAGTTTCCCTGATTGTCCGCAGGTGGCATCTGATAAACTGTTTCCAGAAAGGAGTATCGCCGATATGTCCCCATATCTGTGATATTATGTCCATCATGGTTATCCTGCACCATGTGAAATTGCCGAAGGCCAGGCCTTTTAAAAATTCCTCGTCAGTTCTGTATTCGAGGACTAGCCTGTCCTTTTCCATCCGGGAACACAGGAGATACCATAACGCAGTCTTTCTGAAATGCGGGGAAGTTTCCTTAAAGGAAAAAGGGCTGTATTTATTTTTGAGAAGATACATGATTGCCTGAAGGCCTATGCCGTTATCCGGGAAATTATTGCACCAGTATTTTCCTCCGCGTTTGGTGTCTCCTCTGCGATACGGATAAACCCCTATGGCTTCCTGGCAATTCAAAACATTCCTGACGCTTAAATCAGCTTCATTTAAAATTTTTATGTCTAATCCATGGCCTTTTATTTCCATAAGAATTTTATGAACAGAATATATCATGGAAGCCGCGAGGGAGTTGACGTTTACGCAGGTAAGCGTCATGCCTTCGTGATGTGAAAACCATCCGCTTTCGATGCTGTTTTGCATGTTCCATTCAACAGCCGCCTCCAATTGCGTTAATTGTGATTCAGTAAAGGGCAAACCCATACCATGCAGTTCACCTGAAATAATGCCTATAATGAATGTATCGACCCCTGACGCCTGTGCCCATTTGTCTGTTATCCGTCTGAAATTTTTTCCTTCCGCATCGTCAATTATGCCCATTGCCGCCCAAGCCCCGTCCTTGCCTTTGTCTCCGGAGTTCAAGTATTGGCCTTTGAAGCAATAGTCCTTTGCGGCGACGGCCCGTTGCAGATATGTCTTATCTCCGTTGCGGAGGTATCTTTTCATAAATGAGGCGGCGGCAAATATGGCGTCTTTGAAACAATATTTATTCTCTTCGCTGTAAACAGCTCCATAGTGAGGGTCTTTCTCATCCAATATCTGCCGGGTAGCGATCCAGTCAAATATCTCATCTCTCATCTTCATTATTTCATCAAGGTTGAAATCTTCCGCCATTATTTTTTTGTATGAAGTTTTCCAGTCATTCAGCAGATTGCAGTTTTCAAGAGCGGTCTGCCGTGTATAGGGAGCAAAGTCCTGTAATGTTACCGGAGCGCTCAGAGTTACTCCGGAAAACGGAGATGAACCGCAATCCGCGTTATCATTGAGCCGTATGTCGAAACTTAGAATCCTGTTATTTATTGATACAGGTATTTCGGCGTTTTGCTTTTTGATAATCAGTTCCGTAAAATTTTTATCTTTTATTCTGATTTCCGCCGAGCTGATATTTTTAATAAACTTGAGACGCAGATTATAATTTCCATCTTCCGGGAGGCCGTTTACTTCAAAGTTCCAGATATTTTCCGCAAGCTCCATATCAAGGCTGTCTGAGTAATAGGCGCGAGGGAGTTTTGTGGTATAATCTTCGGGATTAAGCCTGAGAATATTCATCTTTTGGAATTCCTATCATAGTATAGTTTTGTTTTATCCTATGCTAGATATTATAAACTAAAAAACTTTTCATGTCAATATCCGGGAGGTATAATTTCAGATAATTCAGCGATTTAATCTTCCTGAAAATTGAAAAAGTAAACGCACCCCCCTCCAACCATTCAAATGCATTTAGTCTGACAAAAAGGGTGGGGTGCAATAAGTTTGACAAAGACAGGGAG
>MHBF01000171.1:11249-12265 GCA_001803225.1 Lentisphaerae bacterium GWF2_44_16 | reverse complement strand
AAAAAATGCATAGAGGAAAATTCAAAGCGCTTCTATGAAAGCAGAACGACTCAGAATTTCGACGGCAAATATCTTCTGCCTCTCAAGAGGGAAGGCTACTCCGCCGTTGTCGTCATATACGATGTGGTAACTCAGAGCGATCCCGAATGGTATAAGCTTTTAAGTTTGCTTATAATGACTGCCGGCGAAGTGCTCAGTAATTCCACGCTCTCTGAAATTCACCTCAAAAAACAGCAGATATCCGCTCTGGGTATCGCGGTGAACAAAATTTCCACAGAGACTGAAAAGCATCTCTCAAAGCTTCTCGAAACAGCATCCCAGCTCAAAAATAAAATCGGAACCGGCGAAAATCTGTCTCTGGTCGAGAGCGTAATTGAAAATGGGAGCAAACTGCGGAAGCAAATGGCTGATATACTCGTATTCGGCAAGGACATTTCCATCGCGGAATTTTCAGACACAGACATAGTAAAAACAATCAGGGAAACTTGTGTTTCCGTAGTAGAAAAACATGGCAAATCAGCAGGTGTCAAATTTGATATCAGCGGTCTTGCTGAAGCCAAAATCAATGCTTCCGCTGGATTTCTCGGCGTTGCGTTTTCCAACTTGTGCCTGAACTCTATAGAAGCGGCCCGGAACGCGAATAAAAGCAGTCTTAATATAAAAGTAAACGTCAAGGACGATGAAAACGACAAAATCCTGATTATCTTTGAGGACGACGGGCCGGGCATTCCGGCGGTGGTTAAAAACAGCATTTTCGAGCCGTTTGTAACATCCAAGGACCTTGGTTTCGGACTGGGCCTTACCATTGCCAGGCAGATTATAGAAAGTCACAAGGGAAATATTTATTGTGATACCGCTTTTACAGGCGGTTCGTCTTTCGTAATCAAGCTCCCGAAACCGCAGGCATAAATTGACTTTCTGAGTTTTTCGCGCGGCAGTCCTATGACATTGTCTTCCGGTCCCCGGATATTTTTTACGAGCAGACTTCCGAATTCCTGTATGGCGTAGGCCCCGGC
>MHBF01000171.1:0-11239 GCA_001803225.1 Lentisphaerae bacterium GWF2_44_16 | reverse complement strand
GTATGGACTGAGCTTATATATTTTTCGGCAGTGTCCCGCTCAAACGCATTGAACTCCACAACTGTTGTTTCACAGAATACGGCTTCCACTCTGAGCAAAACATTTTTAAGGCATACTGCCGTCGTAACATTATGTTTTTTCCCGGAGAGCGTCATAAGCATTTCGCAGGCTTCAAGCATATCGCGCGGCTTGCCCATTATTCTGTTCTCAAATTCAATTACCGTATCCGCTCCCAATACCAGCGCGTCAGGGTGCTTTGAGGCCACCGTTTCCGCTTTCAGTATGGCGTTCAGAAAAGGGACATGCAGAGAATATGAGCCGTTTCCGTCAAGTTCGGGGACAGAGGAAGGCAGGGTTTCAAAATCTATTCCGATTGAACTGAGAAGTTCTTTGCGGCGTGGTGATTCGGATGCCAGAATGAAGCGCATTTTCAGAAGCGGGCATTCTTGTTGACAGTTACTCTCTTAATCTTGATATTGACTTCCCTTATGTTGTCAATGCCGAAAGTATCCTTGAGTTTTGAAAGTATTATGGACTGGAGCTCGGAAGCTATCGAGGGAAGCTCTCCGCCTTCCATGTCAAAATTTACATGCAGTTCCAGATCATTGTATTTCTTTCTGTCAAACAGGATTACCTTGCTTATTTCTATGAACTTGAAATCGCTTTCTAAAGACCTTACAAGGTCGGTTATGGCGTTTGCCGATATGAAGAGCGAGCCGGACGCGCCTGGTATGAATACTCCCTTTGAACGCCTGGGATAAAAAAACATGAAAAAGAGAATTATTTTGACAATCATCACAGCGCATATTACGGCGATGGCCACAAAAACGCCTGAAACATAGCCGAGTTGAAAATCGAAAAGTTCAGGATCGTTCATGCATATCAGATTATTGAGGTTGAAAATATCATTCATAATGTATTTTCCTCTTTCAGTTTTTTATTTCTTCTTCTTTTTCTTCGTCCTTTTCGCTGTCTTCCTCGTCAAGCTCCTGCACTATGATATTTACCTGGGAGACGCGCATTCCGGTGATTTTTTCGACTTCCTCTATGATGGCTGTCTGTATTTCAACGGCGAGCGTTGGGACATGAACACCGTAAGCCACATTGATTTTGACCTCAATTTTCACATCGTCATCTGCAAGATTTATGGAAATTGCCCTGTCATGGATTTTGCGGCTGCCTACAATTTCGGCTATGTTGTCGAGAAGCGGGCTTCCGGCCAGCCTCAGAACGCCTTTTATCGAACAGGTTACTTTTCTTACAATTGAGGCTATTACGTTCTCATGTATTTTCACCAGCCCCATTTCATTGGTTTTTTCCGAAACGCTTCTTGCGTTATCAGCTGTATCGGCTTTTTTAGTTCTGTTGATTTTATCTTTCATTATACAGCCTCCGTTTAAGTATATTTTTCCTTTGTTTTCTCAAAATGGCCCTGCTTCATGATTCTCTCGATGAATCCGGTATCATATTTGCCCGCGACGAATTCTTCGGAATCAAGTATGAATTGGGAAAACGGTATTGATGTTTTGATTCCTTCTATCATGAATTCATCAAGCGCGCGCCTGCACCTGGCTATGGCTGTTTCCCTGTTATGTGCTTTCACTATGAGCTTGCATATCATGCTGTCGTAATTCGGTGGAATTACATAGCCGCTGTAAACATGCGAATCGATTCTTATTCCTATGCCTCCGGCGGCGGAAAAGAGATCGACTTTGCCGGGACACGGGGAGAAGTTTCTGAAAGGATCTTCCGCGTTTATGCGGCATTCTATGGCATGCCCTTCAAATTGAATGTTTTTCTGGCTGAAAGACAGCTTATGCCCGGCGGCGATTTTTATCTGTTCCTTGACTATGTCTATTCCGGTGATGGCTTCAGTTACAGGATGTTCCACCTGTATTCTTGTGTTCATCTCCATGAAATAGAACTCTTCTTTTTTACCGAGCAGGAATTCTATAGTGCCCGCGTTTGTGTAATTCACAGCTTTGGCGGCCCTTATTGCGGCGGCGCCCATCTTCTTGCGCAATTGCGGGCTCAACGCCGGAGAAGGGGCTTCTTCTATGAGCTTCTGATGTCTGCGCTGTATGCTGCAATCCCTTTCGCCGAGATGTACTATGTTTCCGTAGGAGTCCGCCAGTATCTGAAACTCTATATGCCTGGGGTTTTCAATGTATTTTTCAATATACACGTCTCCGTTGCCGAAAGCTTTTTCAGCTTCGCTTTTCGCGGCGTAGAATCCCTGAAGGAGGCTGGCATCGTTATGTGCTATTCTCATGCCTCTGCCTCCACCGCCGGCCGAGGCCTTGATTATTACCGGAAAGCGGAGTTTGTGGGCCGTTTTCAGGGCTTCTTCCTCGTTGCTTATGAGGCCGTCGCTTCCCGGAGTTACGGGAACGCCCGCCTTTATCATTGTTTTTCTGGCTATATTTTTATCTCCCATGGCTTTCATCTGTTCGGGAGTGGGGCCTATGAAAGTGATGTTGCAGCTTTTGCAAACTTCGGCAAAATGGGCGTTTTCAGCGAGAAATCCGTATCCCGGGTGTATGGCGTCCACATCGCATATTTCAGCGACGCTGATTATTCTTTCAATCAGAAGGTAGCTCATATTCGGAGGCGGAGGCCCTATGCAGAGCGCCTGATCGGCCAGTTTCACGGGCAGGCTGTTTTCATCAGCCGTTGAATAAACCACTACAGTTTTTATGCCGAGTTCCCTGCACGCTCTGATGATGCGCAGGGCTATTTCACCGCGGTTTGCTATAAGTATTTTATTAAACATCTATTTCAAGGACCTTTTTGCTTTATTCAAGTACAAAGAGCGGCTGACCGAACTCGACGGGAATTCCGTTTTCAATAAGTATTTCCTTTATGACCCCGCCTTTTTCGGCTTTTATTTCGTTCATTACCTTCATTGCTTCCACTATGCATACGACAGAATCGGCATTTACTTTGTCACCTACTTTGACGAACGGTACGGCTTCCGGAGAAGGTGCCCTGTAGAAAGTCCCGACTATGGGGGAATCTATCGTATTAAGCTTTTTTGCGGGTTCCGAGGAGCCAGGGGCCTTTTGCGCGTCTGGGCTTGCCGCCGGTGCCGTTGCCGGCGCTGCTGCCGGCACGGTATGATGAATTATCTGCGGCTGCGGCATTGAGGCGTGCCCGTATGAGGGGCCCCTGCGAATGCAGAGATGCATTTCCTCAGCCTCTATTTTGAACTCGCTTAAATCATTTTCAGCCATAAGCTTGACAATAGTCTTAATTTCTTCAATTTTCATGTTTTTAAAAATCCTGTTTAGTTTTGCTTTTTCATGTTTTGGAGATAATTGGCCATGGCCCTGAGGGCCCATTCATAGCCGTCAATCCCCAATCCTGAAATCTGTCCCAGGCAAACAGCCGCCGTCATTGAGCTGCGCCTGAACTCCTCCCTCGCGTGAATGTTGCTGATATGCACTTCCAGCGCGGGAATTTTTACCGCTTCAATGGCATCTCTTATCGCTATACTTGTATGTGTATAGGCCGCGGGATTTATTATTATCCCGTCGAGTTTATCTTTAAATGCCGAAGCTATTTTATCAACAATTCCTCCTTCATTGTTGCTCTGAAAAAAAGAAACATCCACTCCGATGGATGAGGCGACAGTTTTGAGGCGATTATTCAAATCGTCCAATGTCGTTTTTCCATAAATGCCCGGTTCTCTTTGTCCGAGCAGTTGTAAATTAGGACCGTTGATAACAATAATTTTCATAATCCGTTACTATACAGTCGAAATGATGGTTTGCCATTATTGAAAGGTTTTATTTTTTCGCTTTTTCGGGGTCAAGCGTAAGCTCGCTTAAGCTTATATTCTGAGGCGGAACAAACTTTTCAAGTTCCTCGCCGGAAAACTGGACAGCCGGAACTTCTTTATTATCTTTGGGCTTTGCTTCTTTGGTGACATTTTTCGGCGCAGCTGTATTTTTTGCTTTTTCCTTTGCCGCGGCAACTGTTGTTTCCCTGGCTTTTTCTTCAGCCTCTTTAACTGCTTTTATCGATATGACCGGCTTGGACGCTTTTGATTTTTCAGTTTTTACCGCAACTGTTTTTCCTGATGAACGGAACTTTTTAATAAAACCGCTTTTATAGACTATGAGACCAAGAATCCCTATCCATACAATTACCAGCGCTATGATGAAAAACGACTTCATTATGAGTCTTTTGCTCTTGACTTCTTCCTGTATGTTTACATGTTTTTCGCTTTCAAGGTGCTTCAATATATCTTCCGTAACCGGCTTTTCTCCGCTCTTTTTCAGGTTTGACAATACCAGAGCGGTGTCTTCAGGGCTTATGTTGTAAAGGGAACAGAGAGTTTTGATGTAGGCGGTAACATATACGACCGGAGGCAGTTTAGGAAAGTCGTCATGTTCAATGGAATCAAGATAGCTTAACCTGATTTTGGTTATCTGTTCTACCTGGTTTATGCTCAAACCGCTGTGCACTCGGGCTTCCTGAAGTATTTCCCCGGGGGACGCGTTTTTATTTTTAACTGAAAAAACTTCTTTTACGGCAGGCCTCTGTACGATAGGGACTCTAGTTCCTGGCGTTTTATCCTTTACAGGCGTGGCGCTCAATGTTTTAGGCCCCTCGGTTTTTTCTTCCGGCACGGTCTCTTGCGCCTTCGGTTCTTCTGTATTTTCAAGTCCGGATATATTTTCTTCTTTCAGCTTTGTTTCTTCAGATACGGGCGACTGTGCCTTTACTTCATCTGTATTTTCAAGTCCGGGTATATCTTCCCCTGCCGGTCTTATTTCGTTATCAGTCATAGTATCTTCCGTATTTTTGTCGTTTATGTTTTCAGTTTCCGAATAACTTATCTCAAACTTTATATCATCTTCGGGAAAATACTCGTCTTTTTCAATTTTTTCCCTGACTTTAACGTCCTGGGCCGTTCCGTCATTTTCTTCTGAAAATTCTACTATTATATCACTATCCGGCGCTTTTTCCAGAATATCTTCTACGGAACTTTCCTTTTCAATTTCCGGGTCGGCTTCCGCTTTCTGTTTTTCCCCGCTTTTTGCTGGTCCTGCCTCTTTTTTATCAAGGTCTAAACTGCTGAAAAGGTCGGGTATTATATCTTTTTCCGTCTTTTTTTTCTTTCGTCCCTGCGGTTCTTCAGTCTCAAAAAAATCAAAAGGGAGAAACCCTTCCTCCATTTTTTTCCCTGTATCGTTTTTCTTTTGATTTTTATCCGTCATACTCACAATCATCAAATTGAGCTGTTGTCATTGAATGAAGCACGCTACCCTCCAATTAACTGTTCTCTATCTCATCAAATACAAGAATGTCTCTTTTCGAGCCGCCCGGAAGAGGTGCGCTGACTATGCCTCTCTTTTCAAAAATATCCATTATTTCAGCGGCCTTGTTGTAACCTATTCCCATACGGCGCTGAATGTAGCTGGTGCTGATTTTTCTTTCGGTAAAAAGTATTTCCAGTGATTTTCTTACATTTTCGTCATCACCCGGCTGTGAATACTTGGCAAGCATGGATTTGACCAGCGGATCGGTGGCGCTGATTGTTTCCTCTCCGTCATCTGCTTCCTGAACGTTATCATCATCATCGTCTTCTCCGGGATTTTCCGCGATGACCTTGTTGTCGAACTGCTGTTCGGCCTGCGCCCCTACGAAATCAACGACTTTCTGTATGTCCGGGTCGGAAACCATCGCGCCCTGTATTCGTTCAATATTTGCGCTGCCGGGCGGGACAAAGAGCATATCACCGCGTCCGAGCAGGGTTTCTGCACCGTTCTGGTCCAGTATTACGCGGCTGTCAACGCCGGAACCCACTTTGAAAGCTATTCTTGTGGGAAGGTTTGCCTTGATTACGCCGGTTATGATGTTGGTTGAGGGGCGCTGTGTGGCTATCACTATATGTATTCCCGAAGCGCGTCCTTTCTGTGCTATCCTGGCTATGGCGGTTTCAACGTCCGATTTGGAATCCGTCATCATGACGTCAGCCAACTCATCGACTATTATCACAATAATGGGCAGTTTTTTAGGTATTTCATTTCCCGCGCTGTCAAAAACAGGCTCAGCCGGTATCGGCCTGGAATTGAAACCGGCAAGGTTTTTGGATTTTACCTTTGCCATCATGCGGTAACGTTTTTCCATTTCGCTGACGGCCCAGCGCAACGCGAGCGTGAGTTTCTGGGGATCATTGACCACGGGCGTTATGAGATGAGGCAGAGGAGAGTAAACCTCCAGTTCCACAACTTTGGGGTCGGCCAGTATCAGCCTCAAATCCGATGGCGAATATTTAAAGAGCAGGCTCATAATGAGGGTGTTCATGCAAACGCTCTTTCCGCTTCCGGTCGCTCCGGCGATAAGCAGGTGCGGCGCTTTTGCCAGGTCGAGTATAACGGGTTCTCCGGCAACATTTTTTCCCAGTACTATCGGTATTTCAACCGGGGAGTTTCTCCACTCATCAGCTTCCATTATAGTGCGCATGTAAACGGCGGAAGCCTTGCTGTTTGGCGCTTCGACGCCGACGGCGTTCTTTCCGGGTATCGGAGCGAGTATTCTTATACTTTCAGCCTCAAGGTTCATGGCTATGTTGCCGCTGATATTCGTAACCTTGTTTATGTTCACGCCCGGTGAAAGCGTAATCTCAAAACGCGTTACTCTGGGCCCCGGCACTATCCCTGTCACCTGACCGTCTATATTGAAGCTTTCGAGGGTCTGTTGCAATACGGCTTTTGTGCGGTCTATGATATCGGCTTTTTCACCTTCGCGGCATTCCTTTACCTTTTCAAGAAGCGATACTGGCGGAAGAACATAATTCGGGTCAAAAGCAGCGACTGTCTTTTGTCTGGATGGCGGCGGAGCAAATTCCTTTTCCGGAACTTCCTGTTTTTTGAGAGAGGCCAATGATACCGGTTCCACAACGGGCCCTTCTTCAGGCTCGGCTTTTTCAGCCTCTTCTATTGTTTCAGGGATTTTCGGATTTTCCATTCCTTTTTTAAGTTCTATCCTTCCCATCATTCCTATATCAGGGCTCCCGGTATCCTCAATGGTTTTTTCCTCTTCCTCTTGATATCTGGTTTTTAGCGGTTTTCCAATGTCCCTGTTCTTCGTGAGAAGGTGAACGCAAATTACCTTCCAATCCGCGAGCCACACAAAAAAAGCTCCGGTAAGAAGAAAAACGAGCGCGGTTATGAGGCTTCCAATAGTTCCTATATAACGCCTGATTATCCCCGCGTCTATGTCGTGTGATTCCGGCGCCGCCAGCTGCTGTCCTATCACTCCGCCTGACAATGCGGAATCCGGTACTGTCGAATGTCCTATCCCCAATATCTCTGTCCTGAAACGGAATTCCGAAGGCCACATAGCGAAAAGAATAGTTATCCCCAGCACCATCGCCGTCAGGGCCCCGATATATCCCCTCCGCTCCGTTGGAAACGGCAGAAACGGCCTTATTACGCAGACTATGAAAAGTATGATAACAGGATAAATCGCTATTCCGAAAAGATAAAAAAGTATCCGCGATGTATGTGCCCCGACCGGGCCTATCCAATTCTGAAGACTGGCGTCGCTTCCCCCTTCGAGTACCGCTAAATCCTGCGCCGAATGTGAAAATACCGCCAGTATCAGCAGCAGTATCACCACTATGTAAAAAACATATTTGAATCTGAATCCGTTCTTATGTATGCCGTTCTCTGTTTTTTCTGCCATTGCAAAATACCCTCAAATAAACCGAATGTAGTGCTTCAAATCCTTACAGAATACTATATATAGCATATTTCGTCAAATAAAAAAGCCAGTGGATATCTATTTAAATCAGAAATTCAGCCGTTCCATTCCTGAAATAAGCTGTCTTAAAGGACTGGAAAAGAATATTTATACAACCTATAGTAGGGTAAAAGCAGTGGAGAAACTAAATAATGTGTTCTATGGGAAAAAATAAAATGTCTGTTTTAAGAGAAATACTTGAAAACCGTATAATGGTGCTTGACGGCGCTATGGGCACAATGATTCAACGGCACAAACCGGAAGAAAAAGACTTTCGCGGCGTAAGGTTTGAAAAACACCCGTGCCCCCTCAAAGGCAATAATGACCTGCTCTGCCTCAGCAGACCAGATATAATCTACGGCATACACAAGGCTTACCTCGAAGCCGGGGCTGACATTATTGAAACAAATACTTTTAACTCTAATTCAGTCTCCCAGGCCGATTATCAGCTCGAAAGCATCGTATATGAGCTGAACCGCGCCGGCGCAGAACTCGCTAAAAAAGCCGCCCTTGAGCTTTCGACTCCAGATAAACCCCGGTTTGTCGCGGGTTCCATAGGACCTACAAACAGAACATTATCCATATCGCCGGATGTAAACGACCCGTCATTCAGAAATATCGATTTTGATTCCCTTGTCAAGTCTTATTCCGAATCTGTCCGAGGGCTTATAGACGGAGGGGCCGACCTGATAATCATAGAAACAGTCTTCGACGCACTCAACTGCAAAGCCGCCATTTTAGCCGTCGAGGAATACATGAAAGAACACGGCGTACAAATTCCCGTGATGATTTCAGGCACGATTACCGATGCCAGCGGACGCACATTGACAGGCCAGACCGCCGAGGCTTTCCTTGTATCCGTTTCACATGCTTCAACTCTGCTCAGCGTAGGTTTCAACTGTGCTCTCGGCGCTGAAAATATGAGGCCGTTTATACAGGAATACGCCGTCAAAGCCACATGCTTCACCAGCGCTCACCCGAATGCCGGGCTTCCCAATGAGTTTGGAGGTTACGACCAGTCCGGCCCCCAGATGGCAGCCATCGTAAAAGAATTCTGCGAAAAAGGCTTTCTGAACATCATCGGCGGCTGTTGTGGAACTACTCCCGACCATATCAAGGCCATTGCCGAAGCGGTGAAAGGTATCAAGCCCCGCAAAATACCCTCAATAAAACCTTACTGCCGTCTCAGCGGACTGGAAGCACTCACAATTTCGCCGGAATGCAATTTCGTCAATGTCGGGGAAAGAACAAATGTAGCCGGTTCCGCTAAATTCGCCCGGCTTATCAGAGAAAACAAATACGAAGAAGCCCTGAGCATCGCCCGTCAGCAGGTCGAAAACGGCGCGCAGATAATCGATATCAATATGGACGATGCCATGCTTGACGCCGTTCATGCCATGAAAAAATTCCTCAACATGCTTTCCGGCGAACCCGAAATATCCAAAGTCCCAATCATGATAGATTCTTCCAAATGGGAAGTGATTGAAGCCGGTTTAAAATGCATTCAGGGCAAAGGCATAGTAAACTCCATAAGCCTGAAGGAAGGCGAAGAAGCCTTTATACAGAAAGCCTCTCTCATCAGGCGTTACGGGGCTGCCGTCCTTGTAATGGCCTTCGACGAAAAAGGCCAGGCGGATACTTTGCAGAGGCGCAAAGAGGTCTGCGAAAAGTCTTACAGAATCCTTGTTGAAAAAGTCGGCTTCCCTCCTCAGGACATAATACTTGACCCGAACGTCTTTGCCATAGGCACGGGCATTAAAGAACACAACAATTACGCCTGCGATTATATCGCCGCCGTGGATTTTATCAAAAAGAATCTGCCTCATGCCCTCGTCAGCGGCGGTGTCAGCAACGTTTCTTTCTCCTTCCGCGGCAATGACCCGATACGCGAGGCCATACATTCGGTTTTCCTCTATCACGCTATAAAAGCCGGCATGGACATGGGCATAGTCAACGCTGGGCAACTCGCTGTTTACGAGGAGATCCCGAAGAGCGTTCTCGAAACCGTCGAAGATGTCGTCCTCAACCGCAGGGAAGACTCCACTGACCGTCTCCTCGAAATCGCCGAATCCCTCAAGGATTCAAAAAAGGATAAAAAAGCTGAACTTGAATGGAGACAGGAACCCGTTGAAAAACGCATCTCTCACTCCCTTGTAAAAGGAATTACGGAATTTCTTGAACTGGACATAGAGGAAGCCAGACAAAAAAGTTCCCGCCCCATTGAAGTGATTGAAGGCCCTCTGATGAATGGCATGAATACAGTTGGAGACCTTTTCGGCTCCGGCAAAATGTTTCTCCCGCAGGTGGTGAAAAGTGCCCGTGTCATGAAACAGGCCGTTTCATTTCTTCTTCCCTACATTGAAAAAGAAAAAGGCGGACTTCAGAGAAGTTCCTCCGGAAAAATACTCCTTGCCACAGTCAAAGGCGATGTTCATGACATCGGCAAAAATATTGTCGGCGTAGTTCTCCAATGCAATAATTTTGAGATAATTGATATAGGCGTAATGGTGCCATGCTCGAAAATCATAGAAACCGCCATAAAGGAAAAAGTTGATATAATCGGTCTCAGCGGCCTTATCACTCCTTCCCTTGATGAAATGGTTACTGTTGCCGCCGAAATGGAACGGGCCGGATTGAAAATCCCTCTAATGGTAGGAGGCGCGACGACTTCACCGGCCCATACCGCAGTCAAGATAGAGCCTTCCTATAGCGGCCCTGTCGTTCATGTCGGCGACGCGTCGAAAAGTGTTTCCGTGGCAAGCTCTCTTCTTAATGAGAAGCAGTCCGGGAATTTTACTTCCGATATCAGAAAAAAATATGATGAAATACGCAGGAAGCGTTCTGAAAACGCCCTGGAAATGATAACATTGGAAGAGGCAAGAAAAAATTCATTCAGACCAGACTGGAAAAAATATTTCCCTCCTGTCCCTGTTTTCACCGGTGTCAAGGCGCTGAAAGATTATCCGCTTGAAAAAATAATCCCTTACATCGACTGGACTTTCTTTTTCAACGCCTGGGATTTGAAAGGCCGTTACCCGGAAATACTGAAAGACAAAGAAAAAGGAGAGGAAGCCGCTAAACTTTATGATGACGCTCAGAAACTCCTTTCACGCATAGTTAAGGAAAAGCTGATACGCGCCGATGCCGTTTTCGGTATTTTCCCGGCCAATTCAGATAAAGACGACATAAAAGTCTTTGAATGTGAAAATAAAATAAAAATGCTTCATACACTCCGTCAGCAGATGAAAAAATCTGATAATCTGCCGAACCTTGCGCTTTCCGATTTCGTAGCTCCTGAAGGAGTGAAAGATTACATAGGTGCTTTTTCTGTTACGGCCGGACACGGAGTTAAGGAACTTGTTTCCGAATTTGAAAAGAAAAACGATGACTTTAACGCGATTATGGCGAAAGTGCTTGCGGACAGACTTGCCGAAGCCTTTGCCGAACATCTCCATGAACTGGTGCGTAAGGAATTCTGGGGATA
>MHBF01000170.1:45973-62932 GCA_001803225.1 Lentisphaerae bacterium GWF2_44_16 | reverse complement strand
GCCGTCGAAATTCTGAGTCGTTCTGCTTTCATAGAAGCGCTTTGAATTTTCCTCTATGCATTTTTTGACTTCAGCTTCATCCACTCCTATGAAATTTTCTACTTTCCATCTGCTTCCTGACTCATCCCAAACCGTAATGAAACCTTTTGTAGCGCTGGTGAAATTGAGTACGGATTTGAGGATAGTCGAATAAAGGTCGCCTACTTTGCCGCTGGTAACGGTTTTGACCTTGCTCATGCTTCTGATGAGGATTTCAAGCCATTCCTTGCGCATGCGCTCTGTTTCCTCAAAATTCCATTTTGAGGTAAGGGAAAGCGCGAGCTGATAAATTTCCTCTGACTGAAAAGGTTTCTTTATGTAGAGTAGCTTTTCGGGCGTACCGATGCTTTCGGCGATAGTAGTCTGGTCGTGGTCGGCGTAAGCCGTCATTATAACTATTTCGATATTCTTATCTATTTCTCTTATTTTCTTGGCTGTTTCGAGCCCATCCCATCCGGGAGGCATTCTCATGTCCGTAAAAAGTACCGCGTAAGGCTCATTTTCCTGATTGGCTTTTTTAACCATTTCGAAAGCGTCTTCACCCTGCGCCGCTGTGTTCACAGTGTATGTATCGCCTAAATCATCTCCCTTGGATTCTTCTTTTTTTGAGCCCGAAAGTCTGTCCCTCATTTGCTGGACAAAAGAAGTAGTCTCATTTTTCTTCCCTGAGCGCCGCAGAAGTTTGGCGAGCTGTTCACGCAGGTCCTGCTGATCATCGACTATAAGTATTCGCTTGTTGCGTTCCATAAATTTTTCCAATGTTTTAAGGCGGAAAATCCCCCGTTTTTGTTGAACTTGTCCTTCCGGGAAAAACCATTTACTTTAATCTACTGTCAAAAGCTTATTTTTCAAGCAGTTTATTCCGCGCATGCAAAATATGAAATATTATCTTTTTCCTATTTTTTCCATTTTCGTAAGTTCTTTGCTTTTCGTTAATTATAATTTTCTGCAAAAAAAACACAACATATTGTTATTTTTTTATTTGCTATATACAATATGATGTATTATGGTAGAAATCTTCAAGGGAGAAAAAGGTATTCCACCCATACCGTCTGAACCTTGATTTTTGTTTGAATTATTTAACCTTTTTACAAATGGGGAATTGAAAAATTATGTCAACGCGTCTGCCTTGCAAGTTTGTAAAAAAGAGAGACGGTCGTATCGTCCCCTTTGAGCCGGAAAGAATAACACTGGCCGCAAGCAAAGCATTAAAAGCTGCCGGTACGTCTAATGACAAACTCGCGAAAACCATATGCAGGGATGTCCTAACTTCCCTTGACGCGCTGAGTTTAGAGAATGATGTTCCCGGGATTGAACTGCTTCAGGACCTGGTTGAACAGTCTTTCATGAGAAGAGGCCTTTCAAAGGCGGCAAAGCTTTTTATCCTCTACCGCGCGCAGCATGATAAAATCCGCGAAGGCAAACAGATAATGATGGATGTGCAGGAGCTTGTCTCCTCCTACATCGACAGAGAAGACTGGCGCGTAAATGAAAATTCCAACGCCGGCTATTCTTATGCCAGTCTGCTTAATCACGTCAGCGGCACCGTAGTGGCACGCTATACACTTTCAAATATTTATCCTCAGGAAATAGCCGAAGCACACAATGACGGCGATTTTCATATGCATGACCTTTCATGCGGCATTGTCGGTTATTGCGCGGGATGGAGCCTCAGGCAACTTCTTATGGAAGGCTTCAGAGGACGTGAAGGCAGGGCGAGCGCGGGCCCCGCAAAACATTTTGACACCGCTCTGGGACAGATAGTAAATTTTCTTTCAACACTTCAGACTGAATGGGCAGGGGCGCAGGCTTTCAGTTCATTTGACACATTACTTGCCCCGTTCGTAAAGGAAGACCAGCTCAATTACAGGGAAATCAGGCAGAACATCCAGCAGTTTGTTTTCGGGCTTAACATAGCGAGCCGCTGGGGACAGACACCATTTACGAACCTTACATTTGACTGGGTAGTTCCCGACGATCTCCGTTCCACTCCCGTAATCATCGGCGGAAAAATTCAGGAAGGCAAATACTACGGCGACTATCAGCAGGAAATGAACCTCATAAACAAGGCATTCCTCGAAGTCATGAGCAGCGGAGACAGGGATGGCAGGATTTTCACTTTCCCGATACCCACATACAATATCACCAGCGACTTTGACTGGCACAGCGAAAATGCCAAGCTGCTTTTTGAAGTTACCGACAAATACGGTCTCCCGTATTTCCAGAATTTCATAAACAGCGAATTGAAACCGGGCGACGTAAGAAGCATGTGCTGCCGCCTTCAGATGGACATAAGGGAACTGCGCAATAAAACAGGCGGCCTCTTCGGCGCCGGAGAACAAACCGGCTCGATAGGCGTTGTCACCATCAATATGCCCAGGCTCGGATATATCTCTGAAGATGAAAACGAATTTTTCGCGCGTCTCGGAAATCTGATGGACCTGGCAAAAGAATCCCTGGAAATAAAACGTAAAATCGTACACCGCCATCTCGACGGTGATCTTCTGCCTTACACTAAAAATTATCTGAAGACCCTGAACAACCATTTCAGCACCATAGGACTTGTAGGCCTGAATGAAGCATGCCTTAATTTCCTGGGCTGTTCCATCTGCGATCAGGAAGGCAATGACTTTGCTGTCAAAGTACTTGATTTCATGAGAAACAGGATTTCAGAATATCAGGTTCAGACCGGACATATTTACAATCTTGAAGCCACTCCCGCGGAAGGCACCAGTTTCCGCTTGGCCAGGATTGACAGAAAAAAATTCCCTGATATCATCTGTGCCGGGGATACAAACCCGTATTACACGAATTCATCACAACTCCCCGTCGGTTATACCACCGACCTCTTTGAAGCCCTTGACATGCAGGAACCCCTTCAGCGCAAATACACGGGAGGAACAGTTTTCCACGCTTTCATGGGCGAGCGCATAAACGATCCTGAGCAAGTGGCTTCACTGGTCAAGCGCATAGCTGAAAATTACAGGTTGCCGTATTTCACGATTACGCCGTCTTTCAGTATATGTCCGGTACACGGATATATCGCCGGAAACCACGATGAGTGTCCGGTGGAATCAGAAACCGGAACGGAAAACCAGATGAAGTTCAAAGTAGTGGGCGCTTAATTTAAAAATTTCAGTTTTCAGTTTCATTTCCAACCACCCAATGAAACCGAAATTATAAAGAAAAACAAAAAAAGAAAAGGAGACGTCAAAATGGCTAAGTGCGGTTGCAAAACTGAGGTTTACAGTAGGGTGTGTGGATATTTCAGGCCCGTGTCAAACTGGAACAAGGGCAAAAAAGAAGAATTCAAAGATCGAAAAGCTTTTATTTACGTAGAAAAAAAACAAGCTGTTGCTTAACTCATCCCATCCTTCCCTGACCCCTGCCGCCCTCCGGCAGGGGCTTTTTTTCAAGGGTTAAGCCGAGTTGAAAATATTTCAAAGAAAAAGCAGCTTAGGAGAATTCTAATGAACATAAGGGGCATTCAGAAGTTTTCCCTGATAGATTATCCAGGTAAAATATCCTGTGTGCTTTTTGTGGGAAACTGCAATTGCAGATGCCCTTACTGCCACAATCCATGCCTGGTATTCGATCCCGAAAGCCAGCCCGGAATATCCGAGGAGGAAGTGTTCGTGTTTCTGGAAAAGAGGCGCGGAAAACTTGACGGCGTCGTAATCAGCGGCGGCGAGCCTTCGCTCCGGCGCAATCTGGCCGAGTTCGCGGGAAAAATCAAGGAAATGGGCTTTCTTGTAAAACTTGACACTAACGGAAGTAATCCCGAACAGGTCATAGAATATATAGAAAACGGCCTTATCGACGCGCTGGGCATTGATTATAAAGCGCCTTCCTCAATGTACAATGAAGTAACTCTTTCAAATATCCCGGATTTTGCCGGGAGAGTCCATAAAATAATAAATTTTGCCGTGGGGAAAAATGTTTTCATAGACATCCGGACCACTGTCCATAAGAAACTTCTTTCGTATCACGATCTGCAGATAATGAGAAAGGAGCTGAGCGGGGCCGGACAGAAAAAATGGGTCTTGCAGCAATTCAATCCCGTGGAAATAATAGATGACGACCTCCTCGAAAGCCCCACCTACAGCGATGAGGAACTGGTGCAGATAGCCAAAACCCTCGGCGATACTAATGTCCGCGGATTGAAAGGTTTTTTCGTCCATTGAAAAAAAGGTCTTCATGACAGAAAAAGAATTTTGCGGTTTTCACAAGCTCATATCTGAATATCCTGATTTTGAAGGGGAAAACAGTTTTCCCCTCCCGGCATATTCCGAGTTCATGCCTCCCCCGCGGCTCGGCATTACCCCCTCCGGCAATTTTTATTCTGAATTATTTGCCCCGGATGATCCTTACGGCTGGCAGATTTCTGAAATAGAAGAAGAATATGAGCTGAAGCCCGGCATGGCCCATATAGGTCTCCGCATAATGGAGCAGCTCATCAATCTGGGCAACGGCAAACCCGTATATAATATCTACGGACAGGCTAAACAGAATATTACGGAAAATCCTTACTGGCCTCCTGAACTGGCCGAAAATGCCGGAAAACTTGAACACGAACGTTATATTGTTCTTCTTCCTTTATCGCTCTCACGCACTCAGGATGACAAAGGACGCGTCCACTGGACCCTTTTCGGCGGCAGTGAACAAGGTCCGGAAAAGGCTTTCTGGAAAAGTTTTTATTCAAACCCCGGAACAGAACGCCCGGAAGAAGACGCCCTTTCATTTTTTTCACTGCTTTTCAAGACGGCTTACGGCAAAACCATAAGTGATTTCAGTCAGCTCTACGAGGAAGGCTTCCGCATACTTCCGACAGAAGAAAGTTCCGTTCTGCCTTCATGGGCGGAACAATTCAAAATCAGCGACGCTTCTTTCTTCGGCAACCTGAGTTATATTCTGACATTCCGTCCGTTCAGCCGGTTGCCGGGGTCTCTGAAAAAACTTTATCTTGGCGGAAAAATCGCCCTCTTGCCGTTTCCGGGAAGCCTGATTTTCTGGGGTACGCTCCCTTATACGAAATTAAGCCGCGAAATGCCGATGGCAAATCAGATACCGCTGCTTCGTCTTTTATCTCGGCGCTGCGGCTCGCGCGGAATCCGTATTCCGCAGTCGGGCTGGTTAAGCGAGCCTCATCCAGATTTGAAGCATTCGGAAATACAGAAAGAACTCGTAATCGATACATATCACAGGATACACCGCTATAACCGTGTGCCGCGCTACATGGATGAACTGCTCGCTGACAGCAGGGCAGACAAAGTGGCAAAAGTGCTTTTCAGCACAAACCTTGAAACCATCGGGCTCTATGACAAACCCATGGCCCGCAACTGCCAGTTGTGGACAAAAAACTATGAAATGATTCTTAACGGCCCAATCGCTTCTTCTTCTGAAATACAAAAGGCTGAAAAAATTCTCCTTGAAGGAGGTCTTTTCGGATACCGTTTTATTTTTCCTGCCATGCATGTCGGGCGCTATGAAATCTACTGGCAGAGGCCTCTTACCGCCTGTCTTTCTCAGGAAACAGGAAAAATCGAAATCATGCCTGCAGCCCTTTCAGGGTACATGACCGCATACGAAACCAAATCTCAGAATATTTCAAATCCCGTCGAACTGTGGCCCCGCATGAGACAGAGGGATATTTATTTTTCAGCCCTGCGCGATTTTGAAAGCAGTCATGACCACTACACCCATCAGACGGCACTCAATATTATCTCTATGTTTAATGTAAAAAAAGCTTTGGGCATGGATGTTCTGCCGCGAAGTTTTACCAGACACCTTCTGCGCGTCTCCAAAAATGAATCCCTTGAAAAATGGCTTGCCTCCCTCTCGGAAAAATCATCATCTCCCGAAAAAGCCGCACGCATACAGGAGGAACTGAATAAAATCATCGCGCCTGAAGAAGACAACTCCTTTCCCTCCGCCATAACTTATAATTTCACGGCGTCAAGAACTTTTGAGGAGACATGGTGGAATGATATAAGATATCTTGCTCACGGCAAATATATAAATAAAGACAATGCCGATTGCGTGAAGGATGATGTTACTTTAAGCGCGCTTCAGCACCATCACCGGGATCTGGAACTTCTGGGCGATTACCTGATAAGCCGCCATCAGAACGCGATTGACGGAGCTGGAATGCGCAACAGGGCCTTATGCGGAGAATTGCCTTTCAAGTGGCAGACTGATTTTTCATTTGACGGTTTCGGGGGCTGGCTCCATAACCATAAAGGCAACGGATATGAACGTGATATTCTAGTGGTAATCCCGGGAAAAGACCGTACTCAGGCTGTTGTAATGGCAGACCACTATGACACGGCTTTTATGGAAGACATTTATGACAAATCCCGCGGCGGCACGGGCGCGCGCTTATCGGCGGCCGGGGCAGATGACAACCACTCCGCGACTTCAACGCTTTTGCAGGCGGCGCCGGTTTTCCTGAAGCTCGCCTCTGAAGGCCGCCTGGAAAAAGATGTATGGCTTCTTCATCTTACAGGCGAGGAATTTCCTTCGGATTGCATGGGTGCTCGTCATTTCTGTCAGGCGTTGATAGAGAAAAGGCTCAAACTTTACAGCGGCGGCAATGTATGCATGGATTTATCAAATACCTCAATCAGCGCAGTTCTCGTCATGGACATGATAGCGCATAACCGTGATTCCGATCAGGATATTTTTCAGATTTCACCCGGAAAAAGCCCTGATGCGCTCCGCATAGCTCTCGAAGCCCACACTGCCAATATGATATGGAATGCCGGTACACATTTGTGGAACAGGGGCCCCGAAAGGCACGGTCGTGGACGCGGTAAACGCAATACTGATGATTTGAATATCCCGGAAACGGCGCTTCACCTGCCGCTGTTGGGAGAAGTGAGAACACATAATAATCCACGGAGTTCTCTATACAATACAGACGGGCAGATTTTTTCCGATATGGGTATTCCGGTTGTACTCTTCATGGAAAATTACGATATTAACCGGAGCGGCTACCACGATACCAAAGACACCATGCATAATATAGATTTGGATTACGGTGCCGCCGTTGCAGCCATTGCTATCGAAACAGCAGCCCGCCTTGCCTGTTCCAATACGGTTTAGATTCACTTATTTTTTTGCGGGAGGTGCGGCGGCTTTCTTGCTGTCAGCCTTTTTATCATCTGCTTTCGCGGCAGGCGCGGCGGCTTTCTTATCATCAGCCTTGACAGGTGCGGCTTTAGCTGGGGCAACTTTTTTGTCCTCTGCTTTCGCGGCAGGTGCGGTAGCTTTAGCAGGAGCAGCCTTTTTATCGTCAACCTTGGCTGGCGCGGCGGCTTTAGCTGGGGCAGAAGAAGAAACGGAAGAAGTCAAAGACATTCCTCCCCCGCCTTTAATCCACTGTCCATAGTACTGGGTTGAAAGCATATACACCGTGAAGCTCATAGCCGCAAAAGCAAGGATAGCGGCAATGGAAAATATGATTGACGGTTCAGCTTTGACATCATCTGACTGTACGCCTCTCGCTGCTTCCGCGGCGGCTTCTTCAGGAGACATGGGAGCAAATTCGCCTTCTTTAATTGAAGGGGCTTCCATAGGTTTTTTAATTGTGAGCTTAGACTTAGTACTGGTCATTGCCGGTTCTTCTACACCTTCTGCCCCATCCTGCCTCTGAACAGGCATTGTTTCAGGCTCAAGCGTAGGCGCTGCCGGAGCTGCCGCGGTCGGAGAAAGTCTTATAGTAGGAGAAGCGGGAGTAAGCGGAGAACCCAATTTAATAGTAGGATCAGCAGTTTTTACAGGTATTCCGGTTTCAACTCTGACAGTCGGGTCAGAGGGCTTAACCTGCTGGGCAACAAGCTTGAGAGTCGGATCAGAGGGTTTGGTTGCGATATTCGGCGAATCCTCTTTCTTGGAGACCAGCTTTATAGTCTGCTTCGCGATAGCTACGGTTTGTTCATCTTCTGTCTTAACTTCTTCCGCAACGGGAACATTCGCTTTTTTTGGTTTCAGTTTGATAGTCATATTGGGGCCGGTAGCTCTTGCGGTCTGGGGTTTTACTTCGGGCAGCACCGCGGGAGTCGGACGCAACTTGATAGTCTGTTTAGCGCCGGGAAGCACGCCGCCGCCGGCAGGAGCGGGCCTGTTGAGCTTCTGAGTGGCTTCTTCCAACTGTTCAGGTGTTGGAGTTTCCATGGCAATGGTATCGTCAAGAGATTGTGAAGGCATCGGTGAAATAGCTGTAGGCGATGAAGGTGTAACAGCTGAAGCCATTGAAACCGGAGATGTTCCTGTCGGAACAGGCTCACTGACCGGGGCTGAAGCCATGGCTGTGGGAACTTTTTTAGTCAGAGGTTTAAGTTTTATAGTTTTTCTAGCCTGAACCTGTAGATTTTGCTGCTGATTCTGCTCTTCCGACATATCGAACTCCTTCTTATAGCTTTAAACCTGAATTATCAACCTCGACCGCCGCAGAATTAAATACAATTCAAAAAGCCCTATTTTAGAAATATAGCTTGTTTTTCCCTGAAATGCAATTTATTTAGCAAATATTACAAAAGAAATTCTGATTTCTCTTTCCTTGTATAAATTTCGTTTTTTCAGAGGAAAATTATTTGATTTTATCCAAGTCCCCCCTTAAATAATATAACAGCGCGAAATAAAAAAGTTACATTTTTTAAAGAGATATTCCGCAAGACTGGAAGCAGTGCGAAGAAAACAGATAATTCCACTGTACTGGGATACTGTACCGATATCTCTGTTTCAGTGAGATTTTATTTTCATCATATGATTTCCGCCAATCTGAAACTCATAATCAACTTTAAGCGTTTCCGCCTTGTATCCCTTTGAATTGAAATATTCCATAACAGGCACTGTAAACGCTGATTCCTTATTGTCATAATGGTCAAGCAGTGGAAAAATACGCGCCTCTCGCGAAACTCTCAGCATTTCACTTATTGCCTTTATATGAAAGTCCAGACCAAGATTTCCGGAATAGAGAAAGAGAAAATGAGACGAAAGGCATAAATCAAAAACCTTGTCAGGGAAACTCAATTCAGGCAGACTTTCCGGCTTGTAACGACCCTCGCTACGCCCCTTTTCATAATCGGACAAAAACCTCTTCATGGATTTCAGCCTGCATTGTCCCATTTCATCGGGACTTTTGAAAAAATTCCAGACATAGGGCGAAGGATCTTTCTTCACTTGACCAATTACAATGTCATAGACATGATTAATTCGCTCCTCTATTTTTTCCGCTGAAAATTCATAAATCGGATCAACAGAAATAACATTGCGCCCCTTTTCAGTCATTTCAGTGTTGAAACTTGCGGGGCCGTCTCCGCATCCCAGGATTTTTCCTTTCAAATCCGCATCTGAGAGACTGAACATCCTGATGTATTCATCAGCGTTCCTTCCCCATGGGACAACTTCATTCAATTTCATAAACAGATATCCTTAATATATAATGCTACATTTACTATGTTCCATTTCATAAGAGTTTTCAATCTCATGAAATTCATTGCGATATTTCAGGACATCTTATGAGACCGGACATAAACTCTGTGTAAAATAATTAAGCGTCGAAGCGGTAGCCTATGCCATAAACGGTTTTTATGTATTCGGGATTTTTCGGATCGTCCTCGATTTTTTTTCTGAGCTGGACTATGTGCTGGTCAAGTGTCCGGGAAAAACCGCGGTGTTCGGAACCCCATACGGCCATCATCAGATTATATCTGTCGAGGACTTCGCTTTTGTGTTTCGTGAAATAAAGAAGCATATCTATTTCCCTTCTGGAAAGCTCGAATTCCTCTTTGCCTTTTTTTCCGCGCATGGTTTTTATATCAATCTGAACATCTCCGAATTTTATTTCGCTTAGTTCTGTAAAATTTTCCTTTCGCGGTTCTTCGGAAGGATATGCTCTCCTGAGTACCGCTGAGATGCGGGCGGCGAGTTCGCGCAGTCCGAAAGGTTTGGTTATATAATCATCGGCGCCAAGTTCCAGGCCGAGTACCTTGTCTATCTCTTCGCCCTTTGCGGTCAGCATAATTATGGGGATATGCGGATTGCCTCTGCGGATTTCTCTGCAAATATCATATCCGCTTTTATGCGGCATCATTATGTCGAGAAGAAGGAGTTCGGGTTCCCATTGCGTATAATATTTCAAAGCTTCCCTTCCATCAGCGACGCCTTTTACTTCATAACCTTCCATTCCGAGCGCGTCTATAAGTCCTTCCCTTATATTTTCCTCATCTTCGACTACAAGTATTTTCCTTTTCATTTTATGAATTCTCCTGTTTTCTGATTATAACGCGGAACTCCGAACCGCCGCCTTCCCTGGAACGGTAAAGAATATCTCCGCCCTGATCGCGCATCATGCCTCTGGCTATTGTCAGCCCAAGTCCGTTTCCGCGCGTTTCGGCTGTAAGGCTGTTGTCGCACCTGTAAAATTTGTTGAATATTTTTTCCGCCGCCGATACCGGTATGCCTTTCCCCATGTCCATTACTTTTATCATTGTTTCTTTTTCACTGTTCTCCAGCGATATTGTCAGTTCTTTTCCGGAGGCGGCGTATTTGCGGGCGTTTGAAATCAGGTTTTCCATTATCTGCGCCAGCGAATCCCTGTCAATGAAAACGCCGATATCGCTTGCGGAACTTTCCAGCTTCAGGTCAATACCTTTTTCCATAAGTGACGGACGGTATATTTCGCAAATCTCATCAAGGAAATCCTTCAGATTGAAAAGGCTTGGATTGTACTTTTTCTGTCCGGCCTCCATCCTTGAAAAATTCAGGACATTTGATATCAGACGGGAAAGCCTTTCGCTTTCAGAAAGAATAACGGAGAGGTAATGCGTCTGTTTTTCTTCAGTTATTTTTTCCTTATTATGGAGCAGCATTTCCGAATACATCCTTATGCTGGTGAGAGGAGTTTTCAATTCGTGTGAGACATTGGCGACGAAGCTTGTCTTTTGTCCGGCGAGTTCCATTTCACGCCGCGCCAGCCAGAGTATCAGGGCGCCGCAGGCGAGAAGTATGAATATCAAAGAAACAATCTGCATGAGATTGAAAAGCGCGAAGGAACGGCCTCCTTCCGTCAATCCCATGTTCAGGTATCCCTTTATCTGCCAGCCGGGGACCATTTCCTGAGATACAGGGATTATCACATCAGAGGATGACTTCTTAATTTTGCCATTTTCCTCATTCATGAAATTGACGCAGCAGACGGTTTTTCCCTGAGTGTCCGTCAATTCCATGCTGAAGTAATCCGGCAGGTTTTGAGGGAAGATTGAAACCATTTTTGAAAGAAGCGCCATCAGTTCGATTTCCGCTCCGTAAATCCGCGACGGATTTTTAACGCTTCTTGCCCATATCACAGGACAAAGACGATTTTCAGTAATCCACGGTATCCAGCCTTCACGTCCATTTTTTACGAAGATTCCGAAACGGCTGAGAAGTCTTGACGCGCCGCTCTTATTGGATTTGCCTGTGTTCATCTCGTCTTTCTCCTCAGAGACGCTTATATGTTCATAAAAAAGGGAACTGAAAGTTTTACAGAAAGGATCTTCTTTTCCGGGATAAACCGGATTGCCGGAAGCGTCCGTAGCGAAAACCTGTTTTATGAGCGGATTTTTCATTTGAAGCTTTGAAAGCGAATTTATGCTTCCATCCGAATTGCGCAGAAGGGAACAGATGTTTTTCTCTTCACTTTTCAGTACGTCAAGACAGCGCCCGGCGAGAAGACCGCATTCCGAAAGCAGGATTTTGCGGGTCTCGGCCTTCCGGTATTCTTCCTCGTGTTTTGCGAAGCGGAACGCCAATATGGCAAGCGCCAGGGCGGCGGCCCCGGCGCATATTCCCAATACAAGTACTGTCCTGTTTTTTTTCATTACTGCTTATAAGGCTGACTGTTCAGTATCTGATAAGTCTCGCCCTTCATTTTCTTTCTTTCCTCATTGTCAATAGGTTTATTTGAATCCATCTTTTTTGCTTGTAGTTCACTTTTTTCCGCAGCGTCTTCCATCGCTTTATTACCTGTTAGCTTTGATCTTGAATAAAGGAGTTCAGCGCCTTTTTGGAGCAGTTCTTTAGCTTTTGTGAAACTGCCTTTGTCGGCTTCTTCGACGGCTTGCTTCTTCAATACCGCATTTTGCTGTATCGCTGATTCATCAAGCACTGCCGCGTTACTGCTTTTGCGGACTTTTTCCCTGTCCCTGCTGAAGGAAGCTTCCACGTTTTCACTGATGGAATATCTGGAGCCTGATGCGTCCTTGTAGCTCATTTCTACGGTGGCGAGCTTCAGGATTTTTTCCGGGCTTTCGGGAGGGACTTCGACTTGGAGTATCAGAGATTTGGCATGTCCGCCGTAAACCTGATTGAAGGAAAGGTCAATGCTGTTGCCGTTGATTTTGCAGTCGTGCCCGAGAATGCCCTGAGGCTTCACACCGTCCGGACAGATTATCCTTATTTCGAGTCCCTGTGCGGCGACTTTCAGAGCGGAACCGAGTTCCTTCGCGAAAATCATCGGCAGGTCATTGCTGTTTTCAACAAAATAAAAGTTGCCGTCACTGTTCTGTGAGAGCGATGTCATGAGATCCTCGTTGTAATCGCTTCCCACACCCACGGTGCTGACGGATATTCCTTCTTTCATCAGTGAAGCGCCGAGACGTCCGAGCTGATCGGGGGAACTCGGTCCGATATTGGCCTGTCCGTCTGAAAGCAGGATGATCCTGTTTACAAAACCCTCTCTAAGGTTTTTTCTGATTTCATTGGCACCGAGTGAAACGCCTGCGAAAAGTGCGGTGCTTCCGTTGGATCTCACGCTTCTTATCATTTCTTCGATGGATGAATAATTATTTACTGGTGCCGCCGCGACGACAATTCTTGCGGACGTGTCATATACGATAAGAGAAAAAACATCATCCGGCCTCAACATTCTCAAGGCCGTTATTGCGGCTTCCTTCGCTTTTTCAATTTTCTGTCCGCTCATGGAACCGGATTTATCCAGTACCACGGAAAGGTTCATGCGGTGAGAGCGTACTCCTTTTTCAACGGGCATATCGGGGGCGTTGACGGTTATTTTTATCAATGCGTTCTGCCTGGTGTCCGCCGGAAGTACGCCTCTTTCGACTTCGGCCCTCAGTGTAACTTTGCCTCCGCCGGAAGCGTTGGCGGGATTAAACGCCGTAACAATAGAGAGTGCGGCCAGCCAGAAAGCGCCCAACATTTTTCTTTTCAGAGTTTTCATTTCCCATTTCTCCTTTTTTTGACGGTTGAATTTTTTCTCTATTGTTATTCTATACCGTTTCAGCCGTGAGCTTGTCATCCGGCTGTAAAAGGATTGTAAAAAGATTGTAAACCCTATATAAAGTGCCGTCCCTTAGAAATTATGACATACGAGGCCATCACGGAGTTTCGGCTCGAACCATGTGGATTTCGGGGGCATTATTTCGCCTGCGTCCGCTATGGCCATAAGCTGGGAAACAGTTGTCGGGTACATCGAAAAAGCAAGCGCCGCCTTTCCTTCGTCAACCAGTCTCACCAGTTCCTTCGTTCCGCGTATTCCGCCTACGAAATCGACTCTTTTGCTCGTGCGCGGATCATCTATGCCGAGCAATGGCGCAAGGACATTGTCCTGAAGGATGCTCACGTCAAGGCTTTCGATAACACCGAGTTTCGATATGTCGAAAAGGGGTTCGAGCAGATACCATTTTTTATCAATGTACATGCACATTTTTCCCTGTTCTGAGGGCTCGTTTTTATTTGTGGGGGAGACTTTGAACTTTTTCTTCAATGCCTCAAAGAAAGCTTCAGACGTATGTCCGTTGAGGTCTTTTACCACTCTGTTATAAGACATTATTCTGAGTTGTGAAGCGGGAAATATTACAGACAGGAAATAGTTGTAGTCTTCTTTTCCTGTATGTGAGGGATTGGATGATTTCAGCTGTGCGGCTGTTCTGGAAGCGGCGGCGGCCCTGTGGTGTCCGTCGGCTATGTAAAGATATGGTATTTTACCGAAGAGAGCTGAAAGTTCGGAACTCTTTTTTATGTCAGCTCTCCACATTTTGTGACTTATGCCGTCTTCTGCCGTGAAATCAAAAAGCGGTGCGGTACTGGATATTTCAGAAACGAGTTTATCTATGGCCGCGTCGTCTTTGTATGTCAGAAAAACAGGCCCGGTATGTGAACGTAGGGTAACAATATGGCGGGTCCTGTCGTCTTCTTTGTCTTTCCTTGTTTTCTCATGTTTTTTGATAATGTCTCTGTTATATTCGTCAGTTGATACGGCTGCCGCTATTCCGGTCTGGACATGACTGCCCATTTTGAGGGAGTAAACATAAAGATGGGCTTCAGCGTCAGGTGTCAGAGGAGCGTCTTTGCGGAGGCGTTTGAAATTTTCCGCGGCTTTGGCATAAACCCTGTCGTCATGGAGGTCAATGCCTTTTTCCATTTCGATTTCCGGCCTGGAGACGCGGAGGAAGCTGAGCATATTGCCCTGCGCGAGGACGGCGGCCTCTTCTGAATTGATTACGTCATAAGGAACGGCAGCAACTTTTTTCACTTCAGAAGGCTGAGGAAGAAGTCCGCAAAACGCTGATACGCAAGCCATAAATAATAAACTCCTGTTTAGTTTCGTTCATGTTTTTTCGTCATCCAATATAACTAAGCTGTTCAAGCTGTAAAATCAAATTCACAGCCCAATTATCAGAGGAGTTCTTTTTTAGCGTCCGCCAGAGCTTTGAGCAGAAAAGATATATTATCATGTGAATGAGACGCATTGAGTGAGATTCTTATTCTTGAGCTGTTTTCCGGTACCGTAGGCGGTCTTATCGCGATGGCCAGAATACCTTTTTTCAGAAGAAAATCCGAAAGGCGCAACGTTCTTTCAGTATCGTTGATAATCAGGGGAATTATCTGGGTGGAACCCGCGCCGGTATCGTAGCCTATGTTTTTAAGTTCTTCTCTCAGAAAATCCGATTTATTTTTCAATTCAGTTCTGATGGCGGCGAATTCGGAAGAGCGGACAAGTTTCAATGCCGCCGAGATGGAGCCGCAGACGGACGGCGGGAGCGCTGTGGAATATATGAAAGTGGAACATCGGTTCACCAGATATTCCTTCAGTTCCTTTGAACATGCCGCGTAAGCCCCATAGGAACCCATGGCTTTGCTGAACGTTCCCATGACGACAGTGCCTGCGTCCGCATGAGCGAGTCCTTCGCCGTTTTCGCCGAAAACACCAGTAGCATGAGCATCGTCAAGAAATAGAAGGGTATTATTATCTCGTGCCGCATTATAGATTTCCTCAATGGGCGCGATGTCTCCGTCCATACTGAAAACAGTGTCGCTGACGATGAGTTTTCCTGTTGAGGCGTCCGAAGAATCAAGCATGTCTTTCAGCGCTTTTATATCGTTGTGGCGGTAACGGCGGAATTTTGCGCCGGAAAGGAGACAGCCGGAATTAAGGCTGGAGTGATTGAGTTTATCCGCGAAAATAATGGTTTCCCTGTTTGCGAGTGCGCTGATGATGCCTGCATTGGCGAGATAACCGGAACCGAAAATGAGGGCGGCTTCGGATTTTTTCCATTCCGCTATTTTTTCTTCAAGCTCCACGATGGCGGGGTTTGTCCCGCAGACAAGGCGGGAAGCTGTGGAGCCGGAGCCGTATTTATCCATCCATTTCAGAGCTTCTTCCTTGAGGAGCGGATGCCATGAAAGGCCAAGGTAATCGTTGGATGAAAAGTTCAGGACTTTTTTCCCGTCCAGAATACATTCCGCAGGAGAAAGCGGAATAATTGAGCGGAGCGTCCTTTTACGGTTTTCCCTTTCGGCGTCCGCAATAAAATTCTTTATGAAATCAGGCATAAAAAAAGTTCTTAATCATGGATATTCATTACACAATAGATAGAGCGGTTTTTCATCTTCCTCTATTTTTGGAAAACGTCCCGCCGGCTTATAAAATCTGTTGTCATTACTATCGTCATTGACTGCTGAAACTTCACCGACGAGAGTCATTTTTTCAAGCGCTCTGAAAGTATGATATACATATGGGTTGAGAGCAATGCTTTCCCCCGGGGCCAATATCAGCTTTTCAGCGGCTTTGCATTTTTGTTCGACTCCGTCTATGCGGACAGTGAAATTTTCCTGCGACAAATCTTCTTTTTCCGAGGCTTTCCAGAGGGTAATTTCAAGTTTGCCGCCGCCTCTGTTTATTATGTCCTCCATTTTTTTCCAGTGGAAGTGGATGGGCGTTACCTGATTTTCCCTGACTATCATTATTTTTTCCGCGTAGGGTTTTACAAATTCGGAGCTGCCGCATTTCCCGTTTCTCACCGTAAAAAGAAAAAGCCCTGTCTTTTCAAAATCCCCGCTGCCGAAATCGGTAATATCCCATCCAAGGCCGCACTCTTTTATTTCATTGTATTCAGTGCCTTTCTCTTTCCAGTCATCGGGTGACCAGAATGCCCAGGGAGGAAGAGCGAATTTGAATTCTGAAAAGAAACTTACAGCTTCTCTCAAATATCTGTTTATTTCAGATCTTTTCATATGAGAATCCTTTTTTATTCTTTGCCTTTAAGATAGACCCCGGAAACGATGACTTT
Source organism: Lentisphaerae bacterium GWF2_44_16 (assembly GCA_001803225.1). Classification (GTDB taxonomy): domain Bacteria; phylum Verrucomicrobiota; class Lentisphaeria; order Victivallales; family GWF2-45-14; genus GWF2-44-16. Next base: position 46,319 of record MHBF01000170.1, on the reverse strand, counting down.
CGAATCCCATGCGCCGATGCCTGTTTTGCCCTTGCGTGAAATCAGTTCCGCGGGCACTGGGCTTTCGGCTATGATTTTACCGTCCATGCCCCACAAGACCATGCCGTCTTTCAGTACTATCTGGAAGTGATGCTCTTTGTTGTCTATTCTGGGAGAGTTGGGGATTTTCTTTTTTTCACCATTTATCGCGAGGATACAGCCTTCATTGTTTATTATTCCGCCGAGTCCTTTTGAGGGGGCCCAGGAGCCATCCCAGTCGATGTTCATATACCAATTTATGTGAGTACCATCTTCAATTTGGGCTTTAAACTCAAGTTCTTCGGCGGCGATGCTTTTCTTATAGAGA
>MHBF01000170.1:0-45961 GCA_001803225.1 Lentisphaerae bacterium GWF2_44_16 | reverse complement strand
TTTCCGCCTTTCGGTATAATGAGCCCGCTTATGCTTTTCGGTTCGAGTTTTTCATTTGTGCCCAATGCCATCCAATCCCTGTATTCAGAACTTTGGGTAAAATGGTAAGTTTTTTCTTCTTCTTTCTTCTTTTCTACCCGTTTTTCAGGAGTATTGATTTTGGGTTTGTTTTGAGGGATGACTTTTTCAGCGGCTGCCGGTTCCTGTGTAATTGGCCTGATTGCGTCAAACGATGGTCTTCCCGGCCTCCATCCGGCAAGCCTGGCCAGCATCCACCAGAAGGCCCTGCCTTTAAGGGCCGCGCTTAGGGGTTTTGAGTGAGCCGAACTTTGCGGAAGCGCGAACTGGTGTTTCGGGTTTTTCATGAGCCATTCATCAGCCCAGTTTCTGACTTTATTGTCAAATTCGTAATCGCAGTTGTCCCATCCGTTAAGCTGCATGTAGTTTACTTTTCCATCGGGATCGTAACTCTCTATATCGGCAAAATCAAAGAGTATCTTCCTGTTTTTTCTGCAATACTCGCGTATCTGTTCATTGCGTTTGCTGAGTGTGGAGTTAGGGCCGTTGCCGTCGAGGTGTCCTGTCATGTATACGAATTTCACGTTGGGGAATTCTTTTTCAAGTCCCGTCATAAGTTCAAGATATGTTCTCATGTCTTTTTCACTGGCGTTGGCTGCCTGTCCGCCCCATGACCATATTATGAGGTTTCTGTCTTCGCCGTAGCCTTTTAGAAATTCCCTTGTCCTGTCTGCCCATTTTGTCCGCGATGGGTTTCCGAGATCTCCTTTCGGGGTTGTATCCCAGAAGGAAAACGCGCCGTCTGTGCCGTATTTATTGAAGCTGTACAGTGCATTGGCTTTCATCAACGCTTCCATGCCGGAAACAACCTGACTGCCGTGCGAGGTATGCCCGTAAGCCGCCTTGAACTGCTTCTTGGCTTTTTTGATGGCTTCCTGAGGTATTTTTGAGATATCGGTGCAATTATGATCTATTATTATGCTTTGGGCTGAAAGCGCCAGAGACGATAACAGCAAAAACGAGAACAGCAATATTTTCATTTGGAGTCTCCTGAAAAAAATTATTCCGTTACTTTTCATAACGGAATAAATTAATCAGGATAAGCGTAAAATCAATACTCTCAGGGCAATCACTTCAGAAACATTTCTATTACCGGGACTTCTACCGGGGGTTTAATAGTGGGGATTTCAAGTGTCAGCGCGCCTGAAGGAGTTTTAGCGCTGAGGCCTGTTGAAGCCACATGAACATTGCTCTTTTCATCACGGAAACGTATTTCGCTGGCGTCGTTCAGAAGCTGGGCGTATTTGATTTTTCCGCCCATTTCCGGCAGGTGGACAGCCTTAAAGGGCCATGCGAAAAGATGCAGATAGAGCCTTTTTGTTTCAGGGTTGTAAGTGTAGCGGCAGTCCTGAGGGGCTTTCAGTCCATTCGGCGCGTATGTGCATCCGTATATCGAACGGTTATGACGCTTCATCCATTCACCCATCGCGCTGAGTTTTTCAATCGCGCGGTAATCAAATTCCCCGCGTGCCGTGGGGCCTACGTTCAGAAGCAGGTTTCCGCCTTTGCTTACATGGTCTATCAGCATCTGTATGAGCATGGCATTGCTTTTCCATGTGTTTTCATCGCGATGATAGCCCCATGAACCTGAAAATGTCTGACAGCCTTCCCAGACGAGTGGTTTTCCTTTTTCGTCTTTTACTCCCTCTGTCGGCACGTACTGTTCCGGGGTTTTGATATCGCCTGAGCCGGGCAGATCGAGGCGGTCGTCGAGGATTATATGCGGCTGAAGCTTTCTTATCATTTTTATGAGTTTTTCGGATTGCCAGTCTTCATGCCCTTTGCCGTCCTTTCCGGGATATGAGAAGTCAAACCACATAATATCAATATGCCCGAAATCCGTTAACAGTTCCCTTACCTGATTATGCATGTATTCAGCGTATTTTCTGACATCGCGTTTCTTCTCTTTTTTTCTGAATTCCTGATCATCGCGCTGGGGGTGGCGGCTGTCAACGGGAAATTCAGAGTGATGCCAGTCTATGAGCGAATAATAGAAACCGACTTTCAAACCCTCGTCCCTGAACGCCTTGACCATAGGCGTGAGCAGGTCTTTGCCGCATGGGGTATTGGGTGCTTTGTAATCGGTATATTTTGTATCCCAGAGGCAGAAGCCTTCATGATGCTTGGTTGTTATGACGAAATATTTCATCCCGGCGTTTTTTGCCATTCTTGCCCATTCTTTGGGTTCATAGAGGTCGGGATTGAAGATTTCGAAATACTTTTCATAATCTTCATTTTTGATGTGTTCATAATTTCTGACCCACTCATGACGCGCGGGCTGGGAATAAAGCCCCCAATGTATGAACATGCCGAACCTGTCCTGAACGAACCATTTTGTATCGCCTTTTCCATATTTTTCCTGAACTTCATTGCTTTTAGCCATAGAAAAAATCCTCTTTTATTTATTTTAAAGTTCTATATATTTTACAGTGTATGGATTAGTTTGTGAATAGACTTTATACAGCTTTAAATGGACATTTCAATGAAATCAGCCTTTTTGCCTGGAGTGCCGGCGATACACGGAAGGTGTCACTCCGTGGCGTTTGCGGAAGATTCTGGAAAAATAATAAACGTTGCCCAGCCCGGCGTGGCGCGCTATTTCGCCTATGGGCAAATCAGTGGATTTGAGGAGTTCAGACGCGCATTCAAGGCGGCGGCGTATCAGGTAGTTCAGGGGCGATTCGCCAAGTGATTTTTTGAAGATATGGCGGAAATAGTCAGGGCTTATATAAAGACTCCCGGCCAGTTCCTGCAAGTCGATTGCTTCATCAAACCTTGAATCAAATATTTCCTTTGCCGCCCTGACGGATACAGGAAGCTTATCCTTTCTGAAAATATTTCCGCTAATGCGTCTCAACTCCAATGCCAGCCAGCCCGCAAGCACATCAAGACGTTCCTGATTGTCATGCTTAAACGGATTTTTAACCTCTTTCAGTATCTGTTCCACGCAATGAATTATACTCTCATCGGCGCAGTAAATTCCCGGCGGCAGTTTTTCAGAATTGCAGCCGTTTATGCCGATACAGATTTGGCGCCCTGATGTTTCAGGTTCGTCAGCGTGTTTGATATCCGGCTGATAAATGGAAACGAAACCGGGCTGATAATGCATTTTCCGCTCATTCTGGAGGAGATACCCGGAGCCTTCCATGTAATATACTATTTCAGTGCATGCGTGACTGTGCATTCCGCACGGTCTTTTGGGATCCGTATGGATTTCGACGGCGAATATGCAGCGCGGCGTTGTCATTCTCCAAAGCTCCGAAATGTGCAAAAAAGTTAACCGGATAATGCATTTACTATACAGTGTAAAAGATTTAAAATAAAACCAGTAACAATATCATTTAAAAATCACAAGGATACATGTATGAGCAAAACCATCGATGCCGTCGTTTATGAAAGCGTTGACAAAGTCGCGGTGAGGAAACTTAAGCTGGCGGACTGCGGCCCCCGGGAAATAGTCTGCGAAAGCATTTATACTTTTATCTCGCCAGGTACCGAACTCCGTGTCTTAAGCGGGGATTATTCATCACTCGGAGACTTTCCTCTTATTCCCGGTTATTCCGTTGTCGCGAAGGTCGTCGAATGCGGGTATGAAGTAAAAGAGTTCAAAGTCGGGGACCTGGTCAGCGGACGGAATCCGAAAGCGGTTCCGGGGATTAAATCAAAGTGGGGCGGACAGGCAAGCAGCCACATTTATTCTGTTGAAGGTGAAAACCGTCCCGTACTACTGCCGCAGGGGATAAACCCGCTTGATTATGTGATAGCCGAAGTGGCGGCTATAAGTTTTCGCGGAGTGGAGGCCGCTGACCCTGTTCATGGTGAAACGGCAGTAGTTATCGGACAGGGACTTATCGGGGCGTTTTCCGCGGAGTGGCTGATGGAAAGGGGCTGCCGTGTCATTGTATGTGATGTGGACGAAAAACGTCTGCTGAAAGCCCGCAAACGCGGAGTTGCCGATACCGTGAATATGGCTGATGAAAACGCCATGGAACGCCTTGCGGCAATATGCAACGGTGGAGCTGATATAGTTGTGGAATCCTCCGGGACTTCTGCTGGGGCTCTTGCTTCATATAAACTGCTGCGCAAAAAGCCGCAGGCTTACGGTGCGGATTACAAGGCGGGGCCGATAAGCTTTTATCACGGCGGCTGGCCGCGTCTGATTATGCAGGCTAATTATATTGAACCGGTATCAATAAACCCTTTCAGTTTTATTCCCGGTGAAGGCATTACTATTCTCGCTCCCAAAGACCGTGGAGTGGAAGACCGCCAGAAAGTAGTTGAGGCAATTCGGAAAGGCCGCATAAAAACAGCCGATTTCATCGATGCCGTCCTGCCGTTTGAACAGGCGACGGCCGGATATGACGGCTTAAAAAACCGTGAATACTTTTCGGTCGTTTACAAATGGAATGAATAAAACCAAATCGCGGCAGAAGGAAAATATATGACTTTACGTGAACGCATTGAAGCTGTTTTTTGTGGTAAAACGCCGGATACCATGGTTTGGTTTGGAGACCTCACATACTGGTACGATGCCCATTCCAGAACAGGAGGCTTGCCCGAAAAATGGAGAGGTGAACGCGGCATCGGGAAAATTCATCGGGAATATAATGTCGGCGAATATGTTCCCGGATGCCGTGCTTATAATACTCTCGAAGGAGAAAAAGTGCGCTGTGAAATATCTGAAGATAAAGGAGTATCCACCCGTTGCTGGCATACACCGATTGGAACACTGAAAGAGAAAAGTGAATTTTCTTCCGTTTCCATGTCATGGGGAATTCTGGAACACGCGGTAAAAGATGCCGCTGACTTACGCATATTGCGTTATATTATGGAAAATCGGCAATACATACCGTGTCCTGAGGAAATCAGAAAAATTGACCGCGCTTACGGTGATTACGGCCTGCCCGTCCTTGCAGTGCCGGGTACTCCTGTCACTGAATTGAACAAAACCTGGGTGGGCGTTATGGAACTTTGTTACCTGCTTGCCGATGAAAAGGTGGAAGTGGAAAAGACGCTTGATGTCATAAGCGAGCGCCAGGAACGCCTGATGCGGATTACCGGAGAAGACAGCGGCAGCGGATATGTAATGATATGCGAGAACCTGTCCGGCGACACCATGGGCGGATATTTCGATGATTATATGCGCGAGTATCTGACAATCCATACCGGTAAATTGCACAGTTACGGCAAAAAAGTCATGATTCATATTGATGGCGCTCTCCGTGGAGCTCTTGATAAAATCGCGGTTACAGGTATTGACTGTGTAGATGCCGTTACACCCAAACCTGCAGGAGATGTGGAGCTGGAAAATTTGCGCCGGACGGCAGGCCCTGATATTTTGCTTCTCGGGGGCATTCCCGGGGCAATGTTTGCTCCGCCATTTGATAAAGTATATATGGAAAAGCATGTCAGGGAACTCATCCGCCTTTATAAAGGGTCAGGTAAGTTCATGCTCGGAATAGCTGATCAGATACCGCCCGACGGAGACATCACGCTCGTAAAATTAATCAGCGGTCTTGTAGAAGAATATGGATGTTATTGAAAGTCATGTACAGATTTATTCCTGATATAAAACTGGAAGTATCCTTCAGCTGCCCGTGATATAATTTCGGTATACTTAAAAACGGAGGATATTATGGGCTTTTTTCTGAAACATACAATAGACTGGAATAAACATAATGAGGAAGTTCGCGCTCTTTACAAGGATTATTCGGAAAACAAACATAAGCGGATACCTGTAAGCGTCGTGGGGAGCATCAGAAATCTTCTGAGCAATCCGGATCTTAATAAAACAGGATATTCATTCCCGGATTTTTTCACGAATGCTGAAGCGCATCTGAAATGTCAGCTGGAATATCAATACTATGTCAGGCATAACATCCTATGCGACCAGGAAATGGGCATGCCGGAAAAACACTGGCAGATAGGCAGGATGGATTTCCAGAACTCCTATGACCAGGCATGGTTTGGATGTCCCATGTGTTATTTCGGGCCTGAAGATGTGCCGGATACCGGGGAAATTCTGAAGGAAAAACCTGAACTGCTTTATGAAATGGAAGACCCCGACCCTTTCATGGGACGCGGCGATTTCATGGAAAAGGCAATGGAGATGTATAAGAAAATACATGAGATATGCAAGGTCGGATATGAATTTCACGGTCTTCCCGTAAAGCCTCCTCCCGGTTTCCAGATGCAGGGTACCGATGGACTTTTCAGCGTGGCGCTTAAGTTGAGGGGGACTGTGGAGTGCATGACCGACATGTACGAAAACCCCGAATATTTTCACGCACTCATGGATTACATTACGCGCAATACCATAAAAAGAATGAAAGCGCACCGTGAATGGATATGGAAAAATACGAATGAAAAAAGAGAATCTCATAAAGGGGCTTTCGGATATGCCGATGATTCGATAGCAATGCTTTCGCCGGGGCAGTTCAGGGAGTTCATACTGCCGTACCAGAAGAGGCTTTATGCCGAGTTTCATGATGGAAGCCGGAGCCATATACACCTCTGCGGGGACGCGACCCATCATTTCAAATTCCTGGCTGACACATTCAATGTAGGTTCTTTCGATACGGGTTTCCCTGTAAATCACGGAAAACTTAGAAAAGAACTCGGCCCGGAAATAGAAATAAGAGGAGGCCCCACTATTATGTTGGTGAAAGACGGCAGTTCTGAGCAGATAGACGCGGAAGTGAAAAGAATTTGCTCTTCAGGCGTCATGGATGGAAAGCGCTTCATCCTTATTGCCGCCAACAATCTCGCGCCGTGTACTCCCGTTGAAAACATCGTTGCCCTCTATGACGCGGGCAGGAAACACGGCACCTTCTGTTAAACAGCCCAAATGGATGAAATTATTTTTTCTTCCATTTGCCTGATGCGTCCTGAAGCCATTCGCCGGGTTTTGCGTTCTGCGCTATCTGGATGGCCCTGCGGGAGCCTACCATGTCTGCGCTTGTTCCCTGCTGTTTGGCTATTGCCGCGTAAACGGCGGCCCTGTCGGCATTTTCAGCGCTTACGATATCGGGGCCTTCTTTCGACTGTCCGACAAACGCAAGGAAGCCTTTGCTGTTTTCACCTATGATGCCTTTTGCCTTCAACGCGTTGATTGACGGGAGGCGTTTTTCCATGCGGGCTTTGACTTCGGCTGAACTCGCTGCCATGACGGCGGGCACTATTGAGAGAAAACATGAAACGATGAAGAGCGAGCATACGGTTTTAAAGAGAGCGGTTTTTTTCATTATATATCCTCCTTTTAAATCAATTATTTGAGGGTTGAGTTTTTTCTTCCGGCTTTGGGGCCTGAGGAGCTTCTGAAGGCGCTTCCGGTTTAGGGGCGGTCTTCAGCTCTTTTTTATCAAGGTCTCCGAAGAAATCATCAAGCGCTTTGTCAACTTTCACATTGATATCAATGGTGATGTGAATAGGCTTGATTTCCACGGGCTTGATTTCGTGAGTGCTGTCAATGCGGTGTGAAGAATAACAGCCGGACAGACAGAGGCATAAAATACATAGAAAATAAAGTTTACCCATAACATCCCTTTCCATTGATTAGAATTTATCCAAAAGATTTTTCGTGCCTTTACTATACTCCAGTATTTTGTTAATTGGAAGCCTGAAATTAACATCGAGCTTTATTCCCTGAAATTTTGAACCCTGTGATTCCACTTCGGCTCTTACGAAATGTCCTAGTTCTTTTTTATAAGTGAAGGGGAGCATTTTTGACGGTTTTCCGTTCAGGCTCATGCGTATGAGGAGGTTTTCGGCCTCTGTGGTGAGGTAGAGTTTGGCCCAGTCGTAGTCAAAATTTCTCAGGGCTTCTTTCGCGATTTCGACTTCGATATTTTCATTCATGCCTTTTGATATGCTGTCCAATATGATTTCGCTGCCGGAGAGGTGAATTGAGCCGCCTTCGCCGGGGGTGGAAATAAAGAAGCCCTCTTCAAAACTGAGATTGCCTTTTTCGATTTTAAGAGGGATTTTGCCGTTGAGAGAACCTTTTCCTTCGGCTTTTGCGGCGCCGAACTGTTCGAGGAGTTTGGCCAGGCTGATATTGTCGCAATAGAGTGTCAGCTCATAATCATTCACTCCGGGGACGAAGCGCAGGGCATGGGTGTAAACATTGCCGTCACACCATTTCAGGGAACACTTCTCGATGAATATCAGATCGGCGGCTTCTATCTGATACTGGATTGTCCCTTTTGAGGCGTTGATTTTGCCAAGTGAAAATGTCTTGAATTTTATAATCTGTTTCGGCGCGCTTTTAAATCTCAGGAACCTTGGCATGTTCAAATCCAGATCTATTCCGTCAACAACGCAATTGAGTTTTTTTGCTTCGAGGCGCGTATTTCTCAATTTCGCGGCGAGAGAACTTTTCATGCCTGAAGGAGAGAGTTTGAAAGTGGCGTCAAATGCAATATCGCCATTATAAAAAATTTCCTGCGCGGCAGGATGCAGAAGCCCGAGGTCCACGGGAGTTTCAGTCCTGCATTCCGGTATTGAAAACTTAAAATCGACAACGCCGGTTTCGTTTTCTATTCCGGCTTTGCCTTTGAAATTGAATTTCACCGCCGGCAGGGCCTGAATATCGGTATTGCCGTCAATGAGAAAAACTTTCCCGTTCTGTTTTACTGAGACATTCATTCCGGCGCAGTTCGTCTCTCCAAAACCAATTCTGGAAAGGCGGATATTCCCGCTTTCATTAACTTCGGGACAAGGCCATTTCAGCGGTATTTTTGAGTTTATGCCTGAGACGTGGAAGAGGCTTTTCGTGTCATTGAGAACGGCGTCCTTTAAAATAAAGTCAGCTTTTGCCGTAAAGCCTTTTTTGCCAAATCCGGCATTTCCCGCTATTCCCATTATAGGGATATTCAAGTTAAGCGTGTTGTAGGAGATTGAAGTTTTTGACACATTGAAGGAAAAAGGAAGGGATGAAAGCGAATCTGACTTTGCGGAAAAAGAAATCTCCGGTGTTTTCGATGTTAATCCGGCGGATGAAAAGAGCATTTCCTCCAGTTTGAGAGAAGTTTCCGCGGATATTTCCTTATTATTTTCTGTTTTAGCGGAGGCCCGCAAGTCGAGCATTTTGAGAGAGAAAGAGGCTTTGCCGTCCGAAATTTTCACGTCCGGCAGCTTGAAACGTAAATTCATTCTGATATCTTTTCCTTTTCCCTCCGCGTTAATTTCATAGACAGGTATCAGGGACAAAAAGCGCTTGTTTCCGTTGAATTCCGTTGATATCGTCGCGTTCTGAACTTCACCGGTTTTGAGGCCCGGCTCATCGGCGAGTTTCAGGGACCAGCCGCCATCCGGAGAAAAAGTTCCCGCGACAACTCCTTTTACTGTGAACGGTTTATTTATTCTCATGGGAAAGGAGTTTGAAATATTTTTTACGCCGCCGAAGGCCAGACCGTATTCTCCGTTCATTTCAATGGCGCCGCCGGAGATTTTAATTTTACACTTCAGAGGCTGAAAACTTAAAGGAAGGGGTTTGGTAAACGAAAAATTTTCAGCAGAAATCTCAATCTCATCTGAAACGCCTCTTACTTTTACATGCAACGGGAGCTTTTTGTCATCGGAGCTATTTTTCAGTTCTATTCCGGAATAGAACAGCGATGCGTTGCGCAAGTATAAGTCGGCGGAGAATTTTTTAATCTTCAGGGGATTGAGAAAAATTTCCCCGGCGGCGCGGAACTCGGCCCTTCCTGAGAAGTAAAGGCCCTCCACCATTTCGGAAATGTCCTGAAAACGTGAGAAGCGGATTTCATCGGAAATTGCCGTGAAGGAAAGTTTTCCGGTGCTGATATCGTAAATTCCGGAGAGTGAAATCATCTGTTCCCTGCAACTGAAATCAAGAGAGAATTTTTTAACGTCAACATTGTTTCCGGCTGGCATGATTTTCATATTGAACGGGATGCTGTAGGAACCGTCTGCTGTTTCAATATTGAACGAGGCATTGGAGATTTCCAGAATTTTGAAATTGTGGAGATATTTCAGGAATGCGAAAGGGTCATCCTTTTTTCTGTCTGTTTTTTTCACCGTTGTTTGAGGTGAGAGGGTGGACTGCGGATTGAAATCCCTCAGTTTAAAATTCCCGTTTCTTGCGACGCAGTTTATTTCAAGGCCGCTCAAAGATATTCTTTTCAATTTCATGCCTGAAATAAAGCTGAATATCGAATAATCTACCCTGAAAGATTTTAATGAAATGGCGGCCTTGTCCCTGTTCCCAAAATGTATGGAACTGAAGTCGGCTGATGAAAAATCCATATCCCTGAGCCTTGCGCCAATGTCGGAAAATCCTGTTTTTGCCGCTATTTTCTGTAATGCGTAATGCCGGAGAATATCTGAAAAAAGATGTCTGGCCGCGAAAAGAAAGACGGCGGAAAACGCAATGCATATAAGACAGATATAGAAAAGCCTGTTTGTAAATATTCTTTTCAATCCGGAAGCCTTTTTTTATTCATGAAACATAAATAAATTTATCATGCCCCGCACTATTTGCGAATATCTATTGTTCAAACTGTGGAATATGCCTGTTTTATATCTTTCATATTTTTTTTATACGGACAGTTCTGACAGATATAGTTTTGCAGTTCTTTCTTTTCATCACGGTAAACGATATCCTGAGGAAAAAAACCACGGAACACTCGGAAAGGAAAAGAAGAATTCTTTTTGATTTCTCCTCACTTTTTCTGTGTATTCAGTGTGGAATTTATAAAACAATAAAAAGATTCTCTTGCAACGAAGTGAGCAACAGTACGGAAAAAAACGGAGTTTTTTCACGGAGTGCAGGTATCCTACCTGCAAAAAATAAAAAGGCCATTAAAATGTCGAATACAACAAGGAGGTTCGCCCCTTCCTTGTCCCCGACTCAAACCTTATGTGAAAATTATTTTTCTTTCCATATAGGCGTGGTTTCGGAGCCGGGAGAAAGAAAAATTTCCGTCGTCCTGATCTCTGTCCATAAAAAACAATCGGTCCATTTTTCAGGGAAACCCATATATCCCAATGGAATTTCAGGATGTATGGAAAGGAGTTCCTCAAGTCTTTTAGGCCAGTTTGAGCCGGGGGAAACGTAGTTGAGCATATATCTCAATATACAGAGAATTACAAAAATCCTGTCATTGTCGAATTTGACGGGGTTATGCCATTCCGGGGCGTTTTTCGCGTTTGGCAGCAGGGGCTTAACCGGGAGTTCCCTGTCCCATAAATTTGACTGGAAGAGACATATTTTTCTGACGTAGAGGAGCGCGGGCAGCCAGGAGTTGAAAACTTTGGCAGGCAGGTCATAGTGCCTGGATATGTCGCGCTGAAGGTAGTGCTCAATGTTTCTGTAGACGGTGATTACATTTCTGAATGTCATCATTTCGGCGGCCATCCAGAATGGCAGGTCTCTGGTCTGTTCGTATTTTTGGAGGTAATGTTTTATGAATTCCTCTTTGGATTTTTCTGTCCTGCGGCGTATTTCATGAATTAATCTGGAATGCTGGAGTGCCTGAAAGTTCTTTGAAAAATTATTTACGTCAAGATAGCCGAACGCCCCGTATTCCTTTGAAAACAAAGTTATTATCAAGGATTTGACGGCTATTTCTATTCGCCCTATGGCGTCAGAGACGAGATACCTGAGCTGCCTGTCAAAAACGTAAAGTTTGCAGACATTTTCAAACTGGGCGTCATTCTCGAAAGAGCCATCTTCCTTCTGAAAATATGTCCAATAAGGCGCCAAATGATAATAGTTGACGACTTTCAATGTCTCAATAAGCCTGTGCCTGTCCCCTGAAAGGCCCTTGGATATGAGCAGATCGGCCTGTTCCTCAAATGTGAGAGCGAGCTTGTAGTACTTCATTTTAATTCCTTTATCCTTCCGGCATTTGAGCATGCATGGCAGAGGCTCCGGAGGGATATTTTAAAATTGTTTTAAAAAAGTTCCGGAAAGAATATTCGATATCGTTGCACCTCCTTAATATTGAGCGGCGGATTAAACGCGCCCTAACAGGAAATACGCAGGGCTGGCATTAATCTTAGCCGCGGATCATATTTTAATTTTAGAATAAGCATCCCTGATAAGGGTTTCGGTTTCGTCCCAGCTTATACAGGCGTCCGTTATAGAGAGGCCGGGGACAATTTTTTTACCTTTGCCGCTTTCCTGTTTGCCGTGTTTCAGATAACTTTCGAGCATCAAGCCTCTGATAGACATTTCGCTTTTTGAAATCTGATTGATTGCATCCATAAAAGCGATGGACTGGCCTTCCGCTTTCTTGAAAGAATTACCGTGGCTGCAATCAATTATTATAGCCGGGTTTATATTCATTTTTTTCATCAGTTCCCTGGCAAAGGCTATGTATTCGGAGCCGTAATTGGGGCCTGTGTCGCCGCCTCTCAGGACGAGGTGGCAGAACTTGTTTCCCTTTGTTTTGAAAAAAGCCATCTGACCTTTGTCGGTAACTCCCAGAAAGGTATGTTTTGAGGCCGCCGTTTTAATAGCCTCGATAGCGACTTTTATATCTCCGTCGGTGGTGTTTTTGAATCCTGTCGGCATGGAAAGGCCGCTTGCCATCTGGCGGTGAGTCTGTGACTCTGTGGTCCTTGCACCTATTGCCGCCCATGAAATCAGATCTGCTATGTATTGTGGAATGACTGGTTCGAGCATTTCTGTTGCCGCCGGTGTTCCCATGCCGGCGAGGTCAAGAAGAAATTTTCTTGCCAGCCTGATGCCCTTTTCTATGCGGCATGAGTCGTCTATGCAGGGGTCGTATATCATCCCTTTCCACCCTACCGTGGTGCGTGGCTTTTCAAAATACGCCCTCATTATTACGAAAAACCTGTCTGAAACCTCTTCGGAGAGTTTCGATAGTTTTTCCGCGTATTCCAGTGCCGCGCCTATATGGTCTATTGAACACGGCCCTGTTATTACCATAGTCCTTTTATCTTTTCCGCTGAGTATGGCCTCTATGGTTTTTCTGTATCTGTAAACATTTTCGGAGATTGCGGATGTTATAGGAAGTTCTTTTTTTATTTTTTCCGGAGTAGGCAGAGCTTCATGGCCTTCTATATTTACATTATATGTCTGTTTCATTTCGGATATCCTGATGTTAGTGAAAACCTTCTTAAATTGCCACAGAAAAGCGTTGTTGGCAAATTGTGAAAAAAAGATTTATGCTAAAAGCATATTTTACGAAAGATTTCTGTTAAATAAAAATTTAAAGGTTTAAATTAGAATAATAAGGGATTGAAGGATATATTCCCGCTTATTTTTAATAAATGACGGACTGATTAAATGCGTTTGGGTATACTTACAGACATTCATAGTAATTTTGAGGCGCTTGCCGTTTCGTATGAGGCCCTTGTCAAGGCTGGTTCTGACAAAATCATCTGCATTGGCGATATAGTCGGTTACGGCGCAAAGCCGAAAGAGTGTATTGACTTCATCAGAGAAAAAAACATTTCTTCGGTGAAAGGCAATCATGACCATTACACGGCAGTAGAAGAACGTGAGTGGGATATTCAACCTTATGCCCGCGAAGTAATAAAATGGACCAGAAGCGTTCTGGATGCCTCGTCTCTTGAGTGGCTGAACGGACTTCCTTTCAAGCTTGAAAGCGATGGTGTGCTTTTTGTGCATTCCTCACTGGAAGCGCTTGACGGCGAATACTGGCCCTATGTGCTTGACGTCAGAACAGCGCTTTTTCATTTTTTTTCACAGGATGTGAAGTTCGCTTTTTTCGGGCATACCCATATTCCTCTGTTTTTTACATATAATGAGGAACACAAAATATCAATAGAAATACTTAAAAGCCGGACAGTGCCTAAAAACGTTAACGCAAAATATCTGATAAATCCCGGTTCCGTAGGGCAGCCTAGGGATTTTGATTCGAGAAGCGCTGTTCTGCTGTTTGACACGGAGACTTGTGAGATTAATCTTATACGCGTGCCTTATGACATACGGAAAGTTCAGGACCAGATAATATCGGCAGGGCTTCCTCGTCTTCTGGCAGAGCGTTTATCAAGAGGTAATTGAATATTTCAAGGGAAATTTATATGATTAGAATAGTTCTACTGTTGATTCTTTCTGCCGTCTGTTTCCGCCTCGGCGCGGAGGATAACAAAGCGCTTCCTATGATATCTAAAGTTTTGAACCTTTACCTTGAAGATAAAGCAGGGGAAGCACAATGGGAAGCCATGGAAAATATCAAAAAAGCCGAGGAAAAAGGCGCGTCAAAAACTGAAATACTTCTCCTGAAATATCTCGGGAACGCTTCCGACGCTAAAGAATGGAATATCTATTTTGCGGCTGAAAAAAGTCCATCTCTGGTGCCGTTCATTTCTTTATGTATATTTGTCAGGAAGGCGGCTATGGAAAAAGAGCTTGATGCCCTGGACCTCGAAATATGTGTGAATAATTATCTGGCTGACGCGAAAGCATTCAAATCGAAGGAAACTGATATTTGGAACCCAAAGGCTGAACTATGGAAAAAATGGGCCGCCGGAAATATGAAATATGTAGATGGACTTCCTCCCCTTCTGAATAGAAAAAGCCGGAAATTTGAAACCTCCGGCACTGCCGTTAAGCCTTCAGTCGCCGTGGATTTTTATAATATGTCGCTCAGTGATTTCAAGCAAAGTAGAAAGCCTTTTTCAGCGCGTCCGCGTCCGGCAGGAATGGATTTTGACCCGAAAGCCCTTCAGAAATATATAGATACCCTGCCGTCAAAAGAGCTGAAAGTGGCA
Organism: Lentisphaerae bacterium GWF2_44_16; assembly: GCA_001803225.1. GTDB lineage: Bacteria > Verrucomicrobiota > Lentisphaeria > Victivallales > GWF2-45-14 > GWF2-44-16. Next base: position 31,153 of record MHBF01000170.1, on the reverse strand, counting down.
GAGGCCAGGAGATGCAATTATCTGAACAAAACAAAAAAATATATCATAAGGCTTCTTGAACGCAGTCCCTATACAGGAGAAATCAAGCTTAAAAACGCTTCCATCAAAGGCACTGTTACAATGGCGAATGAGAATGTCCTCAGAATAAGCAACGGGAATTCACAGAAAAACAAGAACTGCAAATGGGATGATCTGGCTTTTGAACAGTATATAAACTTTTTCAACTTTTACGGAAACCAAAGAGCTGAAATCAGCGGAGGAAGCGTTTCGAGGGAAGAGAGCAAGCATTTCGCCGCGGAAGATTTTCTGTTGCTTGCTGTCCTTTGCGACTGGTATGGCAGGTATGACGATGCCATTAAATATCTTAAAAGAGCCATTGACCTTTCTCCCAAAATCAAAGATGAGGCCTATTCAATTATTGCCGCTTTCTGAAGCGGTTTTCAGTAAAAAAATTCCCTATTTGCAAAAAATAACAATTATTGTATATTAGCATTGTACTTGTATTAATAAAAAGAGGAGAGATAATATGGCAAACCATACCACAGAAGCTAATCTTAACCGGCTGGCGCAGACCGATATCGCGGCGAATTTTGTCAGGGCTAACAGAGGCGAATGGGATCATCAGACATGGCTTAATTTTCTTCAGTACCTCGAAGCAAATGGATATTTCCCCATCGATTTCGATCAGGTAGGTCTCCTCCTTGAAAAGAGAAAAGCTGAATTTTTTGCTGAACTCGCGGACTCTCAGACTGTTCAGGTTGTGGAAACAGTAGAAGTCATTGAGGTTACAGAGGCACCTGTCGAAAAAGTTGAAAAAGCCCCACTCAAAAAAAAACTAGATCCATCTAAGAAAACAGCAAAAAAAGCTCCTGCCAAGGCTGTGAAAAAACCGGCTGTCAGAAAAGCCGTTAAAAAAACTGTAAAAAAAGCCGCTCCGGCAAAGGCCGCAAAAAAACCGATTGCCAAAAAGATTGTAAAAAAAGCCCCGGCGAAGAAGCTTGCTAAAAAATCAGTTCCCGTTAAAAAAGCCGTAAAGAAAGCTCCTCTCAAGGCCGTAAGAAAAACAGCCGCGAAAAAGGTCCCGGCAAAGAAGACTGTCAATAAAATTGCGAAGAAAACCCCAGCGAAGAAAACTCTGAAAAGAGCATTCCGGAAATAATTTGGGCCTGGTGTTTATGAGATATATAAGGCGGCCCCTTGCGGACCGCCTTTTTTTTCAAAGGGAACTTTTGCTTTTAAAAATTACCACCAGTCGATGGGTTGCTCAGTTGAAGATAGTACCGCCATCCAGAGTTTGCAGTCGCCAGTCATTCTTTTTTTGCTGCCAATAGCGCCGAAGGGAATATTTACGAAAGTCCCGTGCCAGTAACCTATCATCATATCGGTTTTTCCTGACATGGCCGCGTCAATAGCGTATCTTGCCAGATCAGCACAGTATATATTGTCTTCACTGTTTGCCGGAATACTTCTTACAAGGTAACTTGGATCTATATATTTTACATTTACTACTTCATTCCATGAATCAAAAGCTTTAGATATTTCATCTTTCAGGAATTTACCTATATCATTGAAACGTACATTTCCCGAGGCGTCCTTTTCGCCGGTGTCTCCTATCAAGTGTCTTCCAGCGCCTTCGGCTACTGCTATCAACGCATGATGTCCGTGCTTTTTCAGATGACGCCTCAAATGTTCAAGAAGTCCGCCTTTCCCATGGAGAGGGAATTCCATTTCCGGTATCAGGCAGTAATCAACATCGCCGCTGGCGCAAACCGACCTTGCGGTCAGGAAGCCGGCTTCACGGCCCATAATTTTGACAATGCCTACCCCGTTGAAAGCCCCTTTTGCCTCGATATGCGCGCATTCCAGTGCGTCTCTTGCCATCGCCACGGCCGTCCTGAAACCGAAACTCCGGTAAACAAACGGGACATCATTGTCAATGGTTTTAGGAATTCCTATGACTGAAATATTCAAATTTCTCTTTATGATTTCCTTGGCTATTTCATGCGCTCCCCTCAGGGTGCCGTCCCCGCCAACGCAGAAAAGCATGTCTATTCCCATATTGAGCAGATTGTCCACCATCAGGGACACAGGAGGATTTCCTCTGGAGCTGCCGAGAATTGTACCGCCGGACATGTGAATATCGGAAACGTATTCTTTTGTAAGCTGAACGGGTGGGCTGAAAGGATTTGATGAAAGCCCGTTGTACCCGTAACGTATCCCTATTACGTCGTTGACGCTGTACCAGTCATCCAGAAAATAGACGATACCCCTTATTACATCATTGAGGCCGGGGCATAGTCCGCCGCAAGTCAGTATTGCCGCCTTTGTATTTTCAGGATCGAAAAAAATTTCCTTCTCCGGGCCGGCGACTTCAAGACAGAGTTCGGCATCTTCACCGGGGTTACTGCGTATATCCATTCTGATACATTCGCCTGGTTTCACAAAGAAGCTTTCCTTGACGCCGAGATGCTCATGCGTAAGCAGAGGAGATGGCAGCGTTCTCGGTCCAAACTGCTTGACTATTAAATCTGAAATTTCCAGTTTTTTGTTTTCCATAGGGAATTGCTCCATTTTTAATATTGAAATATAAATATACTTCAGTGAAAAGTTTTTCAAGGACGCGGTGCGGCGCAGGGTGTTTTTATCGCAAGGAAAATATCAGTCGCTGTCTTTTAAAGATTCGATAAGCTGTGACTGAAATTCTTCCGTGAAGAGATTTCCGAGATGTCCGCCACGGTCGAAAAAGACTATTTTCTTTTTCATGACCTTTCTGAGCCATTCAATATCTTTCTTTCTCAGAAGAAAATCATTCATGTTATGCAATATTCTGACTTTCTGATTTTCCGAAAGATTTTTTTCAATTGCCATGAGACTGGAATTCTCATTCAGTTTTTCGAAAGAAAAGCTCTCCCCAAAAACTTCCGAAAAATATTTTTTAATATAAGTATCTCTGTATTTGTTGAAGCCGAAGCTGTCTATTTCCTTATAGAGCGCGCTGCGCGAAAACCAGCTGTAGGGGGTTTTTATGAAACCGAAATCTTTTCTTGTATGAATGGAATAAATAATATTTCTGAGGTTAAGGTGGTAAGCGTAGCCGATAATAAACTGAGCGTCATCCTCATCAATCGGGATTATCGCGCGCGGAGGTATTTTATGCTGTATGAGCGACATATAAATGCCGGTTGACCTGATGATATTATTTTTGAGTTCATCCTTTGACCATGTCTGCCATATTTCAAACATTGTTTCCAGTTTGCTCATGGCGGAGAGCATATCGATGGGCGGATTAATCGCTACATAGCGTTGAATGCCGAGAAGATTTTCCTTTGCTTCAAAGTCTGATATGAAGAGAGCGTGAATTGCGCCTAGAGAATATCCCATAAGCATCTTCTTCGTTATGAGAGCAGGATACCTTTCGAGCATATCATTCAGTATTATGCTTAATGCGTTGCGGACATCTTTCGCGTCATAGGGTGTGTAACCGGGGATCATAGTTTTGGCGGCGGATTCCATGAATTCCCAGTTCATCGCGCTGCTTATTGCCAGCACGGAATAGCCTTTGCCGTAAAAAAGCCCGGCAAAAGCCGTTACAGTGTCGCTGGTGTAATGTCCGCCAAGTCCCGGGAGAATTATTATCAAGGGCGCGGGATTTTTCTGCATCCATACCTTATAAGTCAGTTCAGGATGATCTTCAAGAATTTTTATGTTTATTTTTTTCCCTTCATAATAGCAGTCAGAACCCCATAGGGACATCTGCGACCAGAAACTGCTTTCGTCATCGTGACTGTAAAAGTATTCAATCCTCAGGGTATCGGTGAAAGGATTCTGAGAAGGATAATTTTTCAGCTTTATCACGTCATTTTCAGAGTATGCCGCAAGCGCGCTGAAAAGCAGGACACATGTCACAAATTTTAACATAATAAACTTCAATCCTCTATTTTCACCTTTCTTACAAGATACCATATATCTTTCACGTAGGTATATCCGTCCTCATTTGCTTCGGAGATTTTTTCATATTCCTGAATATAAAGAGAAGATTTGTTGAGCTTGGCGAACCACTGTGCCCCGTAAACGTAGGTTTTAGGGTCCAACGCGTAATCGAAAAGAAGGCCGACGCAATCGCGGCCCGAACTCGGACCTTGCAGGGGAAGCACGAGAAAGCATCCTGTGCCTATTCCCCAACTGGCGAAGGCCTGTCCAAAATCTTCGTCATGGGTTTTTAATCCGAACCAGTCATCGGCAACGTCAAAAAAACCCGCGACACCAAGAACTGTGTTTATTAAAAATCTAAGGGATTCTTCTCCGGCGTCCCCAAACTTGGCCTGTAACATGCAACTGAAAGTCCTCACCAGAAATTCGAGATTGTCCGTAAGATTGCCGAAACCGTTTATCATGAATCTGGGAAAAACGGTGGCATAGCCTATCGCGACCGGACGGAATACATACATAACCAGTCCATAATTGAAGGATGTCATTACTCTGTTAAAGCCTTCAATCGGATCTGAAATGTTCACTTCAGCTTCGAATTCCTTTTCATCGACCGTCTTGAAAGAGCGTTTTCTCAAAACAATTACACTTTCGTAGTTGTATGAATCATCGAACGCGTCAGTTTTTTCTATCAGAATGCAGTCAGCGAGGAAGTATTGTTTTTCATCAATCGGGATTTTAAAAGTGACAGAATGTATCTTTTCAGAAGGAAGCTCTGCGGGGTTTTCGGCATTTGCGATGAGAGTCCGAAAAAGTACAGCGGCGAAAAATACAATTAAAAATCTCATAAAATTATCTTCATATACGAATTGCACACTCTCTCTTACTATACGTCATTTTCTCATTTTTTCAAAAAAAGATTCAATTTGCGCCATAAAAAAACCCCGCTTTGAAAAAGCGGGGCTCTTAAATCGGGATATTATTCCCAATTATTTTTTAGCAACCGGACATTTCAAGGTATCGAAAGTTTTCTTGTTGATGAATTTTGTCAGATTCGAACCATCACTGTCAACAGCGCGCACTGCATAACGTTCCTGAACGCCTTTTGTTGTTTTGCGTTTATAGATTACCTTAGTGCACTTGTCATCGGAAATATTCACTGACGCGCGCTTTTTAACATTGTAGAATTTCATACGTTTTCCTTTCCTGTCCTTTTTGCTTTTTTACTTCTTCGCAGCTTTTTTAACAGCTTTTTTCGGAGCAGCTTTTTTCACTGCTTTTTTAACAGCTTTTTTCGGAGCAGCTTTCTTTACTACTTTCTTCACGACTTTTTTCACGGCCTTCTTTACTACTTTCTTAGCGGCCGGTTTTGCTGCTTTTTTTGCAACGGCTTTAACTGTTTTCTTTGCGGCCGGTTTTGCCTTCTTCGATTTTGCAGTTGCCACGATACAACCTCCTTTTTTCATTTTTAGATTTCTGTTCGACGATGCACAATAATATTTACATTGTGCCGAAATTGCAAACAGTTATAAAAGTTTTTTTTCATTTTTTTTCATTTTTTTTAAGGGAGGCTCTCAAAAAAAATCAGTTGCCACGATGAAAATACATGATGGGAAATGTAAAAATTTTTTAGAAAAATGAGGCTAAAATAACTGCGCTCATTGATTTATTAACGGCAATATCAGACGCGAAGGATGTTTCTTCGAGTGATAAATAATTTGTTCCGCGATAAAAGGATTTTTTTCGTCAATATTTTTTTTGCCGGTGTTGAAGTTCCTCGCGAATCGCGGAAAACAGCTGCTTGTTATTTCAAGTCTTATCATGTGTCCCGGAAGAAAAACGTTTGATATGGCGTCCATGTCAATTTCCAATTTGTAGATTTTTTCTTTCTCCATCATCAGCTCTTTTTCGAAGCCTTTTCTGAAGCGAGTCCTGATTATCCCGTCGCACAGATTTATTGATCTTCCGTCGGGATAAACATCGCAAAGTCTGGCTATGAAATCCGTATCGGGTGCGGATGATGACACATATAATTCCATTCTTACGGGACCCGTTACTTCCAGAGCTTTCTTCAGTGCGCGGCTCGAATATACCAGGACGTCGTCCCGTCTTTCTGCGGGCCTCTGATCGAAAGGTCCGCCGATGAGAGGGCCCAGAGTGGCGCCTCCTATTGACGGGACAGGATTGAGAGGATTATATATGAATAAGTCTTTTTCAGATTTGCTCTCATGTTTTTCCTCCGAGAGAAAACCGTCCCCGTGCATGCTGTTTGCCGAATTGCCGGAGCCTATGTGAAAAGAAGTATATTCTGTTCTCTTCAGCGGCCATTCGTATTCGTCACGCCATTTATTTATTCCCATTACAAAAATTTTCAGAGGCGCTTCTTTATCTATTCCGTTTTTTTCGCCTTTTATAAAACGGTCGAGCCAGAGTTTTTTGATAAGCTCAATATCCATAAGGGAGGAAACCCCGAAATCAATCTGTCCAACTATCCTGTCCGTGGAAAGGGCATGCAGCCAGGGGCCCATTATGACTTTTACTTTCTTTTTCATGGAAGCGTTTTTTTTCATTTCCGAAAAAAGACGAAGCGGCACGTCCGAATAAAAGTCATACCAGCCGCCGGCCAGGAAGACTGGAATATCGATTTTTCCGATGAAAGCATCTATATTGAAAGTATCCCAGTATTTGTCGGCTACCGTTCGTGACATCCAATTTTCGAAAGCTGGAATTTCAAAGCCGTTGGCTGTCGCCATATCATGTATGGGAACATTAGTGAAAAACTCATTCCAGTCTTCAACAGGTTGGGAAAGGGCTGAACGTCCGGCGGCGGTATTCAGTATCCATGAAACAATCGGAAACTGAAGAACTCCATTTTTATATATAATGTTTTTAACGGGGTTCGAACCTATGACTGACGGCGTTATGGCCTGTAACGGCGCAGGGGCGAGTTTTGCGGGATATATCTGTGTGAAACCGCCGTATGAGCCTCCTATCATTCCGACTTTGCCGTTTGACCAGGGCTGCGACGCTATCCACATGATTGTGTCATAGCCGTCCTCCGTTTCGTTGAAAGGATCGAAAACGCCGTCGGAATCAAATTTTCCTCTGACGTCCTGCGAAATATGGACGTAACCGCTTTCAAGATATCTTCTCACCAATTCTGAAGAGATATTATAGGATTCCTTGTTATACGGTGTTCTGGCAAGTACCGTCGGAAATTTTCCTTTTCCCGCTGGAAATATGATATTGCATGAGAGCGCGACGCCGTCGCGCATTTTGATTTTTACGTTGGTCCGTCGGCTAAAAAGAGACATATTCAGGTTCCTTATTCATAGTAAGTGAATTATTTAAACTGACTACAATATATCATATTCGGATGAAAGTTTAAAAGCGAATTTCAATTTGTAAAACTGAAAAGTTGGAATTTCGCTTTGCTTCATTTTCAAAGTATGTTAAATTAATAGGGGTTTAATTAACTACGGGCGGACAGATTAATGGGTAATGATTCTGATTCTCCACTTGGATACGAGCAGCTGGATGAGAATGAAAACACTTCCATCCTGCTCGTGGATGACGACCCCCATGTCAGTAACCTTATTCAAAAAGTACTTTCTTTCGCTCACTATGAAATTGAATGCGTGTCCAATTCGGAAGAAGCCCTGAAATCCATAGACAGAAAAAAATACGCGCTTATCCTTATAGACGTAAACTTACCGGGAATGAGCGGAATAGATCTTTTCAATATATGCAGAAAAAAACTTCCATACGGCGAAGTTATAATGATTACAGGCATGCCGGAATACGAGACCGCGGTCAGTATCGTCAAAAAAGGCGCTTTCGATTATCTGCCGAAGCCGTTTACAAATGAGAAACTCCTCGAAAAAGTGAAGGCCGCCCTTGAGTGTCGAAAATGCAACATAGAAATGGAACTGCTCAAAACAAGAAAGGTCAAGGATGATATCGTATGCGGATATAACTTTGTCAGAAATATCGGCTCCGGCAGTATGGGCGATGTTATGCTCGTGGAAAAAGGCGGGAAATATTACGCCCTTAAAAAATTCCGTCAGATTGAAAAGTCTTCTCAGGATTCCTCATCCATTTCAACGCGATTTGTGGAAGTCGTAGAAAAAGCCTCCGCTCTCTGTCACGCGAACATCATAAAAATCATTGAATACGGTTTTCCTGATGAAGGTAACGGAGATCCTTATGTAGTTATGGAATACATTCCGGGCCATTCGCTTTCTAAATTCATATGCGGCAATTTTCTGACAATGAGTCAGAAAATCGATATAATCAGGCAGATATCGCTTGCGCTCTGTTCAATTCACGAGGCCGGTATTCTCCACAGGGACATAAAGCCCGGCAACATTCTCATAGGTGAAGACAATAATGTGAAAATAACTGATTTCGGCATATCAAGCCTTATGAAAACAGGGTATGCCGTTACGGACAATCTTAAAGGTTCCCCTGCGTATATGTCGCCGGAATCCTTCAACTCTTCCGAAAAAGTTGACCAGTATGCCGATATATTTTCACTGGGAATTCTTAGTTATGAACTTCTCACCGGGATCAGGCCTTTTTACGGGGAATCCGTTGCGGGAATGATGAAGTCGATAAAGAACGACAAACCCGCAAAGCCGAAGATGATTATAAGCGAGATACCCGAAGACATTCAGAATATAATTGCCAGTATGCTCCAGAAGGGGCCGGAACTCCGGCCATCGGCGGAAGAAATATCATACGCGCTGACCATATATCTGAGAAACGAAACTGAAAGCAGCAGTCTTCTCAGGGATCGTTTCAATACCGCCGAAAACGCCGCTGTCTGGAAATAAAAATACGTTCCGCCTATACATTTTTTCAAAACAGGTGTATAATTCCAGAGTTAATTATCTGGAAGATTATATGGTTCCCCCTAAACAGAACAGCCGCCGTCGCTATTATGACTTCATAAAGGCGAAAGGCATTTTAAAATTCAAGAAGAACCTTGAGGAAGAAAAGAAAGATTCCGCGAAGGATGAGAATGCCGTCAGAAAAAACGCGGGGTATTATCTCTGGCGTTATATAAGTGAATTCCGCGAACACAGATCTAAAATCATACTTATAATATTGCTTGGATTGTTCAATTCCCTCCTTGGCGCTCTTTTCCCTTGGACAAGCAAGGTCATGATAGATTATATACTTCCACAGAAAAATATTGTTCTCCTCTCCTCAGCATGCCTTGCTCTTCTGGTGAGCGCGGCAATGCAGAGGCTTCTGACTTTTTCAAAAGACTATTACAGTCAGATACTCCTCGGACGTTTTGTGCTGGGCCTGAAACAGAGACAGATGGAGCATCTTAATACCTTGCCGCTTGTCGAACTTCAGAAGATGAAGATAGGCGGCATTATATCGCGCCTTCAGGATGATTCCGAGGGTTCCGGCAATCTGCTTTTCAACGGGCTTCTTACCCCGTTTAATGCTTTGATTATGTTTCTTATCGCCATAATATCACTCCTTGTTGTGAACTGGAAAGTCATGCTTATCTGTTTTATTTTCTGCATGATAATGTTCGGGATTACATATTTTGTGTTCAACATCATGCGTCCCTTTCAACGTTCGCTCCGTCAGGATAGGGCACTGATAAACGCCGGACTCGCCGAGACTTTCGGAGGAATACAGGTCATCAGGAGTTTCCGCAGGGAAAATACAATTCGTAAAGACTATGGTACTGACATAAATCTGCTGTGGAGGAAATCTCTCTACAGCTTTGTAATAGGTTCTTCTGTTCATATCGGGGCATGGACTGTTTTCAGCATTACTGAAATCAGCATCTGGCTTGTTGGCGGATATTTTTTTATAAACGGTACACTGAGCGTCGGCAGTATTGTTGTTTTCATCAGTTTTACCCAATGGCTTTTCCAGCCTATTTTCCAGATTATGTTTTCTTTTTCGGAAATGCAGAAAAGCATGGCGTGCGTGGAGCGTACTTTCGACCTTCTCGATATGAAGCCCGACATAGTCGATAAGGAGAATACGTCAAATATAGTTTCCTTTAATGAAGGAATAAAATTCGATAATGTCGATTTCGTTTATCCGGACGGAACGAAGGCGCTTGATAATGTCAATTTTTTCATACCTAAAGGCAAGGTGATGGCACTTGTCGGACCGAGTGGCGGCGGCAAAACAACGCTCAGCAATATCGTGTTGCGTTTTTACGATGTCAGTTCCGGCAGTGTCAGCGTTGACGGAACGGACATAAGGAATTTAAGCCTTTCATGCTACAGAAGTCTGATGAGCCTTGTTCTTCAGGATGTTTTTCTCTTTGACGGCACGATCCGGGAAAATATACTTTTCGGCAACAGGAACGCTTCCGAAAAAGAACTGCTCCATGCCGCCGAAGTCGCGCATTGCCACGAGTTCATAGACAAACTCAAGGACAAATATGACACTGTGATAGGCGAACGCGGCGTCAAACTTTCCGGGGGACAGAAACAGCGCATCGCTCTTGCCCGCGCTCTTATCGCGAACCCGCAACTGCTTATTCTTGACGAAGCCACCAGCAATCTTGATTCCGAAAGCGAAGGCCTGATTCAGGACGCGCTTAAAAAGATTTTCAGAGACCGTACCACTATCGTGATAGCTCACAGGCTGTCGACCATAATTGACGCTGATTCCATTGTTGTCATTGACAAGGGCAGGATATTGGAACAGGGTTCGCATTTCGAGCTTCTGGAGAAAAAAGGAAAATATTTTGACATGTACAACAAGCAGATGGAAAAATCAAAATCCATTCAAAATCTCTGGAATGCCGAAAGCGCGGCTCAGGAAGAGGAGGAGGAGAAGTAAGCTTATGAATATTTTCAAAATGGCGTGGTCCCTGATATTCTGCGTGATATTCGTTGTGATAAGCGCCCTGCTTTTTATTTTTCTGGTGCCTCTTGATTTTTACGTGAATATGCAGGGCAGGGCGGAACCCTCGGAAAGTCTGAGATGTTCTTTTCCTGACGGCGGCGTTCTTTTTTCACTTCCCGCCGCGACTTTCCGCAAAGGCGATATTCTGGCGGCCGCGGACTCCGGGACGGAGAGGCAAAAACTGGAAATGATTGAAAATGAGCGCGCTTTGCTCTTGAAAGAACTGGAAGACAAGGAGCTTCAAAACCAACTGCACTTAAGCAGGTTCATGCTCGAATTAGAAAGAACACAGTACCATGAAGCCATGCAGAAAGAACAGTTGAAAACATTTACGGTCTTTTCGGAAAACCTCAGTTCGCAGAAAAAACTTGATGAGGCGCTCAGAAAAGAAGAAGCCGATGTTTTTGAGAATCTTTACAAAAAACAGCTTGTCGCAAAACTGGAATTCATAAAAGCCCTGCACAACAAGAAAATGGCTGAGCTTATGTCTGAACAGGTACATTCACAGATGGAACAGAGCCTTTTCAATTACAAACTGGAACTCTACAAACTCGGCATCGAAAACAAGCTGAAAAAGGGTGAAAAAAAGTATTACGAAAACCCGTTGTGGAAGGAAGCGGCTTCCGCGCAGATAAGAAAAAATCTCTTTCAACTGGATTCCGAAAAAGCGTCTCTGAAGGAGAAAATCAGAAATAAAACCATTATCGCGCCGTTTGACGGGAAAGTACTTTTCATATCGAAGAAAAAAGGAGAATTTGTAAAGGCCGGTGAGCTTTTTATGGAAATAGCGGCTTCTCCTGAAATGTGTTTTACCGGTACTGTCGACCAAGCCATACGGCCTGAGCTCCTGATTGGTCAGAAAGCCGAAATATGGCTCGACAACTACAGTTACCCGAAATACGATTCTATCGGCGGAATTCTTTCGGGCATTCAAACAATACTTTCAGAAAAAGAAACTTTTTATGTTCTTAAGATAAGCCTGGATAAAACACCTTACCCGATAGAACCCGGTTATTCCGGCAAGGCGAGGGTTATAGTTTTCCACGGAACAGTTTTTCGCTACATCCTCAGAAAAACATGAACAGATAATACATGCTTCACATTTTTTTCATGTAAAAAGGGGAGGATGTTCTGAAATGCTTCTTTCAATAGACAAATCGCTGAAAGTCATATTGAAGCTCAGGCCATTTGAGGCTGATATTTTCACTGAAGCTTTCATCTGTTTTGACAGGAGCATTATGATGTTCATCCCCAGCGAATTGTTGTTCTCCACTGAAAATCCTTTTGGAAGTCCTACTCCGTTATCGGATATCGACAAATGCCATATTGGGCTGTCCTGGTTTTCTTGAGACTTAATGTTTTCAATGGAGAAGGCAATGGATATATATCCTTCCCTGCCATTGGGAAACGCGTGTTTGTAGCAGTTTGTGATGAGTTCGTTTATAATAAGTCCGCAGGACAGGGCTTTTTCAGAATTGATTGTGGCCGGGAATAGAAATTTTTTAATTTTGATATTTTTCTGATTGAATGAACTGGAAATATTTGTTATGAGCTTGTCCAGATATACGTCAAAGGGGATTTTATCAAACTCGCTTGATATATACAGGCGGTCATGAATAAACATCATGGCATCTATGCGCAGTTCTATTTCCTTTAAAATATTTTTAATTTTTTCATCCTTTTCCTTGTGAGAATACAGCTTCAGGAGGCCTGAAACTATGCTGAGGTTATTTTTCACTCTGTGATGAATCTCGCGAAGGAGGAGTTCTTTCTGTGCCACGGAATGTTTTATTTTTTCCTCGGTCTTCTCCCGTTCTGAAATTTCCCTTTTCAGTTTTTCGTTAATCATGTTTATTTCAAGCGTACGCGCATTGACCATGTCTTCAAGGCTATCCCTGTGTTTCTTCAAGTTGTCCTCGGACTGTTTGAGGGAGCTTATATCGATGATGGTCACAAAATAATTTTCCGGTGAGAAGTCAAGATTGTGTACTGAACTGATGGCTATCTGAGCCCCGAAAAGTGTGCCGTCATTTTTTTTAAGGTCGATATTGAGAGAAGAGGTTTTTTGAGAAATATCCTTAATGTACTTGGTAAAAGTGTCTTTGCAGCTATCGTCCACAAAATCAAGGAAGGATTTTTCCAGAATCTTTTTTCTGTCAATCTTGAAAAGCGAGGCGACCATCAAGTTTGCTTCATATATTATACAGTCCTTGTTGATGGTGAGGTATCCTACGGGGGCCATGTCAAAAAGGTTGAAGTAATTTTCTTTTGAAAGTTTCAGGGCTTTTTGCGCTTCCTCCAATTCCTGATTCTGTATTTCCAGCTCCACTTGCCGGAGTTCGAGCTCGTAGATAATTTTCTGGTCTTCGAGCGATGTTTCATTCTGCTGGCTTGAATTCTTCTGTCTTAAAAAGGATTCAGCCTTTGACCTGAGTTCATTTAACCTGTTTTGATTGTTGTTTATCATGTTTTCCAATTTTAACCTTTTTGAAAAAACAGAAAATTACGAAACATCAGATACAGCGTTTAAAAGCTCGTTGATCCTGAACGGCTTTGCAAATGCTTTGTGAATGCCGAGTTTTTCCACTATCGAAAGATAACTGTCTGCCCCGATTATGCCCCCCCCTGACATGGCGATTATCTTGATGCCCTTAAAATTTTTCTTGAGCTCAAGGATAGTTTCTATGCCTTCTTTTTCAGGCATTATGAGATCTGTGATTACGACATCGGGTATGTTCTCATTTATTATGTGGAAGGCTTCTTTCCCGTTTGATGCTATGCTCACATCGTAACCGTTTTTAGTCAGGTATTCGGAGATTACCTCACGAATATCCTTTTCATCGTCTATAACCAGTACGTGTGCCATAAAGTTCCCCCTCCCTTGATTTTCCCAGCTGCCTGCTCAAATTTATATGTTGAGCGTATAAGACCGATTCTCAAATAAGAAAGATTCATGCCATTCTGATATGCAAGTTATAATCTCTTAATCCCCTAATTAATAGAAGCTAAATGCAGTTTTTGAATATACTGGCAACTCCATAAAGGAACTTTAAGAAATAATTATATAATACGCGTTAACTGATTTGTTTGAAACTGGTTAGCGTTAATTGACATATATTGTTGTTTCAATAAAAGTTGAAACAGTTCCCCGGCCAGGGGAAAAGCGAAAGCAGCTTAAAGTTTTTTGAGTCTCGCGCTCAATGCCTGGGGAGTAATTCCTAAAAGCCTTGCGGCAACACTCTGGTTCTGATTGCTTCTTTGCAAGGCCTCTTCAAGCAATGTTGCCGTTGCCTCCTTTATGGTGGGCAGGACTTCGATTCTGGATGCCCAGTCGTTTGTGCCGTCATGCCTGCCTGTTTCAGGGGAGTATTCTGAGGAGGCGGAATGTATGTTTATGTGTGATTTGAAGCTGTTCATGGAAAGCATTTTCGATTTATGGCTGCTTACAGCGTCATATACCATGCTTTGAAGTTCCCTGACATTTCCCGGAAAATTATATGATTTCAGAAGGGTCAGAAGTTCTGGGTGATAAACGGGTACTTTCTTATTGAGTTCTTCCGCGGCGCTTTTCAGAAAATGGTCAAGGATCATCTGAATGTCTTCTTTTCTTTCCCTGAGCGGAGGTATCTGGATATGGTGTGTTGATATTCTGTAATAAAGGTCTTTTCTGAATTTGGAATCTTTTTGAAGGCCTTTGAGGTCCTGATGGGTGGCGAGGATTATTCTGGCGTCTGAAAGCTTTGCTATGTCCGAGCCGAGCGGAGAATACTCCCTTTCCTGAAGAAGCCTCAGGAGTTTGACTTGCGATGCTATATTGAGGTCGCCTATTTCGTCAAGAAAAAGAGAACCGCCGGAGGCCCTTTCTATCATTCCGTCACGGTTTTCCATGGCGCCTGTGAAGGCGCCTTTTCTATGGCCGAAAAGCGTATCCGAAAGGAGGCTGTCATCAAAACCTGAAATATTGACGGGCACGAATTTGCCAGAAGATTCACTGAGCTGGTGGATGGCTTGCGCAAACAATTCCTTGCCGGAACCTGTTTCGCCTGTTACAAGTACCGGCTGTCTGCTTTTCGCGATAGCTTCGCAGTACTGAAAAATGGAAAGCATTTGCTTGTTACGGGTTACTATTCTGGAGAAGGCCTCATGGGATGTGTATTTGCCGGAAAGCATACGTTCCTGAAGGCTGATATTTTCTTTGCGCAGTTCATGAAGTTCCAGGACTTTTCTTACTCTGCTGATTAGTCTTTCCGAACTTATCGGTTTCACTATGTAATCCGAGGCCCCGCTCCTCATGCAGTTCACTGCGGAATTTATTTCGTTTACGCCTGTTACCATTATGACTGGGATGCCCGGGTATTCCGCCGCGATTTTTTCCAGGAGTTCCTCTCCGCTGACATATGGCATTACCAGGTCCAGCAGCACGAGTTCAGGTTCTTTGTTTTTTACCAGTTCGTAAGCTTTTCTGCTGTCCTCACAGCAGATTATGTTATTAATTCCAGACGTCAGGAACGCCAGCTCATAGCTTCTGAGAGCTATTTTTTCATCGTCTATAATCAGTATCGGATTTAAAGGGTACAAGCTTTTTTCCATGGGATGGATATCTCTTTTCAGTTTGATATATTTCTGGTTCTGCTGTTTTTTACCGGAAGAATTATTTTTGCGGTTGTGCCTTTTCCCGGCGCTGAATCAAATTCAAGAACGCCGTTATGATCGTTGATAATACTGAGGGAAATGGAAAGCCCGAGGCCGGTGCCTCCGGAGTCTCTTCTGGTCGTAAAAAAAGGATCGCTTATGTGTTTCATATTCTCCGGAGATATACCTCTGCCTTCATCGCGCACTTCCACTATTGCCTTGGCGTTTTTCGTGTCACGGTATGTTTTAATATAAAGGGCTTTCTCTTTATTTTCCAGAGCGTGACACGCGTTCTGAACTAAATTTATTATTACCTGTTCTATTCTGCGGATATCGCCTTTTACTTCCGGTATTTTTTCACCGTATTCCAGATGGAATTTGTTTGTTGACCTTTTTATGAGGCTTGTCATCAGGACTATTGACCTTTCAACGGCGGTATTGATATCCACGGTGCCAGACATGTCTATGGGGGAAGGCCTCGCGTAATCCTTGAGATTATCCACTATGTTCTTTATTCTGTCGGCCCCTTCTTCTATCCCGAAGATAAGGTCCGGCAATTGTGAGGCCATATCTTCTGAATTTATGCCGCCTGCCTGAAAACTGCCGTGTTCCGATGAATATTCTTTCAGCAGCGGCAATAAGCTGTTCCATATTTTCCTTAAAATTGAGATATTTATCATTATGTAGTTTGTCGGGTTATTTATTTCGTGGGCTACGCCAGCGACGAGGAAACCCAGGGAATTCATCTTATCCGCCTGTATAAGTTTTTCCTTATTTTCTTCCGCTTTGATGCGGACGTTTTCTCTTTCGGTTACATCCAGTATGACTTCAACGGAACCGGAGGAATTTCCGTCATAATTATTTACCGGATATCCGTATATCTCGAAAAATCTCTCGCCTGAAGATTTTATCAGTGAGCTTTCCATTTTTCCTGAGGCCCTGGCTTTTACCACTGGACAGTCACCGCATGGGATTCCGGCGCTGAAGCATACCTCATGGCAGAGTTTTCCTATTATGTCTTTTTCAGTTTTCATGAAGGTTTCAAGAGCGGCTTTGTTTGCCCACATTATTTTCATGTCATTGTCATGACATATTATGATTTCACGCATTGTGTCCAGGATGGTATTCAGTTTAAGCTGGGCTTCTCTCAGGGCATTTTCAACAGTCTTCTGACGGCTTATGTCTATCAGAGCGCCTACCACGCATTCTGGAGTATCGTCTTTAGCGAAAAGCAGCGACTTATAGGTCATTATATTGTATTTTCTTTTATCTATAATTATTTCCATCTCGCTCAGAAAGCTTTTTCCTGTCTTTAGAAAATCTCTTTCGGAAGCCTGTATTTTATGCCCGGTTTCAGTATCATTTTCCTTAAAATCGAAAACGGTTTTTCCGATAAGCCTGTCCTTTGTGGTATTGAAGAAGGAGAGCATTGATTTATTGCAGCCTATATATCTTCCATGGAGGTCTTTATAATATACCGGTATGGGTATGGCGTCAATAAGTTTCTGCTGGAACTCAAACTGTTCTTTCAGTTCGTCAAAACGCCTTCTTTCCTCAATGTCTTCTATGCTTCCAACGACTGTCACGGGTTTTCCCGAGAGATCTCTTATGGCTATGGCCCTGCACAAAAACCATTCATGCCTGTTTGATTTTGATTTAATCCTCAGTGAACAATCAAAAGTCTTGGTGTTTCCTTTCAGGTGTTTTTTCATCTTGATCTCAAAGCGCTCTCTGTCTTCAGGGTGGATAGCCTCCTTGAAAATATTGAAAGTGCGGGCTTCAAATTCCTTGCCATGCTCCGGGAGTTTGAGAAGAGAGATAATTCTTCTGTCATATCTGAAAGTGTTGTCTTCAATGTTCCATTCCCACAGGCCGTCGCTGGTGGCTTCAAGCACGAGCCTCAGGCGTTCTTCACTGAGACGGAGTTTGTTTTCAGCTTGCCTGCGCGAGGTTATATCGCGCATGAGCAGGATCATGAATTTCTCATTTCCCATATTGAAAATATGCGAGCGGACTTCCGCGATGAGGCGTTTTTTCGATTTCGTGATTATGGGAAGTTCAAAAAGCGTGTTCTGGTTCCTCGCGAGTTTTCCTATCATTTCCCTTGCAGGGCTTTTTCCGGCGGCGATTATTTCGGAGGGGTCCATACCGATGAGGGTTTCCTTTTCAAATCCCGTCAGTTTGCATGCGGCCTTATTAACTTCTATAAAAGGGCCGGGCCTGTTTTTCTCAAGCTTTGTCGTTAATACAGCGTCATAAACGTTATTGAAAAGCTTTCTATATCTCAGAGAATTTGCCCTCAACGCTTCTTCGGCGAGTTTATGTTCTGTTATATCGCAATGCGTTCCAAGCAACCTGAACGGACGGTTTTTTTCGTCGCGGCTGACAACTTTGCCTCTGCTAAGTATCCAGCGCCATTCACCCTGCTTGTTTCTCATTCTGAATTCAAAGGAATAGTTATCAATGGATAAACTTTTAAGTACTCTGTTTATTTTATCGATGGTTTTTTTCCTGTCGTCCGGATGGAGGAGTTCCGTAAAAGCGCCAATTTCATTTGGTATTTCTTCGGGGTTATACCCCAGCGCCTTAACCCAGCTGTGAAATGCCTCTCCGGTTTTCAGATTGTAATCCCATACTCCATCTGACGTGGCGTCAAGTATCATCCTGAGTCTTTTCTCATTATCCCTCAGAATCTTTTCCGCTTTTTTGCGTTCCCCAGCCTCTCTTAAAAGCTTTTCGTTCATTGTTTCGAGTTCTTTGGTCCGCTCCTTTACCTTCTTTTCCAGTTTCCGATGATGCTTTATCAGTTTTTTTTCGTTATTGTGGATGAACTTTCCTGCTTTTTCCGACTCGATAATTTCGCGCCTCAGTGTTTCTTCAGTTTTATTGAGTCTGGTTTTTTTCTGTGAAAGCTCTTTTTTCAGGGCGCGGGATTTTTTTTCAGAAATGTCATAGAGTTTTTCCAGTCCGTCAAGGAGCGCCAGCGATTTCCGGAGAGTTTTTTCCTGTCCGCTTTTATGCGGATCTTCCTTCAGGGCGTTAAGGTTTGCCCGCATTTTTCTGAGGTGTTCTCTGATATGTTTCTTATAAGGCATTTCCCCCCCGGCCTTTATCAGTTTTGGAGAATATATAATAAAAATATCATAAAAACTCCATGCAGGCAATAGAATATTCTATTTTATTCCTGTAAACTTAAGAAAAACAGCTTATCAGTAATTGAATACACTTATTATGACGAGGACTGACAAAAACGCGAAAAAAATTGAACAGATTTATATATATCGAAAAGTATAGAGAAAGTAATCCCATACACGAAAATCACTGATGGAAGATACATCAGAGACAAGCCTGGCATGAATTTCAAGGGAGAGAAAACCAGCAGGATTACACCGAACGTGAAAGCGGTATGGCAGAAAGAAAATCTTCTCATAATTTCACCTTGCCTCCGTCTTTAATTTACCGCATTACTCTCCTTATTGCAAGAATTTTACAGATAATTTCTGAGCCCGAGTTCTTCCGGGAACGGATTGAAGTAATATTGTTCTGAGAGGTACGCATTGCTGTATTTTTTTATGTAGTGCTTCAGAAGAGTTAGAGGCACTGAAAGCGGAATGAAGCCGTTGTAATATTTCATAATCAGATCCTGCAATTCTTTTTTCTCGTCTCCCGGGAGTTTTTTCTTGAAATACCCGGCGGCATGTTGGAGGACGTTTACGTTTTTCTTTGTATTCGCCTTGAAGCGGAGAGCTTCCATCAGGATTTGAAGATAGGAATCGAAAATATCCTTATCCGCTTTTTTATGATTGCCAAGCATCCTGCCGAGTTCCGTCAGGTGTTTGCGGCTGTGGGCCATTATGATTAGCTTGTGTCGTGCATGAAAAGAAATAAGCCCGCTTATGGAGGGATTGTTTTTCATGAGGTTTTCCCATCTGCCGTATATAAAGATTTTTCCGATGAAGTTTTCCCTGACGGACGGGTCATTCAGCCGTCCGTCTTCTTCCACCGGGAGCAGGGGAAAACTTTTCATCAGTTCCGCGGCGAAAATTCCGATGCCTTTTTTCTCGGGATACGTGCCGTTTCTGCTACTGTAAACTTTCACGTTTTTCATGCCGGAACTGGGGGATTTGCTTTTGAAAACAAAACCGCAGAGTTCTTCTTTTTCGAGTTCTTTTATTTTAATGGAAGCCCATTTCAGCATTTTTTCAGTGTGGTCAATTCCTGTTTTTATGGTAAGGAGACGGGGGGATGGTATGTCGCCGACAAGCCTCATGGCTTCGCGCGGCACTGGGAGGCCGCATTCGAATTCAGGGCATACCGGCACCCAGTCAACGAATTTGCCGAGAACGTCTTTCAGGTAAGGGTCGAGTTTGTGCTGTCCGTCATAGCGCACTTTTTCGCCGAGAAGGCATCTGCTTATGCCGACTTTGATTTTTTCAGACATCTCTCAACCTCAGTCAATGACAGGTTGAGGAATAAGGTAAAGGTATTAAACGCCGTGTGCAAGTTTTCTGTCAAAAAAAATTGCGAAGCAAACAATTGAGGTGCAGGCCCTTGGGTCTGCTCGCGTCCCGGTGCGAATTACCGGGTCGCCGAAGGCGAAATGCGCATCAGCGCAAAATAATTTTGTGGATTGGGGCTGCAATGCGCTTGCGCGAGCAGAACGTTGCCTGCAGGATGTTCTGTATGTTCCCCTTGCTTCGCAGGGAACATACAGCCCCACAGCAAGGTTTAATTTCCGCACCAATGTGCTTTCGCTCTGAAGACAGGGCGACCGGCTCTATCGCCGCCGGAGGCGAGCAGACCCAAGGGCCTGCACCTTTTTTAAGTTAAAATAAACTCAAAAAAATTCGCACATCACGTTATTAATCCCTTTTACAACTCGTCAAGGGCTTCCCTGACTATTGCGACCCATTTACGTATTCTTTCCGGGTCGCGTTCTACGGTTTCCACATCTTTCAGGGTGATATCGAACTGCGAGCCCTTACAAAGAGAGAGGCCCTTTTTCAATATTCCCATTATTCTGTCCCTGTCGAAATCATAGGAAACCATGTCCGCGGGACTGGGCCTGTAGCTTATGACATAATCCCTGCCTATGCTTTCTACGGAGCGTTCAATGTTCATAAACGGTGTCAGCGCTATGCGCCTCAGGTTAGGGATTTTTTTCAGGAACGGGATTTTAGCGGTGAGGTCTTCACAGCAGCCGTAAGCGGAAAGTCCGAATTTCTCGATTATCGGTATCTGATATTGCAGAAGAAACTCATTGAACATTTCCGGCGAAATACAGGTATATTCCTGAGATGCCATGAAGCACCATAACTTTTTTCTCGCGACGTTTTGAGTTGACGGTTCAGGGTCTTCCAGTTCTAGGCTGTAAGGCATTGCCTGATTGTAATGATTGACAAGTCCCCAGTCCCCGGCCTTTTCAGCTTCCTCATGGACTTTCAGTATTCCATCCCTCATGAATGAGAGCAGTTCATGAAGCCATCCCGGATTGTCCATCATGTCCATCATGATGTTTTCTATTCCTCTCAGATGGCCCAGTTCGGTGGAGATATCGCCGGCAAAATTAAGATATACCGGGCCTCTGTCAACTTTGATTTTTATGATGTCCCCGACCATGCTTCCAAGAGTTTCAAATTTTTGCGCTGTCTCTTCCTCATTTATAGAATGTGACGGGACTTTCAGTTTCTTTATATCGGATAGTTCTTTTATCGGATAGTCTTCTTTATAAGCGCCCATCACTTCCTGCTCTTCGGTAAAGTTACGCTTTCCCGTGATTCCCCAGCCGGAACAATTGGAGGCGGCCTTCATAGTCAGCCACGGTTCAATAATGTAATCATCCCCGAAAGACGAACGGAAGATCTCTGTTCTCAATTTGTCTTCAATTCCCCTGAGAAATGGGTCATTGCAGAAACATTGTGACTGCGGCATTTCGCGCCAGGCGAATGCCCTTATGTAAATTGCCGGTCTTATCATTTGCAGACTGTTGAGATGCCGCCATATTTTTCTGCGTTCTTCCTGTATGGGGTCATTTGCCTTTTCCATATATTTTTCGGCGAGTTCCCTGAGTATGGCCTTGTCGTTATTTTTCATTTTTAAACTCTTGTATTTGTTAAATTCAGATTTTATATTAAATTATAATATACATTTATGAATTTGAAAATGGATTTTAAAGATATTTTATTTGTCATTTTACGATATGGATAGCAAAGATATAAAAATAAACAGCGCCGGTAAAGTGCAGTGCGGCAGTGAGTGGAAATGGAAGATATCCGGGACTTCATTTCCCGACTATGACTTATGGTGCATATTAGGCGGGAAAGGCAAACTGACAGTGTTTGAAGGCGGGCGGGAATACATGCTTTCCGCGGGGGACTGTTTCATATTGAGAGGGAAAGATTCTTATTATGGGATTACGGACAAAAAAGACCCTCTGCTGGTGATTTACGCGCACTTTGATTTTCTGGACACCGGCGGCAGGGTATTGAGGCCTTTCAACGGGGTCCCGGCGCGTTACAGAAAAATCTCGAATTCTCCGTTTTTCACAGGCATACTTGAGAGAATGGCGCTTCGTTTCAGGGAAAACAGGCATGACTCCGCGGAAATATGGCTTAAGGCGGCGCTGGCGGAGATTTCATATCAGGACTTCAGTATCTCCAGCGATGAGGCAATGGATGAAAACCGCCTGTTCATAGAAAATATAAAGCGGGAGATAATGGATTATCCCGAAAGGCGTCATTCGCTCAAGGAAATCGCGGAAAAGTCCTCATACTGCCGCGATCATTTTTCAAGGCTTTTCAAGTCCGCGACCGGCATCAGTTTCAGGGAATTCCTGATTCAGACGAGAATGGAAAAAGCAAAATTCCTTCTGGATTCCAGCGGCCTTTCCGTGGGAAAGACTGCCCGTTTATGCGGATACGGCGACATTTATATGTTCAGCCGACAGTTTAAAACCATTACCGGAAAATCCCCCACCGAATACAGAGATGGAAAGAGATAACTTTTTATTTTCCCTGTTTTAACGCCTTATGCTTTATTTCCGGCAATTCTTTGTAATTTTCTCTGGTTGAGACTTTAGTGCCGGATTTTTTTTCGAGTTCCTTTCTTGCGTTTCCGGCGATATTGCCGCCATCGACTGCGGCTTTTTTATTTTTGGGGAAACCCTGAGCATCTTTTTTACGTGCTATTTCAGTAGTTGACGCTTCGCCCAACATCGTAAAAATTAATTCAAGGTCCGTCATATGATCGCGCAGGTTATCCGCTGGTTTGTCCAGGTCTTTGAACTTTTTATATTCAGATGGCGTCATACCGAATGTAGCCTTGCTGATTTCCGCGGTAAGTATGGAATATTCTGTCTGCTCTTTCACGCCGCGTTTTTTCCACTCTTCAGTAAGCTCATCGCGAACGGCTATACCGCGCATGCGTTTTTCTATCCATTCGTCGGAATAGCCTTTTGCCTTATAAATTTCGCGCATGCGTTTTGATGCTATTTCGGGGTTTTCTATTTCCTGCAGTCGTTCATAACCTACCTTCGCCAGCCAGCGCTTAAACGGTTCGGCCTTCGGGGACGGTATAGATTGAACAAGCCGGAGTAATTGTTCTGTATCAGCAACATCGGTAAGGCGCATCTTGCCGTCCGCCGCTGTCATTTTCAAACCGTGACAGTTTGTCACGGTTTCATTTCCTTCAGCTTTTAAGCGTTCTTTGAGCTTGCGCCAATAAGCGCCGGGATCTATACTGTCGGTCAGGACAGCTATGACATCAACTATTGCAAAATACCATCGCTCATCCGCATCACTCCAATGAGACCGGACTTTTTTATTCTCAAATAATTTGATGTTGTTCATAGCAGTTTTCTTTCTCAAATATTTTCATTTCCGTTTTGCATGCTTCGAGAATATAAACCTTTAAGAGGATTCTGACAACTTTTATTAGTGCTTTTATTGTTCTGGACAGAGAAGCCCTATGTGACTCATAGGACATATAATATCATATGACAGCGGATTATCCTGCGGCTTCGAATTTGTTTCTGCAAGCCCAAAGGCCGAGGGCGGGGTTGCTGATATAGAAAACTTCCTCTCCGTCCGGCATCGTGTTGAAGCCGTCTTTCAGTTTTTCCGGGTTGTATTTTGCGGAAACTGCGGCAAGATCGCCGTATTCAAAGCCTGCGCCGAGGATTTCTTCTTTAGAAACCTTTGGGCCGGGGCAGTAAGTGATCTTGAAACGGCCTTCGGACGAACCGTGAATCAGATGCGCCGCGGCGCTGAGGTTTTTTCTGATATCGTCATTGTCTTTTACGGCTTTGAGCGTGGCGGGAGTTCCCCTGTAGCCGTATTTTCTTATCAGGCGGTCTATTTCCTTGTCTTCGCCGAATTCCTTCAGACCGGGAGCGAGAACTATAAGCTCTCCGTCGTCGTCGATAGCCATTCTTGTACGGTAAACGGCTTTGTTTCCAAGCCATGTGCTTTTGAATTCTTCGGGGTCGAGATATACGATTACTTTTTTCAACGGCTTGTCGAGGAGTTCCAGATTTGTCTGCTGGCTCAGGAGGGAGGCCTTGAGGAAGGCTTCATCGTTGTCCCCTGTGTAAAAACCTTTCATTTCCATTTTACCGGTGTTTTTATTTCTTGCCATCACGGTCAGCATGTAATAAATCGGCAGATCGCCCATGAATTTCTGAACGCCGTAATTGAAAAGTTTTCTTACCGGAGTGTCGGCACGTCCCATTATTCTTTCCATATTATAAACAGCCCCGAGGAAGTGGGATTTGTTTATTGTGTCGGAACCGCCGACCCCGACCATGATATTTTTTGTATAATTTGCCATGCCTACCACTTCATGCGGGACCACCTGGCCTATTGAGATTATAAGGTCATAGCCGCTGAAGAGGGTTTTATTGACTTCTACATTTACTTCATAGTCAACTTTGCCTTCAGACCATTCTTTAAGCATCGTGCCGGGGACTGTGCCTTTGTGAACGATATCATTGCGCCAGTCATGCGCCTTGAAGCATTCGAGGGGAATATTTTTCCCGAACATCGAACGCAGTTCATGTTCCGGCATTACGTTATGCGTTCCCAGCGCGGGCATTATGTCAATCTGCGCCCGGGATGAAAACATCTCGTATATCATCGCGGTTATCGGCCCTGCCTGCGAGTTCAGGCGTGTGATGTCGGGAGGGAGCAGTAGTATCTTCTTGAACGGTTTCCCTATATTTTTAAACGAAGCGGCTACGAGCTCTTTAAGTTCGGATGACGATATGGAGACATTTTCTCCGCCTTTTTCAACATATATTGACATTTTTGTAAACCCCATGAAATAGATTGTTATCCGTCTATTATAGTTTAAAGAAAGGGATTTTCAAACACAGCTTCCCAAATGAAAATCACGGAAAAATTTTGAAAATACGTGATTGCCGATATAGTTTTCATTTTTGCGGATAAGAAATGGAGCGACAAAATGTTTGCCGGAATTGAAAAGTTTTTTCTGATAAAGGAACGCAATTCAAAATTTATAACCGAAGTGGCGGCCGGGGTAACTACTTTCGCTGCTATGTCATATATAATATTTCTTCAGCCGATGATAATGTCGGGACGGCTTTTCAAGATCGATACCGGAATGGATTTTAACGCGCTGATTGCCGGGACATGCATAGCTTCGGCCTTCGCGTCCATCCTGATGGGCGCTTTAGCCAACTATCCGATAGCGCTCGCGCCGGGAATGGGAGAGAATTTCTTTTTTGTCCTGACCGCGCTTCCCCTCTGTGCCGGGGCCCTCGGACTGAAAGCGGGCGATGCCGGGGCATGGAAACTGGCCCTCGGCGTGGTTTTCCTTTCGGGACTGATTTTTCTGCTGATATCTTTTCTGAACATAAGGAAGCTCATACTTGAATCCATAAGCCCGAGCCTGAAAAGCGCCATAGTCGGAGGTATAGGTTTTTTCATAGCGCTGATAGGGCTCAGAAACAGCGGCCTTATCTGTATTATCAATAACAATCTCACAATGGCCGAGAATATGAAAAGCGCCGCCATAGCCGTGTTTTTCATAGGCCTCGTATCCACGGCCGTACTGAATATTTATAAAGTCAGGGGAAGCATTTTATGGGGAATTATCATTGCTACTGTTTCAGCGCTTCTTCTGGGAGAGACCTCACTTGTTTTTCCGTTCTCGCTGCCGCCTGACCCGTCGCCTGTTTTCGCGCAGATGGACCTTGTCAACATCTGGCCTCTGCTGTACAAGCTTCTGCCGTTGATACTCATATTTACGTTTATGGACGTTTTCGACACGATGGGTACAATAATAGCCGTGGGCACTCATGCCGGAATTATAAAGGACAACAAGCTCCCTAATTCGGAAAAAGCCTTTGCCGCGGACGCCTGCGGCACTCTTTTCGGTTCCGTCTGCGGGCACAGCACTGTCACAGCTTTCATTGAAAGCGCGACAGGGGTCGAGTACGGAGGCAAAACAGGGCTGACGGCAGTTGTGACGGGATTGTGTTTTATCGCCGCTCTTTTTGCGGCGCCGTTTGTTAATATGGTCGCGCACTGTAATTCAATCACCGCCCCGGCCCTCGTGATAGTCGGCGCTATGATGATAAAGAGCATTTCCAATATCGAATGGGACGACTACAGCGAAGCCGCTCCGGCTTTTCTTATACTCACGGGAATACCTTTCACTTACAGCATAGCCGACGGCATGACGATAGGCTTTATCGCGTATCCAGTCATAAAACTCCTGGGCGGAAAAGGCAGGCAGATCGGCTGGCTTACTTATCTTATCGGTGTTATATTACTGCTCTATCTCCTGTTTATCAGAAACACCATTTAAGGGGCATTGGGGGGAGTATGAAAAGAATTTCTGCAAATATATTTGCCGTTCTGGTTCTTGCCTTGACGCTTGCGGCCTGCCAGACTGTCCCCTATACGGGTAGAAGCCAGTTCCTGATGACAAGCAAAGCTCAGGAAGACCAGCTCGGCGAAGACGCATGGAGAGAGGTCTGCGCCAAAGAAAAAAAATGTACCAATCAGCAATACAATGAGGCCCTTCTGAGGGTTGGTACGAGCATCGCGCAGATATCCGGACAGTCCGATTTCAAGTGGGAATTCAGAGTCTTCCAGTCAAAGGAGGCAAACGCTTTTTGCCTGCCCGGCGGAAAAGTCGCCGTTTATTCGGAACTTTTCAAACTGGCCGCCAATGACGCCGAACTCGCTTCAGTGGTGGGGCATGAAATAGGTCATGCCATCGCACGGCACGGCGGCGAAAGAATGTCACAGGCCGCAGTTCAGTCGGCTGGCCTTCAGGTGGTTTCCGCCGCTACAAAAGGAAATACCGCCTGGACGCAGGCTTATGGCATTGCCACGGAAGTCGGCGGAATGCTTCCTTACAGCAGACTTCATGAATACGAAGCTGATTATATTGGTCTGATGTTAATGGCAAAGGCAGGATATGACCCCAATGCCGCCATATCCTTCTGGAATAAGTTTAAAACTGTAGGTTCTTCCGGTCCTTTCGGAGAATTTTTTTCCACCCACCCGATGAGCGAAAAAAGAATTGAGGAAATGCGTCTGAAAATGCCCGAAGCCATCAATCTTTACAACAAATGCCCCAATAAAAAGGGCCTCGGTGTAAGATATCGTTGAACTTTCACTTTGACGTATTTACCTATTTGAACAGTTTTTTACTGGAATGGCATGGAAAAACTTGAATTTCCTATTCTGCATTCTATATTTTAGTGGTTTTTGTATTTTTTCTGCAAAAACAATCAATTTAAAGGTTGAGACTATGATAATTTCTTTTTCCGTAAGTAATTTCCGTTCCATAAAGGATAAACTTGTCCTGAATATGGAAGCCGGGAGCATGAAGGAATATCCTGGAAATTTGAGCGAATTCAATAACGGTAAATTGCGTATCCTGAGAACTGCCGGAATTCACGGTGCCAATGCTTCGGGAAAGAGTAATGTAATAAAGGCGTTTGAAGCATTTCAGGAATTTATTCGTATTTCTGACTCCTTGAAACAGGATGATCCGATAACGGTTTATGACCCTTTCAGGCTTGATGATGAATCAGTAAATTTACCGACAGCTTTTGAACTGGACTTCATGGGTCTGGATAAAATACGGTATATATACGGATTTAAGTTTACAGCCACCCGGATTATTGAGGAATATCTGTATTTTTATCCCAAAAATCAAAAGGCCCTCTTGTTCCACAGAGAAAACCCTACGGATAATGAAAACCATGTAAATCCGGGAGAATACCTGGATGGAAAATCCAAAAGTATTTCATGCCTGAAAAATCAGTTGTTTCTAAGTTGTGTCGTAAATGAAAATGGTGTTTCTGATAAGCTGAGGAATCTTTACCGTTATGTTTCGTCTATTAACACAATGGACGAAAGAAGAAGCTCGTCTTCTCTTGACTTACTGAAAAATGAATTCTTCAGGAAAAAATTATCGGCATTGTTGTCATTTGCCGATTTTGGAATCGATCATATCTCTATCAAAGAGATAGATACCAGCAAAATTAAATTACCTGATGATATGCCTGAAGAATTGAAAAGAACAATACTTGAAAAATTTAAAATTCAACCGCTGTTTTTTCACGGGGAAAGTAAAAATGCTTTTGAATTGAAAGATGAATCCGGAGGGACACGAAGAGTATATGAGCTTGCACCCGTTTTATTTAAAACATTGTCGGATGGAACTGTTCTTTTATTCGATGAGCTCGACGTACAACTTCATCCGTATATTGCCGAACTTATAATAAAACTTTTCAATGATCCCGAAGTAAATACTGGAAACGCACAGTTGATTTATACTACCCATAATATTAATCTGTTGAACAGCGATTATATGAGAAGGGATCAACTGCTCTTTACCCAGAAAGACAGTTACGGAGTTACTGAGTTATATGCGATGGATGAGTTTAAAGTTCGAAAAGATATTGATTTTGCACGGTGGTACATGGATGGGCGTTTTGACGCTCTGCCGCAAATCCGTTATCAGGAGTTGAAAGATATCCTTAACGAGGTCGAAAATGGCAAAACGGAATAAAGAAAAGCGAAGCACTTCAAAAATTTTTATTTTTACCGAGGGAGAAAAGACGGAAATCAACTATATAAAGGGGTATATTAAAGCAAAAAATTACCCTATGACACGTTTCGTGCTTAGACAGCCTGAAAACCATGTTCCATACGGTTTATTGAAAGAAGTAAGAAAAACTAAGAAAAAGAAACAGTGCAAGTTTGAAAACGGAGATATTATCTGGCTGGTTTTCGACCGTGATAAGCATGACAGAATTCCGGCTACTTATGATGAAGCCCGTAACGTCGGGAAAATAGGAATTGCGTTTTCAGCAATCTGTTTTGAAGTCTGGCTGATGCTTCATTTCCATAATAAAATAGGACCGTTTTCTTCTTGTGATGAATTACGCGCTGACAAAAGATTCAGTGATTATATCAAAGATTATGAAAAAAACACAGGGAAAATATTTGATGAAGTAGGGGGATTGTACGGGCTTGAAACCGCAATGAAAAATGCGGAAAAGCTGATAGAGGAAGCTGAAAAAGGAAATCCCGGCAGAAAAATATATGAGATGAACCCATACTGTAATATTCATCTGTTGATTAAAACCATAGAAGAATTTTTTGATGATGAAAAAGAATTAAATGTCAGGCTAAACAGTATCAAAGAACTTACCCAAAAAAGTATCTTTATACAATTCAGAACACCTTGACATACAAAGCTTCAATGATATGATTAAACAGTTTATAAACAATAAGGAGCATTCTATCGAAGAATAAAATCATAATATAAATATAGCTTGAAAGTCCTCTGACTTTCAATGAAGTCGTCTAGTTCTGTAAATCGCCAAATTTAAACTATGAGAAACGACGCATTGAGAGCCGCGTAAATGCGTGCCTCTTTTGCGTGTTTCTCAAGGCGTTTGGCGATGCCTCAGAACTGATGTAATTGAGGCACGCTTTTTTTATGGGCTTGCCTCCTTGAAAAAAAGGAGCGAGAAATGTATTTACCGCAAATAACAATATCCAGACCGCAACGAATTGAAAATCATATTCCGGACTCATCATGAGAACTTTCTGCTCTCTAATCTCCAATGCTTGTCAGGTAATTGAAATCAAAAAGGAAGACGAAACGAAATGAAAACCATATTGAATATAATTTTAATAGTTTTTCTACTGAGCATGATATATTGCGGAGTCGAGTATCTATATTCTCTTGCTGAGAATACCAGCAAGAAAGAACCTCAGAAAAGGGAAATTATCGAAATAATCCCTTCACAACCGGGAGATTTTAAAGCCATTGGAAAAGCTCCCATTGTCATAAAGGCCGTCTCGTATCAGGTCGCTCCCAAAAACGAGGCCCCTGAAAAAAATACCACGCCTCCAGGCATAAATGAAAGTGACGCCTCTTTCGAGAAAGTCGGAGACGCTGTCCCAATGGAAGAAAAAACGGAAGGAAAAAATCTTGAGGAAGCAACTGTCGAAACAAAACAAGGAGAAGAAAAAGAAGAAGGGGTTAAAACCGTAAAAACAGAAATTCCAGTACCTGAGAGTAAGACCGAAAATGCTAATCCCTCACTGAAGACAAATCCTCTCCTGAGATTCGGAGACCATTGCTACAGGATATTTGAGGAGGATACCACTTGGAAGGATGCCAGAAAAAAATGTGAGGTCATGGGAGGATATCTGGCATGCATTGAATCCAAGCCTGAAAACGACTTTCTTTTCAACAGCGTAAAAAATATTGACGGTCTTGTCCTGCTTGGGGCTTTTTATGATGAAGAAGAAAAAAAGTGGAAATGGACCAACAACAGCCTTTTCATTTATTACAACTGGTCGGGAAAACAGCCGGAATCCGTCAGAAAAAACGCCCACAGAATGGTCTATTCCCCTCTTAATGGAAAGGATAAATGGTTCTTTTATTCCGGGGCCGAAATTCAGGGCTTTATCTGTGAATGGGACGAAGAACCTGAGAAAAACATCGAAACAACAGAGAAAATTGTTGCGATGGAAGAAAAACCTGAACCGATAAAAAAGCAGCCAGTCATCCGTTTTAAAAATCTTGCCGAATTTGAAATTCTGCTTACAAAAGTCGGAAGAGAATACAGGGAAACATTCTACGAATCTGAAAGCAGTCTGTCCTTCAAGGAGCACTTGGAAGATTTAAAACGTTTAAAGTTTCTCGGGAGAAATCTTCAATCTGAAGTTATAAGAATGGGTGTGAAGGGAGACATCAATATCCCGAGATATACTTTCATACTTCAGGATACTATTGAAAAAGCGAGGCGAAGCGTAAATTTGAAAAGTGACCCGGGTGATATTTCTCTGTCTAAAAAATATAAACCTTCAAGCGCAAACGACCCAAACGTTTCAAACCGTGAAACTCGTTTAATAAGACAGGCCGCCGTAAAAGATGCGGAAACGGCAATGACTCATCTCAGGGAAATGATTGTGATCATAAAAGAGGAAAATGAGAAGTAGAGAAAGCTTTTAAAATAAAAAAAAGGTTAATGTCGCAAAAGTTGTTCTGAAATAATGATTTTAATAAAAGTGCATCCGAGACTAAATTGATATTTGCGAAAATAATCAAAAAAGGAGTCTCAGGATGCAAGGGAAAATTAATCTTGATTTGTCGTTTTGTCTAGCGGATAACGGATTTTCTTTGGATGAATTGGTTGTAA